>JBCQTK010000049.1:0-16250 GCA_047178665.1 Rikenellaceae bacterium | reverse complement strand
TTGCAGTGAGGGAGTGGTCTCTGCGACTCGATGAGTGCGTAGTTGATCCAGCCGCAGCTGTAACCCTGCTCGCCCGATGGTGTCGAGGTCATTACACGCCCCTGCAAATCGGGGGTAAGGAGTAGTCGTCTCTTGCCATCTGTTAGCTCAACGAGGGTGAGGTAACGAGATAGAAACTCTCTGTCTTGCTGATATGTATTTGCCATAACGTTCTCTATTTTAAGTTTGCACGAAGCCTCTGCTCCCTCTCCGCACTCCAATATCCGCAATCTAGTTCGAGAAATACGGAGCTGTAGGCTACCGTAGCCTCTGTCTTGATGACGACAACATTAAAGAGCTTCGAGGCGGTGTCGAGCTTGGTGAAGATCTCGTCGTGTAGGATGCTTTGCACCTCACGACCAGCCAACACCGAGTTGAGCGTTGCGACCATCTCTGCCTCCTCACCACCGAATTGGGGAAGGAACTCCAACTCCTTGTCAGTGTAGATTATCGGTTTCACGTGCGACGCTGTCTCCACGCTCCGAAGTACATATTCAACTACCTCTTTGTGCTGCTCCTGACTGTCAAAATAGGTCATCCCCGCTGCGCTCTGCAACGGGAATGCCTTGTCGACAACCAGAATCCAGTTGCGGTGTCCCAATAGCGGAAGCACACGCTCAAATTCTGATCTCCACATAATCCGACTATTTGATCTCCTCGTCAAATACGATCGCCACCTTGCCGCACTTACCATCTGCCATCAACGCATACGCCTCCGATGCCTGATCGAGCGTGAAGCGATCTGTCACCAAATCCTCTGGGTGGATGCCCCAGCGAACGATGCGCTCCACTACCTCCTCCATCTTCCAGATCGAAGTAACCCACGAGCCGTAGATAGTTTTCTGTGCGTGCAGCATATCCTCCGATGGATTGAACTCTACAGTGCCGCCCTCGCCTACGAATGCGATCTTGCCCCATTTACGTGTGGCGCGGATCGCCAACTGACGACCGTGAGTGTTGCCTGAGCAGTCGATCGCGCGCTCCACACCATTGCCACCTGTGAGAGCCTTGATCTTCTCTAAAGCATCCTTGTCCGACATAACCACAGCGTCGCAAAGACCCTTCTCGACAGCTATATCCATACGTGACTGAACCGTGTCGACACCGATCACCTTCTCTGCACCCATCGCCTTTGCGAGCATCGCTGTTGCGAGACCTACAGGTCCGAGTCCTACGACCAACACTGCATCATTTCCGCAGATGCCGATCTTCTCCAAACCCTCGTATGTTGTACCGAAGCCACACGCTACCTGCGCACCATCGGTGTAGGTTAGCGAGTCGGGAAGATATACAAGATCCTTCTCCTCCGCCAACATATACTCCGCCATACCGCCATCACGCTGCCATCCATAGGCACGGCGATACTCCGACGTACAGCTAATCATAAATCCACGGCGACAGTCGTTGCAGACACCGCAACCAGAGATGTGATAGACGATCACACGATCCCCCTTCTTGAAGCGACGAAGACCCTCGCCCACCTCTACGATCTGACCGCAAGGCTCGTGTCCGCAGACCTTGTCCTGATACCCCTCTGGACCCTCGCCCACGTGCTCACGATAGATGCAACGGATGTCTGATCCGCAGATTGTTGACGACTTCATCTTGATGAGAACCTCTCCGTGACCGGGCTTTGGGACCTCTACCATCTTTAACTCTACGGTGCTGTTTCCTGGCAAATATGCCGCTTGCATTTTATTACTCATTGTTGTATGTTTTTTATGTTTTTGTATTATTTTTTAATTACGCCATCAAGATCCCAAAGATCCTCCCATTCAGATCCTACCCAGCAGAACACCTGACCCTTGATGAATCGGTTGTTCTTGTCGAGAGCCTTCATCGCCGCCATCTCCTCCTCGGTGAGGGGGTCGACGATCGCACACTCTAGGTTCGCCATAAACTTCTCGGGCTTCACCGAGAATGGGATGATGATCTCACCACGCTGCACCGCCCACTTCAGGCATACAACTGCAGGGTGGACTCCGTGTGCCGCTGCGATCGCCACAATCGTAGGATCTTCGATCGGCACAGTGTCGGTCTCTGTCTTATCACGCTCAGGGCGATTGGGCGACCCGATGGGGCAAAAACCGATGGGCTGGATGCCATTTGAGACCATATAGTCGTAGAGCTCGGGCTGCTGAAAGTGAGGGTGAATCTCCATCTCGTTGATGACGGGTTTGATTCGACAGTCACGCAATATCAACTCCATCTTCGCCTTTGTGACATTTGAGGTGCCGATGTTGCGCACCAAACCTGCATCGTGGAGCTTCTCCATCTCGCCCCACGTGCTCATAAAATCTTCGTGGATATAGGGCTTTGCGTTGGGGTCACGAGAGTCGACCGATACACCCTTTGCGTGGAAGTTAGGGAATGGCCAATGGACGAGGTAGAGGTCGAGATAGTCGAGCTGCAGATCCTCCATAGAGTTGCGGCACGCCTGTGCCACGTTGTGGTGCTGATCGTTCCATAGCTTCGAGGTGATCCATAGCTCCTCACGTGTTACTGTCCCCTCCTCGATTAGCTCCTTGATAGCGACACCGATCTCTCGCTCGTTGCCATAGACCGCAGCGCAGTCGATGTGGCGATAGCCGTTGCGGATAGCCGTCTTGAGTGCGTTGGCGATAGTCTCGTTGTCGTAGTTGTCCGAGCCGAATGTGCCGATTCCAACAGCTGGAATCACCGCGCCATTGCTGAGTGTGCGCTTAGGTACAAGGTCGGGATTGATTGATTTAATCTCCATAAATTTATATTTTTAGGTGGTTTAATGCGTTAATACAAAAGTAGAGTATAAAAAGATTAGATTTTAGAACTAAAATAACATAAAATAACACTATTCTACCATATTTGTTTTTTGTTCGAGAAATTATAGCTACATTGCAACAACACAATATAAATAGAGACACTATGAGCACAACCAACAAAAATTCAATCTATCGCCTGCTAAACTGCGGTGAGGCTTCACACTATGGAGACTGGAACTACCACAATGTGAGTAGCCCTTTTGCTCGCCTTCACATTGTGCACGCTGGTAGTGGCTCTATTATTATAGGTGACAAACGCTATGAGTTGCATCCTGGTTATGTCTATCTGACCCCACCTTTTACTCTCCACAACAACGAGTGCAGCGGCGAGCTAAAACTATCATATATCCACCTCTACGAGAGCTCCCACACGCTGCGTCGCATCTTGGAGGAGTTCTCGACCCCATTTTCGGTGGAGGCGGGGGTGATGGAGTATGCTATCTTCGAACGTATAATATCGCTCAACCGCAACCTCGAACTCGCAGTCTACGATCCGCAGAAATATGCTGACGAGTCGACCGTCACGATCAACCGTGGCTCTGACGAACAGACGAAGGAGAGCACGCTTGCCATCAACAACTTGCTGCTAAACACCCTCCTCCTACCCTTTGTTGAGCGAGGTAGCCACAAAGATGAGGCGAGCGACCAACGAGTGATGGCGATGACAACATACATACGACACAATATATATAACACAATAACGATCGACGACCTATGTGCCGTTGCACACCTCTCGCCCACACACACCACACGACTCTTTGGTCGCCACACGGGCAGAACACCAATCGAGTATATAAACGAACGAAAAATCGAGACGGCGTGCCTGCTCCTCGCAACACGCAACATCTCGATTCAAGACATAGCCTACAAGCTGTCGTTCAACAATATATCATATTTCAATGCCCTCTTCAAACGATACACAGGATCGACTCCGAAAGGGTATCGACTGGCTCTGTAGATAGTGACACAGGAGGTTAACTAACGTATCACGAATGGCATATTGGGGAGCTACCCTAAGCCTGGCAATAGTGGCAACAAGTTTTTACGGAATCTCTATAATCCCTCGGATTTAACTTATCGAACTTAAACGTAACCGTGACATTTTTATCTACGACGTACGCAGCTGTTCTACTAGAATATCCAACTATTCCTCCTTTACAAAGGACGCTATTACACTCCTCCTTTGGCAATAGAGCTCTCTCCCACTCAACCGCAGCCGTCTATTTGTCGACAATCGCAACTATATCAGAACCTGATCCGCCAACTAGGAACTTATTCTGTGCATTAAGGACGAAAGAGATAGGCATTAATAAAAAAGCAATTAGTACAAATTTCATATATATAATTTTAGTAGTTTGGTTCTTATTAAAATTTGTCTGCTTTTGCATTTACAATATAAAGTGACTTAAATAAATCATCAACATTGCGCTTAACAACCTGAAAAATGGCGTGTATATCAAACAAATAGATGAGTAATCGTAGCAACTATCTGTTTTATTACCATATCCATTTATTACTTGGTTCTAAAATCCGAGAGGACAAAAATAACAACATTTTCTATAATTTCTACTATTTTCAAGTGGACTTACATCCTCCGATAGTGGACTTTCGTGCGAGATTTACAACACAAGTGCAACACAGAAAAAAAAATTAAAGCCCTGATAATCAAACGATCATCAAGGCTTTTGGCGGTGCGTGGGGGAGCGAACGGCATTCATAACCTCCTAGTACACAATATCTTGAAAATAATTTCTTAACAATCTCCCACGAAAGGAACACGGTTTTTACGCCCCAAATTTCAGACGGTTGCACGCTCCTTAGTCGTTGTTATTGCACAGGAGGAGATTTCGATAAAGTGCTTGCCGAATATGTCGGTGTTTGCGGCATATATGCAGGTTAATGTGAAGATTGCAGAGTTGGAGTGTGCTACTAACTATTTCTCCAAGCAGGAGGTTCAGACATCGGAGATACTAACATTATATGGTTGGAGTGGGGTTGATAGCGTCAAAGATAGCAGCAGAGAGTATGTTTTGAAATATCTCAAGGCTGCGGATTTCAATATCTCTAACATTGGCTACGACTTGCCTGTTGAGTGTGAGTCACGAGGCACAATCTGCACGCTCGATATTGCTAAGTATGTTCAAGACGCTGTTGCGAATAACTCGTTTATAGCCATTGACAGATTTCAAGGCACTCAACCGCATATCGTCATTGCAGAAGGCGTATAAGTTTGGTGCAATTCCTAATATTTAGTGGCTATAAGGAAGAGGAAACCAACGCAAAACAGTCGTCAGGCGATCCATATCGTTGGCGTGGGGCAAACTGAGCTATTCTATTTCAAATACTTGACCTGGATGTTACTCGGGATACCTACTATTTTAATATGTAGTGGTACCTTGAGTATTTGTTGCTGCTCGTCAATGTAGTGAAAATGTGGTAAAACAAGTCGGTTGGAGTTTTAAACCCCATCTGTTCCAATCTGGCTATGCTCATATGTAGCCAGATATTTTGCTGTTAATCGAGATATTAGCATATTCATTAACCTACCGACACTATCTTTGTGTTAAATTTGCTATGGGAGAGATGTTTTGCCCCCCAATAGTGACCCTAAACCTAATATATTAACAACGTCTTTATCTACTTCGTGCTCTTTCGAGAGTCGTAGCGTGAGACGGAACAATGACAATTATGAAGAGAGCTCTCATTTTACTACTGTCGCTCGCCACAGTGTCGTGTGGCGACAAATTTATCTACAAAGATTCAACACAGCCTATCGAGAGGCGAGTAGAAGATCTTATTGCTCGTATGAGCGTCGAAGAGAAGGCTGCACAACTCGATATGTTGTCGGCAAAGGAGATCGTCTTAGACGAGAGTCGACTATCAGATAACCAGATGGCACACTACATAGATAGTATGACTATCGGCACAATTCACGATCTATACCCCAACAATGCGACAATCGCCAACACAATCCAGCGCAGAGCTATGGAGCGCACTCGATTGGGTATTCCACTACTCTTCATCGAGGAGGGACTTCACGGTTATCAAGGTATAGGCTCAACAACATTCCCTGCGCAGATAGGTAATAGTTCGAGTTGGGACACACTCCTAATGCGCAAGATCGGACGAGTAATCGGCACCGAAGCGAGAATCCACGGTGTACACTTTATCCTCGGCCCTAACCTTGATTTGGCGAGGGAGATCCGCTGGGGACGTGTCGAAGAGACATTTGGCGAAGACCCATATCTCGCATCTCGTATGGGGGTCAACATAATCAAAGGTATGCAGGGCGATAGTCTCAATTCGCCATATAGCGTTGCTGCTGAGCCAAAGCACTTTGGTGTGCACGGAATCCCCGAGGGTGGAACTAACTCGTCGCCTGTTAATATTGGCGAGAGAGAGGCTCGGTCGACACACCTCTATGCTTTCGAAAGAGCTGTCAAAGAGGCTGGCGCACGTGGCATTATGGCGGCATATCACGAGATTGATGGTATCCCCTGCTCATCAAATAGATGGCTACTAAGCGATCTCTTGCGCGACGAGTGGGGATTCCGTGGTGTTGTAGTTGCCGACTTGGGGACGATACGACTACAAGTACTGCGTCATCAAACTGCTGCTACCCCCAAAGAGGCTGTACTCAACTCGCTCAACGCAGGTCTCAATGTTCAGTTCTACGACTTTCCATACGACACGTTCCAAAGTTCGATCGTCGAAGCGGTCAGAGATGGTATATTGAGCGAGAAGATATTGGATGAGAGGGTTGCCGACGTATTGCGTCTAAAGTTTGAACTAGGGCTCTTCGAGAACCCATATATCGACGACAAGAACATCGAGGAGTTGCACCACTGCGATACTCACCGCGAGTTAGCACTAGAGGCATCTCACAAGTCGATCGTCCTTCTCAAAAATGAAGATAATACGTTACCATTCAAAGGCAAAATTCGCCGCATTACTCTCATAGGTGAGCAGGGTAATCTCTCTTTATTAGGTGGTTACTCTCCGGCTCAGGCACGAGGCATTACACTCTACGAGGGTTTGAAGCAACGCTTCGGCAAGGGTGTCGAAATCGACTACATAGA
This sequence comes from Rikenellaceae bacterium, assembly GCA_047178665.1. Lineage (GTDB taxonomy): Bacteria > Bacteroidota > Bacteroidia > Bacteroidales > Rikenellaceae > Alistipes. The sequence goes on along the minus strand of JBCQTK010000049.1, from coordinate 9,331 downwards.
GAATCAGGTAGAGGACAAATTCAAATCAATTCCCAACTCTGCTCTCTTTACCACCGCAAGTGGCGAGGAGAATGGGGTGATAGCAGAGTACTTTAACAACCCGAAGATTGAGGGTGCAGCGGCATATCGAACGATCGACAGTGAAGTGTCTCACTATTGGCACAATCTAAGCCCTGTCCCAGGGGTCAATCGAGATAATTTTTCGGCTCGTTGGAGCGGCTATATTCGAGTACCCGTAAGTGGCGAGTATGAGTTTGAACTTCACGCCGATGATTGTGCACGCCTCTATATCAACGACAAAATAGTTGGCGATGTATGGGACAAACCCAAGAGTACGACACTCCACAGATGCTATCTCCGTGCAGGCGATATGTTACCCATCAGGAGTGAGTATGCTGAGGTGGATCACTTGGCGAAGATGAGCCTTCGATGGCGACTCACAAAGGCGGTCTCCGAAGAGGAGCTCTACAATCGTGTGGCTCGATCTGTTGCTAAGTCCGACATTACTATCTTGGCTCTGGGCGAGATCATCGACGCTGTGGGCGAGGGTAAGGATCGCCAAAACCTCAATATGGCGGAGCGTGATGTGCGACTTTTGGAGATAGTGAAACAAAGCGGCAAACCCTCAGCAACAGTCTTTATGAATGGTCGACCATTCGTTATGACCCCTGCTGATGATCTCTCACCAGCAGTTGTCGAGGCTTGGTTCCCTGGCGAGTGGGGTGGCAAGGCGATATGTGACATCCTATTTGGCGATGTCTGCCCATCTGGAAAACTCTCGATTAGCATACCACGTAGCGAAGGACAGATGCCTGCCTACTACTCGAAACGAAGATCTTTTAAGTCTACATATGTGGATGGAACTGCGGCGGCACTCTACCCCTTTGGTCACGGCTTGAGCTACACGAAGTTTGAGTATAGCGATCTGCGACTCTCAAAGAGCGAGATTACACAGGGCGACTCTATAGAGGTGTCGTTTATAGTAAAGAATGTCGGTGAATGTAGTGGCACTGAGGTCGCACAGCTCTACATTGGCGATAAGGTGAGCAGCGTATCACTCCCGGCGATGTCGCTCAAGGGTTTTGCACGTGTAGATCTTGAAGCGGGCGAGCAGAGAGAGGTTGTAATCAGCATCACACCCGAGCAACTCTCACTCATAAACATAGATATGCAGCGCGAAGTTGAGTCTGGCGACTTTGAGATTCAAGTCGGCCCCTCATCGAGAGTGCTACCCCTCAAAGCGACGTTGACAGTTCGCTAACAATAGATGCTAATGAGTAATATCGGGAATATGTTTTATATTAACGTAGTGTTAAGTGATCCATTAACCATCATATTAACATATCGTTTGTAAATTTGCACTTACAAACTACTAACTAAAACTATGCATATGAAAGATCAGATGACCTCTTTGGGACTATTATCTCTCGTCACCTTGCTGCCGACGACAACAGCCTCGGCAGCGAAGGGTGACAAGATGAGCCAGGAGGAGGTGCGCCCCAACATACTATTTATAATCACAGATCAGCACCGTGCAGATGTGTTTAGCTTCGCAGGCAACCCCGACGTGCAGACGCCCAACTTCGACAAGCTCGCAAAGAGCGGAGTTGTATTTAGTCGCGCATATTCACAGGATGCCGTGTCGGGCCCCTCTCGAACCTGCATATTCACGGGGTTGTACCCACGTGTCACAGGACAGATGGATAACGCCCCTGTCGATACAGCCCCCGCCCTAAATGCAACATCAATGCAATATGCACTGCAACAGAGTGGATATAGGACATATGGATTCGGCAAGCGTCACCTCCACGACGCGGCAGACAAAGGATGGGCTGTCCTAAAGAGCCATTCAAAACAAGAGAGTCCCAATGACAACTATGTAAAGTGGATCGAGGAGCAGGGATATGCGCAGGAGTTTGGCGAAGATTGGGCTGCTGAATTTGGTCGATTCCCTCAAGGCAATTCTCTCGAAAACACTAAATATCCTAATGCAAAGATGGGTACTCGAACGAGCAAACTCCCCAACAACTACACAATGGAGGCGTATTCGGCACGTAATGCTATCGAGGTGTTAAAAGAACACGGCACAGGGAGACGAAAAGGCGAACCATTCTTCCTCTACACCTCTTTTTATCGTCCACATCAACCCTACTCACCTCTCACGTCATACATTACACAACACGATGCCACCAAATGGGGTGAGGGACGCAATAATGGTAGCTCTGTCAAGATGCCAGAGACATTACGAGAGCCATCCGAGAATCTACCTCCATTCCTTGCAAATTTGCGCAGCAACAGGCGAGGAATATGGTGCCTTGGACTAGCTGCCGATGATGAACAGCTATACAGAGACTACATAACTGGATACTATGCTTTGGTCGAGGAGATCGATCACTGGATGGGAGAGCTATACAACACCCTTGAAGAGCAAGGGTTGCTCGACAATACTATTATCGTCTACACATCAGACCACGGCGACTTTGTAGGCAACCACGGAATGATCGAGAAGGCTGCGGCTGGTCATAATCTATATGAAGATACGCTACGTGTTCCTCTGATATTTTCGTGGAATGGACACATCGAAGCAAACCGCACGAGAGATGATCTAGTCGGATTGATCGACCTCTATCCAACACTATTAGAGATGACCGAGACACCTCTGCCTGCCGACGCACAATATCGACCACAGGGGATATCTCTTGCAGATGCTCTCCTCAAAGATAAAGATGTAGGGCGTAAATACCTTGTTTCAGAGAATTGGTTTCAAGCAACTATAATCACCGCCACAAAGAAGTTGTCGCTTTGGTTAGATCCATCACCTATGTACAATGGCACACGTGATTGGCGTAATACGACAAACTTCCTCTTCGACTACACCAGTGACAAAACCGAAACTCAGAATCTATACGAAGATCATAAAGATAGTAATGAAGTGAAGAGACTAAGGGGATATTATTCTGATTTCGAAAAAAAATATCCCGCTATCGGTAAAGATGAATGGGCAATAAAGATTAAAAACAAATAGACAATATTATTATGAAACGACTATTTTTAGTTACGCTAATGTTAGCGATGATTAGCTCAATCACAACGGTTGATGCCGCCAAAAAAAGTAAGAACAAAAGCAAGTATGCCGACAGCAGCAACTATATGAGCTATACGGGGCTTGTGATGGCAGGTTATCAGGGGTGGTTCAATGCTCCTGGCGATGGTGCAGGTAGAGGTTGGAATCACTATAAGAGTGGGCAGAACTTCCGACCTGGAGAGTGCACAATAGATGCGTGGGCAGATGTGTCGGAGTATAAAAAACTCTACAAAACAGAGTTCAAAAATAGTGATGGTTCGGCAGCATATACCTTCAGCTCGTTCGACAAAAGCACGGTGGATCTTCACTTTAAGTGGATGCGAGAGTATGGACTCGACGGTGTATTTATGCAGCGTTTTGTGACTACCCTAAAGACCCCTGTTAGCATAAATCATTCAAACGTAGTTCTTCGAAACGCCTTCAATGCTTCGGACAAGGAGCATAGAGCTATATCTATTATGTATGACTTATCGGGTATGCAGGCTGTGGATGTAGATATTGTAATTGAGGATTGGAAGATGATGGTCGATCAAATGGGGTTAGCCTCGCCATCCGACAAAAACAACAACTATCTCTACCACAACGGCAAACCATTGGTCGCAATATGGGGTGTCGGTTTTGGTGGCGGTCGTAAATATAGTTATCCCGAGATCAACAAACTACTAGACTTCTTCATCTCAGATCCACAATATGGAGGTTGCTCGATTCTGTTGGGTGTCCCTACATATTGGAGAACATTGGGTGGCGACACTGACGGAAATCCAGAACTACACGCTGTTATCAAACGTGCCGACATCGTTCATCCTTGGTATGTTAGCCGTCACAATGAGAAGAACTTTCCAAACTTCGCAGAGAGAGTAATCAAGGGCGACGTAGAGTGGTGTGCGGAGAATGGCTTAGATTATGTCCCAGTACTATTCCCTGGATTTAGTTGGAAAAATATGCACCCAACAAGTGCTTTTAATATGAACCCACGCAACGGAGGGTCGTTCCTGTGGAAGCAGATAACAAAAAGTGTCGAGATGGGTGCAAAGATGATCTATTTTGCTATGTTCGATGAGATTGATGAGGGTACTGCAATCTTCAAGGTTAGTAATACCCCCCCCGTTGGCGAGTCGCAATTCCTCGACATCGACGGTATGCCAAGCGATTGGTATTTACGATTAGCAGGTTTATCGGGTCAACTTATACGTGGCGAAATCAAACCAACTGTTGAGATTCCGTTAGAGCGATAGATTGACATAAATCGACTAAAACATCACAATGGAGTGTATAAATCGCTAGTAACAGCGATTTATACACTCCATTAAACATTGTATTAAACCTTATATTAACCCTCATATGATAGTTTTGTAGCATAATAACAAATCAAACTACTATCTATTATGAAAGGTCGACTCCAACTATTGGCTCTTGCAGCTACTCTATGTGTCACAAATGCAATGGCACAAAATCCCGTAATCAAACACCCATTTACAGCTGACCCATCGATTCACCGCTGGTCAGATGGCAAGTTCTACATCTACGGTTCACACGACAAAGATCATCCCAGAATATGGGATATGTCGGATTATCACGTATTCTCATCAGACGATATGTTGACTTGGACAGATCACGGTGTAGTGCTCGACAACAAACAGACACCGTGGGGCGGGCCGTTCTGGGCACCCGACGCAGCAGAGAAAGATGGTCACTACTATATCTACTTCCCCGAAGGACACCAGATCTGCGTAGCCGACAGCCCATCACCAACGGGACCTTTCGAGAACCCTCGTATACTATACAAAATGCCAGAGGGATATGTGCAGGCTTATGACCCCGCATACTTCGAGTGGGAGGGCGACTCATACGTCGTATTCTCTGAACGTGCAAGTCTCAAAACACCATTCTACCCCGTAATCGTAAAGCTCTCTGAGAATCTCGATGAAGTTGTTGAAAAGTATGAGCTTCCACCGATGCAGGCATTCCACGAGGGTCCTTGGATCTTCTTCCGCAATGGCAAGACATATATGCTCGGAGGTGGTGGTAAGACCCTTCGCTATTGGATGGCTGACTCACCATTTGGACCATACGACTACAAGGGCGACTTCTTCTTCGGCACAAAGGAGCACACAATCTCAAAGACTGCACACGGATCAACCATCGAGGTCGATGGTCAGTGGTACTGCGCAGGTCACTACGATGTCTATCCTGGCGATCCATACCGAAGAACAACCGTCATCGAGTATATGAACTTCAACAGCGACGGCACAATACAACCGATATTTATCACTCGTGATGGTATTAAACCAATATCTTCTAATACTAATCTCGACAATACACCAGAAGCATCTAAAAAGTCGAACAAATCTAAAACAAAGAGATAATATGTTATATAAAACTGTATTTGGGGCGTTTGCCCTCGCTCTGTCACTTTCACTCACTTCGTGCGGAGGTGACACCACTAGTAATGTTGACTATGTAGATCCGACTATTGGGAATGTTGTGCCGTTCCTAGTCCCTACGTTCCCAACAATCCAGCAGCCAAATCAGATGCTAAGACTCTTCCCTCACAAGGCAGACTACATCTCCGACGAGCTAAAGGGATTACCCCTACAAACAGTCACCCATCGTGTAGCAGGTGTATTTCCAATGATAGCTTCATCTTCTGATAACGAGGATTGGAGTCGTCCGATGATTATCGATCACGACTTGGAGATATACCACCCTTGGTTCTACTCTACATATCTTATCGAGGATGATATACGCATAAAAGTCGCACCAGGCGAGAAGGGTGCAATCTTCAGCTTCGACTTCTGTGGCGATGGCGAGAACAAACTATTCATCAAAGCCTCCGAAGAGGCTACGATGGAGTGCGAAGATAGTACATTTGCATTCACGGAGCGATACAACTACAGCTCAAAAGGTTTAACAGCAACCACACGCTCAATGTCGATCTACGCCTATGGTGTGTTCACAACAGCCGACGGAGAGCCAATATCTCCAAAGGTGACTCCAAAGAGTGGCGGAGTGGAGTTTGACTTCGAGCAGGAGAGCATATCGGTTCGCTACGCTATATCGTATATAGATATGGCGCAGGCAGAGGCAAACTACAATAGAGAATCGCTATCAACAATCACGATGGATGCACTCGCCCAGATCGCCAAACAGAGGTGGGCGGATCGACTAGATCAGATCCAAGTTACAGGTGGTACAGAGGCGCAAAAACGAACATTCTACACCTCTCTCTACCGAACATATGAACGTATGATAAATATTAATGAGAGTGGTAGATACTTCAGCGGCTACGACGGCAAGGTGCACGAGAGTGACCGACCATTCTACGTCGACGACTGGACGTGGGATACTTATCGTGCTCAACATCCACTTCGCACTATACTCACACCAACGATGGAGGGGGATATGCTAAATTCATATGTGAAGATGTATGAACAGAGCGGTTGGCTACCTACGTTCCCTCAGGTACACGGTAATCACGTATGTATGAACTCCTACCACTCAGCCCCTCTCTTCATCGATGCTTATCGCAAGGGGGTCAAAGGCTTCGACATCGAGAGTGCTTATGCTGGCATAAAGAAGAATCTCACAGAGGCTACATATATCCCGTGGCGACAACACGCACCACGCCGTCCTATTGATGAGTTTTTCATCAAGGAGGGTTACTTCCCTGCTGTCGCATTGGGCGAAAAGGAGAATGAGCCTGAAGTTGATAGTTTCGAGAAACGACAAGCTATCTCTGTTTCGTTGGGCGTAAGTTACGACTTCTGGTGTATGACAGAGCTTGCCAATGAGTTGGGACACAAGTCGGACTATGAAAAGTATAAATACCTCACTACGAGTTACAAAACTTTGTGGCACCCAAAGAAGCGTCTATTTGTCCCTCGCGATGAGTCGGGTGAGTTCCTCAACATCAACCCTAAGAGGGATGGTGGCAAAGGTTATCGTGAATATTATGACGAGAATAATGGTTGGACATATGCTTGGGACGTACCCCACGATATATCGGGATTGATAGGGCTACTCGGAGATAAAGAGTCAGCGGAGGCTCGTCTCGATCAACTCTTCCGTGAGCCGCTCGATATGCCCAAAGCAGAGTTTTACTGGAATGGAGCTAACTCGACAGGTTTGGTAGGGCAATTCTCGATGGGTAACGAGCCATCGTTCCACATCCCATATCTCTATAACTACTTCGGTGCAGCGTGGAAAACACAACAAAAGACACGATTCCTACTTGACGTTTGGTTCAAGGATAACATCTTCGGAATGCCTGGCGACGAAGATGGTGGCGGTATGACAGCCTTTGTCGTATTGAGTTCATTGGGTATCTATCAGGTGACTCCAGGTGTGCCAGTATACTCTATCACCTCGCCAATATTCGAGAGTTCTGAGATTGCTCTTGAGAATGGCAATACATTTACAATCAAGGCCGAGGGAGCTAGTCGCACCAACAAATATATCCAAAGTGCAAAACTCAACGGCAAGCCTCTAAACACACCATTTATCACCCACGAACAGATAATAGAGGGAGCTACATTAGAGCTTATATTGGGTGAGTTACCAAACAAAAATTGGGGAGATAACTAAGAATCTGTTTAAGTTTTTCTCGCTAAATTTGCTAAGAGAGATGTTGCTTTGATTTTCTCTCTTTGCATAAGGCGCATAGCGGTGCCTATGTAACGTAGTGCAAAAAGAGAAAAGCGAAGTGACAGATCCTTAGCAAAATGGACGAGAGAAATTTAAACAGATTCTAAATAATAACGATTATGAACTATAAACTATATTCAGGTGCTGCCGTGTTAATTTTATCAGGTTGCAGCCAACAGATGGAGGAGGCGAAACGTCCCAACATCCTATTCATTATGACCGACGACCACGCCATCTCAGCCATCTCGGCATACGATGGGTATTTAGCAGAGGTTGCCCCAACACCCAACATCGACCGCATAGGTCGTGAGGGTGTAAGGTTCGATAATTTCTATGTAACGAACTCGATTTCGGGCCCCTCGCGAGCTTGTGTAGTGACAGGAAAATATAGCCACGTAAATGGTTTCTACAAGAATGAGGATGGGGGCGACTTCAACCCCGACCAACAGACTTTCCCCAAACTCCTTCAAGCAGCAGGATATGAAAATGCAGTTATCGGCAAGTGGCATTTAGGATCATCGCCAACTGGTTTCGACTACTTCAAAGTACTCTTCAACAAAGAGGGACAAGGCTCATACTTCGATCCTGTATTCGAGGAGTCGACAGGAGAACTTGTCACGGAAAAAGGGCGATACTCAACAGAGGTAATAAAGAATGACGCTATCGGGTGGCTTAAAAATCGCAAGGATAAGGAGTCACCATTTATGTTGATGTATCAATTCAAGGCTCCACACCGCCCCTGCGATCCATCAGAGGAGTATAAGGATTACCTAAAGGATGTAACACTACCGATGCCAGCTACGTATGATGATGACTACTCTGGTCGCCCGATGGCTGCCGATGGTTGGAACAAGCTCGATGGCAACACCACCCGTAAGGATATGAAGATCCCCACACCCGAGGCTCTTTCACCCGAGGAGGCTGAGGCGTGGGAGCAGTATGGCAACAACCGTGGCGAGGATTGGACTCCCGACGAGTCGATGAGCGATGAAGAGCGTAAGGAGTGGAAGTTCCAAACATACGTGAAGGATTATTTACGATGTGTCAAGGCGGTAGACGACGCTATCGGCGAGATGCTTGACTATCTCGACGCGAGTGGTTTGGCGGAGAATACAATCGTCATCTACACCTCCGATCAAGGTTTCTACCTTGGCGAGCACGGTGGTTGGTTCGACAAACGATGGATGTATGAGGAGTCATTTCGTATGCCTTGCTTGATGCGCTACCCAGGACATATCGCACCGGGCACTGTCAATACAGACTTGCTTCTCAATATCGACTATGCACCCACCCTTTTGGAGTATGCAGGGGTCGAGGTGCCGAGTGATATTCAGGGTGATAGCTTCAAGGCGTTGCTTGACCACAGCGATGTTGCGCAGAGTCGTGATGCAATTTACTACCACTACTACGAATATCCATTCTGGCACAACGTGCAACCTCACTACGGAGTGAGAACAGAACGCTACAAATTGATACACTACTACCTAACTACCCGACAAAAACAAACAAGTGACACATAACCAATTGATAATCAACAAATAAACACCTGTGAATATTTGCAAAAGCCCCTAATTTTCAGTATCTTAGAAGAAAAACTTGGCG
>JBCQTK010000048.1:0-17156 GCA_047178665.1 Rikenellaceae bacterium | reverse complement strand
ATATACGCAAACCATAGAGGTTCTATACATCAGTTGCATAACTAATTCGTAACCTATTGCGCTATGTCCCAACATTCACTTACTGAGGTTTAACGACTTAAACCTTTTTTGTAGATTCATTCGACAAAGATAGCTAATTCGGAAAAATAATCCTATATTTGCAGAGAAAGATTTTAGTACAATGCAGAGGTTTCGCCAATATATATATTCGTTGCTACTGCTGATGGTGATCGCCCTCAGCGGAGTTGTCACGCTAGCACAGTACTTCAGTTGCCACTGCACCCACCACTGCACGACTCTGCTAGAGCAGGAGTCGCACCATCACCACTGCAGCTCCGACGACGACTGCACCAACCACCGATCGAGCGTCGAGCACAACTGCACGGCACAAAACGCCATAGATGGAACAAGTGAGTTTATCCCGAGCACACAGCTCCGCACACAGGATCTCACCACAATCGTTACGTTATATATATGTGTAGCCTCGAAACTATTCGTTGCGAGCGACGAAGAGGATGATCTCGACGACTGGCGATGCTACGATCTATATCGTGGCTTCGACCCTACCTGCTCCCTGCTGCGAGCACCCCCTGCGCTAGTGTAACCACCCCTGCCACCCCACCAAACGTGTGGGTGTGGAGTCTGTAGTTACTAACTAACGCAAAAAAATCAATGGACAAAAGTATATTTACAGCCACACTTGTGGCTCTATTATCTGCTACCACCACCGCCACTGCCGCCCCCGAAATTGTGGGCGAAGTATCTAGCACTCAGGGCGAAAAGCTCGTTGGCGCAACTGTGTGGTGGGCCGAGACATCGGTCGGATCGTCGACCACAACTAGTGGCGAATACTCGCTCCACAGAGTAAGGGAGCACGACTCTCTCGTCGCAGGATATGTAGGGTTTCTCAACGACACGATTCGCGTCAATAGCACCACGCAGAGGGTCAACTTCAAGCTCCGCTCCGCCCTTGAGTTGGAGAGCGTCGTGGTCGAGAGTAAGCTCAATGCCAACTACATACGCCAAGATGGTATCGCCAAGGATGAGATGATCTCCTTCGCTGGGCTCTGCAAGATGGCGTGCTGCAACCTCGCCGAGAGCTTCGAGAACTCCGCCTCGGTGAGTGTCGGATATAGCGACGCCATATCGGGAGCGCGGCAGATCCAGATGCTCGGTCTAGCCGGCACCTACACCCAAATACTCGACGAGAATCGCACCATTATGCGCGGCATCAGCGCCCCCTACGGTTTGAGCTACACCCCAGGGATGTGGCTAAACTCGATCCAGGTGTCGAAGGGTATATCATCGGTTACGGCAGGTCACGAAGCTATCACGGGGCAGATCAACCTAGAGTACAGAAAACCCACCGACAGCGAACGACTCTTCCTCAACCTCTACCTCAACGACGAGCTGCGCACCGAGGCAAACATATCGACAGCGCTCCCTGTGGGGTCAAGCGGCAAACTCTCGACATTGGTTATGCTCCACCTATCGGGCGACACCGACATACGCGAGATCGACCACAACGGCGACAACTTCCGCGATATGGCGGCTGCACAACAATACAACATAGCCAACCGCTGGAGCTATCTCGCATCGAGCGGCATACAACTTCGATGGGGCGTTAAGCTTGTGGAGGAGGATCGACTTGGCGGTATGTATAGCTTCGACCCCAACCGCCGAGAGACGATGGTTGCAGATGGCATCTACGGCTCGCAGATCCAAAATCGTGGTGCCACAACATACTTCAAGATTGGTGCTCCCGTTGGCGCTGCACTCTACGACGACTCTGCAGGCGAGGAGCTGCGATCCAACATCGCATTTGTCGCCGACTACGACATATTCGAGGAGGACGCCTACTTCGGACTCAACGACTACTATGGGCAGGAGAGCACAATATCGACGAACCTTATCTACAACCACCACTTCTCACCCTCGTCGGCACTCATAGTCGGCGTGTCGACAAATATGCAGCTCATCGAGGAGAGGTTGCGCAACGACACATCGACAAACAGCCAACAGTTAGACCTCTCGCGCAACGAGAGCGAGGTGGGGTTCTACGGCGAATACACCCTGAAACGGAGCGACAACTTCACACTCATCGCAGGTCTGCGCGGCGACTACAACAGCTACTACCGCAACCTTCTGCTCACCCCTCGCGGACAGTTCAAGTGGTCGATCACACCCTCGACAACTCTACGTGCATCGGTGGGAATGGGACACCGCACAACCAACGTTGTCACCGACAACATCGGTATGCTCACCACGGGGCGCGATCTGATCTTCGACAACGGCACAGGGGGAGATTTCAACCGCCAGGAGAGGGCTACAACCCTCGGAGGTAGCTTCACGCAGAGCTTCGCGATCCTCAAAAGGGGCGACGCAACCATCAGCTTCGACTACTTCCGAACCGACTTCAGCAACACCGTAGTCGTCGACCAGGAGTGGGACAGCTCGACCATCCACATATACAACAGCAGCGCACCCTCTACGACCGACACCTATCAAGCAGACTTCACGTGGGCGCCAGCTACAGGTCTCGACCTCTTCGCCACACTCCGCTACACCGACAGTTCGATCACGCTCAACCGACCCGACGGCACACAATACTCCACCGAGAAGGCGCTAGTGAGTAGACTCAAGACACTCCTCAACATACAATATGCGACACACCTACGTCGATGGGTATTCGACGCAACGGCACAACTCAACGGCAAGAGCCGCCTACCCGTCCAGAACGGTGCAATCGAGCAGAGCCAATACTCACCCTCCTACCCTATGTTCTACGCACAAGTTAGTCGCCACATAGGGGCGTGGGAGCTCTACGCAGGGTGTGAGAATATCGGCAACTATGTGCAGGATAACCCCATCATAGCGGCAGATGCCCCCTTCTCGTCGGAGTTCAACTCCTCGGTTGTGTGGGGTCCGCTGATGGGACGTAAATTCTATGTAGGTCTACGATTTAACCTATACTAACGAGGCAGCTCAAAGGCGTCACAAATCAGAAGATCCAGTAGTAGAGCAGAGCCCAAAAGATGAAACGTACGCACTTACCGACAAACATATAGAGTGCGCACCGTCCGAAGTCGACGCGATAGAATCCTAGCGCAACAGCAAGGATGTCGCCCACAGCAGGCACCCACGTCATCAACGCCGCAAGTGCACCCCACCTCTCGATAGTTGCTCGTTGCAACTCGAGGGTGGAGTGCTTGACGCCGAAGTATCGCTCCAACCAATCCCACCTGCCGAGGTATCCCACATAGTATGTCGTCAAACCACCGATCCAGTTACCAGCCGTTGCACACGATATAGCAACATAGGGGTTTGCCGTCGGCTGCGTCAAGATTGCGACCAATACTATCTCCGAGCTAAACGGAAAGACCGTTGCGCCAACAAATGCGCTAACGAAGAGCCCCAGGTAGCCCCACTCAACTAACCACTCCATAACCTACGCCCCCAATATTAGAATGGCAACTCGTCGGGATCGGGCGCAGGCGCCTTCACCTCGTATGTTGGTTTAGTGGTGCTGTGGGGTGCTGAGACACTCTTTGAGGGGTATAGCTGCTCGCGACGCTCTACAATTGCGCGGGGCAGGGTGTAACCCTCTATTGTATCGAGACGCCTGAGTGTTTTGGCTACTATGTCGGCTGTACGAAACTTCTTACCCGACTTGTCGCTCCACTCGCTAGTGCGAATAGCCCCCTCGATGTAGACTGCGTCACCCACGCGTATCTCTGCATCTGCCAGCTCCGCCTCCTTGCCCCAGAGGCTGATGGAGTGCCACTCTGTGTGCTCCGTGACCACCCCACTCTTTCGGATTGTCAGACGCTCGACTGTGGCTACACGCAGACGCGCGAACCGACCACCCTCGGTAGCTCGCACCATCGGGTCGTCGGCGACGTAACCCTCTATTATCACCTTATTAATCATTTAACCTGAGTTCTGGATAAGGAGAATTTACTGTTTACCAATGAGTTTTATTAATTCTCCTTATCTAAAACTCAGGTTATCGGCTTTGAAAAGCCGATTTATATTCGACAACCCCCTCTAAATCTCCCCCAAACCGTTGGGGGAGACTTGTTTTAGCGGTGTTTTGGATAAGATTTTCTTATCCAAAACTGAGGTATCTACTCTACAGCTCCTCAATGAGTTTCGCAAAGAGTGTCGAGAGACGTCCCGACGCCTTCGCACCCTGCAGCTGCACATCCTCGTGGTCGCCTAGCTCATCGCTCAGCCCACAGTTGGTTATGACCGACACACCAAATACCTTGATCGAGCAGTGGCGCGCAACAATCACCTCGGGCACAGTCGACATACCTGCCGCGTCGCCACCAATGATCTTGAAGTAGCGATACTCCGCCTGCGTCTCGAATGTTGGACCCGTACCGCCCACATAGACACCATACTGCAACTTTATCCCCTCGCGCTCAGCAATAGCCGTAGCCATACGTCGCAACTGACTATTGTAGCAGTCGTGCATATCGGGGAATCGCGTACCGAACTCCTCCAGGTTGCGTCCGACGAGAGGATTTGGCATCAGGTTAATATGGTCGGTGATTACCATCAAGTCGCCCACTTGGAACGATGTATTGATCCCACCTGCCGCATTCGACACAAAGAGCATCTCGACACCGAGGAGCTTCATCACACGCACAGGGAGCGTCACCTCCCCCATCGTGTAGCCCTCATAGAAGTGAAACCTACCCTGCATAGCGACGACTCTGCGCCCTGCGACATATCCCATTATGAGCCTGCCCGAGTGACCTGCTACAGTCGAGAGAGGAAATCCCTCGATCTCGCTATACTCTATCGTGTAGACGACCTCTATCGCCTCGACGAAGTTGCCTAGCCCCGAGCCGAGGATTACCCCTATTTCGGGCTTAAAGTTCTCTGTGCGCACAGCAATATCTGCCGCGATTGATTTAACTCTCTGTAACATAGTTTTCGATTCTCTTTAGAAGTTCTAATTTATCTCCGACCACAAATTTCATCTCTATGGGTGAGTAGTATGTCCGCTCCCTCACTATAGGGGGGATGTCGCTGTTGCTCAGGAATTTGACTGCATCCTTTTCGGTCGTTATTATCCTCGCCTCAGGTGCCGCCACTAGCCTCTGTGCCAACGCCTGAATCTCGCTCTGGGTGTAGCTATGGTGGTCGGGATATGTAATCACCTCTCGCAGCTTATGACGCGACCGCAGCGTCTCGACAAATGGAGCAGGGTTGCCAATGCCCGAGAGTGCGATCACCTCCGCCGAGGGGTCAAACGCCGCAGCTGCATCTGCGAATATTGGTCGCGGCTCACGATTTACGATCTGCGTAAAATATATGCTCTGCGACGGCGACGAGAGCAGCTCTCGACAGAATCGTCCGCGTCGTTGGTCGCTCATATCCGAGGGGCACTTTGTGACGACGAATATATCGGCACGCTTGAGCGACGAGATAGTGTCGCGCAACTCACCAGCAGGGAGCGGCATATCCTCGAATGTGGGTCGTGTTGCGTCGACCATAATTATGTTGCAGTGAGGCGACACGTGGCGGTGTTGAAATCCGTCGTCCATCACAATGACATCAATCTGTGGTTGCTCCATCTCTATGCGACGTATGGCGAGTGCTCGTCTCTCGCAGACTACAACAAGTGCGCTGGGGAACTTTCTTTTTATCTGAAGCGGCTCGTCGCCCACGTCGAGGTACGAATCCGCAACCTCCACCACTCTATACCCCTTTGTGCTACGACCATATCCGCGCGACAATATTGCGACCGCATAGTGCTGCGAGAGGTGCGAGAGGAGAAGCTCCCCCATAGGACTCTTGCCCGATCCTCCGACCGTTATGTTGCCCACACAAATAGTGGGTGTGGAGAATCGCTCGCTCCCGACGATCCCTCGATCGAAGAGCCAGTGGCGAAATGCGACAACTGCGATGTAGAGCAGCGAGAGGGGCGCGAGGAGTATTTTTCTTACCATCATCATATCTATGCCAAAGGTATAAAATTTATTTGGGTTTACAAAATCGCCACCACCCGAGAAGGGGCAAACAGAGGAAAAATATGGCAATTATTGTCGGAAATCAAAATATCTTTCCTATCTTTGTATGTTCACCCTGCACTACGTGCGGCACGTAGTCAAACGGGGCGACACAACAATAAAAATTATGGAGAGAGGCTAGAACTCCCCTTATATGATATATTAGATGATAGATTCAAAGATAGTTAAGTTCATAGGTCGACACCACGTCCTGACCCTCGCCACGATCGACAGCGACGGTTCGCCCTACTGCTCCAATGCCTTCTACAGCTTCGACGAGGAGCGAGGGGCGTTGGTGTTTTCGTCGAACCCCGATACAGCACACGGCGCACATATGGCGTCAGATCAGAGGGTTGCTGCCTCCATCGTTCTCGAAACGAAGATAGTGGGCAAGCTGCAGGGGCTTCAGATCTCGGGGCGTGCAGTCGAGGGAGATACGCGCGACCGCGAGTGTTATATTACGGCGTTTCCGTTCGCTGCAGTCGCCCCCCTCTCGTTGTGGAGGCTCGAAATCGACTTCGTGAAGTTGACAGATAACAGATTAGGATTTGGCAAGAAGTTGATATGGCGCAGAGAATAGATCCGAAGGTGGCGATCGTCATCGTCGCAGGCGGCAGTGGTCGTCGCGTAGGGGGCGTTATCCCCAAGCAGTTTCAATTTTTAGGACAGAAGCCTCTGTTGGCACACACCATCAATCGCTTCGCCAAGGCGCTGCCGTTGTCGCACATTGTCGTGGTGGTAGCTGAGGATAGGGTTGAGTATTGGCGCAATCTGTCGGCTCGTTTCGAGGTTGCCAAACATAGTGTTGTGGTTGGCGGCGCCGAGCGATTCGACTCTGTGAAGGCAGGTGTTGAGTCGTTGAGCAACGACGTCGAGATCATCGGTGTGCAGGATGGTGCGCGTCCGCTCTGCACGGTCGAGCTAATTCGCCGTTGTGTAGATAGCGCTATCTCGAACGGCTCGGCAATCCCCGTGGTGAGTGTCGCCGACTCACTGCGCGAGATCGTTAGCGAGGCGGAGGAGTCACGAAGTGTGGTGAGATCCAACTACCGCGCAGTGCAGACGCCACAGGTGTTCGATGCCACGACGCTGCGCAGAGCCTACCGCCAACAATTCAGCGAGAGCTTCACCGACGACGCCTCTGTCGTAGAGAGTATGGGCGAACGAGTCTGGCTATGCGAAGGTGATCGACAGAACATCAAGATAACCACAGCAGAAGATATGATCTTTGCTCGCGCCGTGCTAGAGCGAGAGTTAGAGTTAGAGAAAAAAGAGGAGTCGGACGATGAAAAGTAGCCGCTACAACTACCATCTGGATCGAGTCTGCATCTACTGGAGCATCCTCCACTTCATAGGTTTCGTTGTGATCGGTATGCTGCTCTACTACTTCTATGTCGGTGGATTCTTCACGGCGTGGTTCATCTCATTTGGCATTGCGGCGATCATACTTATGGTGCTCTCTGTCCCCCGCTATGTAGCGATCGAGGGAAACAAGCTCAACATCAGCTGTGTGCTCGACAACACAGAGATCAAACTCCATAACATCACATCAATCCGCAAGATCTCGCCCCGCAGAATACGCTGGGTACTTCCGATCTTCGGGGGATGTGGCTTCTGGGGCTACTACGGACACTTCTTCGACCTCCGCCACTTCCGCAAAGTTATGATCTACGCTACGGAGTGGAGGTATCTGGTCGAAATAGTTGACATCTACGAGGACTACTACTACATCTCGTGCCGCGACCGCGACAAGCTGATCGACGAGGTTGAGATCAAGAGAGTACTCTTCGAGGTTGAGTCGGAGCAAACCCAGAGGCTACGAGCCCAGAGAGGGAGTCTCTAGAGAGAGCAGATCTCCTTCATCTCAGCAATAAATCGCGCCGCAAGCTCCTGCGCCTCGATCTCCGACTTCGCCTCTGTGTAGATCCTGACTATTGGTTCGGTGTTGGAGCGACGCAGATGCACCCACGACTCTGCGAAGTCGATCTTCACACCATCAATGTCATTTACATCCTCATCTTTGTATCGCTCCTTGATCTGCTGCAGAAGAGCATCTACATCAATCGAGTCGTTGAGCTCGATCTTATTCTTCGACGCATAGTAAGTTGGGTATGAGGCGCGAAGTTCGCTGAGTGCAGAGCCCCTCTTTGCGAGCAGCGTGAGGATTAACGCTACGCCAACGAGTGCATCGCGTCCATAGTGTAGCTCAGGATAGATCACCCCTCCATTACCCTCGCCACCGATGATAGCATTTGTCGACTTCATCATCTCGACGACATTGACCTCACCCACAGCAGCAGCGCTATATGTGCAGCCATACGACTCTGTCAGGTCGCGCAGTGCACGCGACGAGCTTAGGTTCGAGACTGTAGAGCCCTTTGTGTGCGAAAGTATGTAGTCTGCGACAGCAACAAGCGTGTACTCCTCGCCAAACATCGCACCATCCTCGCAGATCAGCGCAAGACGATCTACGTCGGGATCTACCACCACGCCGAAGTCGGCACCGTTTGCAGGTACTGCCGCAGAGATCTCAGTGAGGTTCTCGGCTAGCGGCTCGGGGTTGTGTGCGAAGTTACCCGATGGCTCGCAGTTGAGTTCAATCACCTCACACCCCATCTCGCGGAGGAGGTTGGGAATCACAACTCCACCGATCGAGTTTACGGCATCTACCACCACCTTAAACTTGCGAGATCTGACTAGATCGAGGTCGACAAGATCCATCGCCAACACCTTCTCGATGTGGATAGGATTGAAGTCTACCGAGAACTTGAGCCGACCAATCTGCTCTATCGAGGGGTAGTCGTAGCCCATATCTTCGGACATATCGGAGATCTCGCGTCCCTCGTCTGCACTGAGAAACTCGCCCTTTGCGTTGAGCAACTTCAAGGCGTTCCACTGCGCAGGGTTGTGCGACGCAGTGATGATTATACCGCCATCAGCGCCATAGTGTGTCACCGCCATCTCGACGCCAGGAGTTGTACACATCCCCACAGAGATCACCTCGACACCACAAGCGATCAACGTACCCTCGACAATGCTCTGCACCATCTCGCCCGACATACGAGCGTCGCGTCCAACAACAACAGTCAGGGGTGTCGACTTCGCTCCACTCTGTCCCTCGATGATTCGAGCGTAGGCGGTTGTAAATTTCACTATGTCAATGGGTGTTAGATTCTTCGCGTTGCAGCCACCGATCGTTCCACGGATTCCTGATATAGATTTAATGAGAGTCATAATATTAATATGTATTTATGTGTGCTATAATTTTGAAAATCGAGGTAAAATTACTACTTTTATCCCAATAATATGTAAAGTAAGCGAAATTTTATGAGATTTATTCCACCCTCAGAGCTGATAATCAACGAAGATGGCACAATTTTCCATCTGCACCTGCTACCCGAGCAGGTCGCCGACATTGTGATTTTGTGTGGTGATCCAGCTCGTGTAGAGCTCGTAGCATCCTACTTCGACGATGTTGAGTGCCGCGTGGAGAACCGCGAGTTTCGGACAGTAACGGGACACTACAGAGGTCGGAGGATGAGTGTGATCTCAACAGGTATTGGGCTCGGCAACATCGACATCTGTGTGACAGAGCTAGATGCACTGTTCAACGTCGATTTCGAGAGTCGGCAGGAGCGCGCCGAACCTCGGCAGCTGACACTTGTGAGGCTCGGTACATCGGGTGGATTGCAGGCAGACATAAAGGTTGGAGATCTAATATTTGCTCGCACCTCGATAGGGTTCGACGGCGTGTTGAATTTCTATTGCGGCAGCGAGGGGGTGAGAGAGTTGCAGTTGGAGAGAGCGTTTATGGAGCAGACCGCGTGGCGGAGCGATCTAACACGACCCTATGCTGTCGACGCCGACGAGGAGCTGTGGCGACTATTTGGAGATAGCACGATGGAGGGAATAACGATAGCGTCGCCAGGATTCTACGCCCCACAGGGACGCCACGTGAGGCTAGCGCCAGCTGACGAGGGGCTCAACGAGAGGCTCGAAAACTTCTGCTATGAGGGTCGCCGAGTCACCAACTACGAGATGGAGAGCTCGCTACTTGCCGGTATGGCAAAGTTGATGGGACACCGCGCCGCTACGATCTGCACGATCATAGCGCAGAGGGTCAAGGAGGATGCTTGCACCGACTACAAACCATTCGTGCGGAGGATGGTCGAGATGGCACTCGACAAGTTGTCCACACTATAATTATAAAGAGTATAAAGCGTAAAAAACATAACAACACAAAGAAAATATGAAATTTACAGTATCAAGTCAAGCACTACAGCAGCTGCTTACAACAACAGGCAAAACCATAAGCAACAAGAACTCGCTTCCGATCCTCGATCACTTCCTGATGGATCTAAAGGGCAACGTACTAACAGTCACAGCCTCAGACCTTGAGACAACGATGATTGCTACACTTGCGATCGACTCGACAGAGAGCGAGGGCGCAGTTGCTGCCCCAGCCAAGCTGTTGCTAGACACACTCAAAGGCTTTGCCGACATACCGCTCACGATCGAGGCTAAGGATCAGAGCTTCGCCATCACAGTCAGCTGGAGCAGCGGATCGCTCACCATCCCTGGAGCAAACCCAACAAGCTACCCCGAGATGAAGGAGTTGGCAGAGGAGCGCCGCGACGTTACGTTCGGCGTGGAGAACCTACTGAACGGACTCAACAAGACGAGTTTCGCGACAGCCGACGACGACTTGCGCCCCGTGATGAATGGTGTACTCTTCAACTTCGAGCCGACGACACTTACCTTCGTTGCGACGGATGCCCACAAATTGGTGAAGTGTTCGGTAGTGCAGGATTTCGACTTCAGTTCGTCGTTTATCCTCCCCAAGAAACCCGTAGGGTTGCTCAAGAGCGTACTCTTCAAGAGCGACTCGGAGGTTGCGCTGACATTCGACTCGCAGAGTGCACGATTCATATTCAAAAACTACACGTTGGTGTGTCGCCTAATCGACGGCAGCTACCCCAACTACAATGCTGTAATACCACAGAAGAACCCCAATAAGGTGATAGTAGATCGTATGGAGCTAGTGAACTCTATTCGCCGCGTTGCGATCTGCTCTAACCCAACGACGAACCTAATTAGACTCGATGTATCGTCGGGCGCTATCAACCTTAACGCGCAGGATATAGATTTCTTCGTCTCAGCAAACGAGACATTGAGCTGCGGCTACGACGGCGACCCCATCACTATCGGTTTTAAGTCTACATTCTTGGTCGAGATCCTCACCAACATAGATAGCCAGATGGTGACGTTGGAGCTCGCCGACTCGACACGCGCAGGTGTCTTTAAGCCGATCTACGACGGCGATGTATCGCTCGACAGCTTGATGCTGCTGATGCCGATGATGATTAACGCATAGCAAAGAGAGAGAGTATGAAACTGAACCTTAAACGCCCAATTATATTCTTCGACCTAGAGACTACTGGCGTCGACACATCGCGCGACAGAATAGTCGAGATCTCGATGATAAAGATTATGCCCGACGGCGAACGAATCACTAAGACACGACGTCTCAACCCCGAGATGCACATACCCGAGAGTTCGTCGGCAATACACGGAATCTACGACGAAGATGTTGCCGACTGCCCTACGTTCAAGCAGGTTGCACGCTCGCTGATGGAGTTTGTCGTGGGGTGCGACTTCGGCGGTTTCAACTCCAATCGCTTCGATATGCCGCTGCTAGTCGAGGAGTTCCTCAGAGCTGGCGTGGAGGTAGATTTCAAACGCCGCAACTTCATCGACGTACAGAACATCTTCCACAAAAAGGAGCAGCGCAC
The DNA here is from genome assembly GCA_047178665.1 of Rikenellaceae bacterium. Taxonomy (GTDB): domain Bacteria; phylum Bacteroidota; class Bacteroidia; order Bacteroidales; family Rikenellaceae; genus Alistipes. Next base: position 5,341 of record JBCQTK010000048.1, on the reverse strand, counting down.
GTTAGTCGCAGCCTACAAATTCTACTGCGACAAAGATCTTACCGACGCACACTCGGCCGAGGCTGATACTGTAGCTACCTACGAAGTGTTTCTCGCACAACTCGAGAGATACGACGACCTACCCACCGACATCGAGGGGTTGGCGGAGTTCTCTGCACACAACAAGAGCGTCGACTTTGCGGGTCGCATCATCTACGACGAGAATGGTGTCGAGGTCTTTAGCTTCGGCAAGAATCGTGGAGTGTCGGTAGCAGAGCTCTTTGCGCGCGAACCTAGCTACTACGACTGGATGATGAAGGGCGACTTCCCTCTCTATACGAAGCGAGTAATCACAGAGATCCGTATGCGCGGATTGTCGACAAAAACGAAGTAACCATATAATATGAACATATTTATTCGATCCATACTCACTCTGGGAGTTCTCTTGTCGATCGCCGTCGGTGGATACTCCGCAGCGGTCGGTACACCCCGTGGCGAGAGTAGCAGCGTCGTTAACATCGATGGCGCCCGCTACTACATCCACACTATCGCGGATGGTGAGACACTCTACTCGCTAGCGAAGGAGTATGGAGTCACGACGAATGAAATCTACGATCTCAACCCGAGCGTGCGAAATGGCTACAAGATCGGCGCGAGCATCAAAATTCCCCACAAGGAGCTAGCGGTAAAGAATCTGTCCGACAAGAAGTTGTTGAAAGTATTCGACATACACAGCGTTGTCGGAGGTGAGACGATCTACTCGATCTCGCGCAAATATGAGATCTCGGTAGATATGATCCTCGACGACAACCCGACGGTTGACCCTGCAGGGTTGGCTGTGGGTCAGAGCATCAACATCCGCAAGAGCGAGCAGGGGCTAACCTCTGCGCAGAAGAGTATGACGGAGCTCGACGACTATCGACAGCAGCTCAACAAGTTGCAGGAGGATGGTCTCGTCTACCACCTCGTTGCCGAGGGAGAGACGTTAGAGTCGCTCAGCCACGAGTTCGATATGGTGGAGGGCGAGATCGAGGATCTCAACGACCTGCCTGAGGGTCAACCGCTCACCGTGGGTTCATTGGTGTTGGTCAACGACCTGAGCTACGACAAGGAGGTTAGCGAGTATGGTGAGCAACACTTCAACAGAGGGGTTGTCACATCGTTCAGTGCTCTGCATTGGGGCAATACACTGAAGGTGTCGCTACTACTTCCACTCTCGATTCGCGGATATGCGATGAAACCAATTGTGGAGTTCTACCAGGGCTTTTTGCAGGGTGTAGAGGAGCTTCAGAACAGGGGTCGCAACATCGAGGTTTATCTGTTCAATACGGAGCGCAGCCAGGAGCGAGTGGCACAGATAGTCGCGAGCGAGGAGTTCTTGAGCTCCGATCTAATAGTGGGACCTGTCTACGAGGAGCTGATGGGGGAGGTGTTGGCTAGCGCCGAGAGTCGCCGCGTCCCCGTTGTCTCTCCACTCGCCGCCATCAAGCAGAGCGACAGTGAGGTACTCTTCCAAGTAGCACCAGTAGACGACCGACGCTACGAGAAGCTGGGGGAGCTACTAGCTATGGTCGACAATATGACCACAGAGGAGGTCGTGGAGCAAGAGAGCTACGACGTAGAGCAAGAGATTGAGCAAGAGGAGATTGAGGAGCAAGTATTAGTAGAGGAGGAGGAGCAGATCGAGGAGGAGTTGAGCAAGCTAGCGAAGCAGGTTATAGAGCTCGATTCGCTGGCAGGCAAATTCTTCTACGAAGCTTTCGACGACCTCACAGGTTTCGAGAGCGCAGCAACCATCGAGGAGAGTGATAAGGTATCTGCAGAGGAGGAGCCGACGACAGGGCGCCACCGCATAACGCTGATCTATGGCGACAGCAACGACGAGGCGTATCGAGAGAAGATCGAAGGTCTGCTACTGGATTACAACAAGAGCTACGAGTGTTTCAGCTACAGCTACGAACACCCCTCCGCGATCACCGAACGCGAGCGCAAGTTGGATGAGTACACGAAGATGATCCGCGAGGAGGCAAAGTTCTACGAGTATAATATTGACACCGTAGCACTTGCAGCATTGAAGTGCTACGACTCTAAGAGCAACCTTACGCAGCTCATCACCAATGGCGCTGAGAGCAACATATTCTTCGTTCTGTCGGACAAAGAGACGGAGGTAGATCGTATTCTGTCGGCACTCGCCTCTGCCTATACTACGTTGGCGTCGACACTACGCGGCACAGGGATTAAGCCCTCCGAGGAGTTCAACTTCAGCGTCGTTGCAAACCCTGCGTGGAGGAGCTACGACAATATCGATAGGTCGATCTTCTTCCGCGACCGAGCAGTCAACTTCCCCTCCTACCTAGCAAGCCGAGACTCGGAGGCTGTGAGGGTGTTCGACAGCCGCTACTGCGAGCTCTACGACGACTTCCCATCGCTCTACTCCTACCGCGGCTACGACGTTGCGAGCATCTTCTGCGAGGGTATGTTTGGCGACATACAGTATGGATTGGAGGGTCGAACCTACACGCCGCTACAGACGTTATATAGGTTCGAGAGCGACGAGTCGCAACTGCGGCGTGCCAACACGAACTGGATGCGAGTTAGATATATGCTCGACTACACGCTCAGCGTAGAGTAGAGAGAAAACAATAAGATTACAAACACTTTAAGAGAGAGTAACATATGGCAACAGGGACAAACGAAATACCAGAAAAGACGATTGAGCGACTGAGCGAATATCGCCGCACGCTCCTGGGGTGCCACAAACAGGGCATAACCCACATCTTTTCGCACGTGCTGGCTGGTATCCACGGCATCACGGCAGTGCAGGTGCGCCGCGACTTGATGTTGATAGGCTTCACGAGCGACAACAAAAAGGGGTATGACGTGAAGGAGTTGATCGACTTCATCAGCTCGATCCTCGACAGCTCCTCGATGGTCAACATAGCGATCCTAGGAATGGGACACTTGGGACAGGCAATCACGAAGTACTTCAACGCGCGCGGTTTCAACCTAAAGATCACTGCCGCGTTCGACGTCGACCCCGAGAAGGTGGGGACAATAATAGACGACATACCGTGCTACCATATGGATATGTTTGGCGAAGTGGTAGAGAGGGAGGAGATCTCGATCGCGATCCTCGCCTCACCCACGAAGGTGGCGTCGTCGTTGATTATACCTATAATAAATGCAGGTATCAAGGGTGTGCTCAACTTCACCTCGATGCCACTAAGTTTTCCGCAGGGTATAGTTGTCGAGAACTACGACATCACAACGCTGCTGGAGAAGGTCGCATACTTTGTCAAAGAGAGCGAAGAGAACCAGGAGCGCCCGTAGAGGGTAGATAGGTGGCGCGGCAATTGCGCCATCTTGCAGAGGAGATAACAATATAAAAATGAGTCGTATGAGAGTATATAAAGGATTTGAGGAGCTGCCACAGTTCAGGGAGGCAGTTGTAACGATTGGTTCGTTTGACGGTCTGCATCGGGGGCACTTGTCGCTGCTCGATGTCGTGATCTCGCGCGCAAAGGAGATAGGTGGCGAGAGCGTAGTGATGACATTTGAACCCCACCCGAGGGTTGTGCTTGGTCGCGCAGAGGGACTTCGACTCCTCACCTCGCTGGAGGAGAAGATCGACATATTAGAGGGTATCGGTGTCGACAATCTCATCATCATTCCCTTCGATCGCGACTTCAGCCGCCTGAGCTACGACGAGTTTGTGAAGCAGTATCTAGTGGATCGACTATCTATTCACTCATTGATAGTGGGCTACAACCATCACTTCGGACGCGGCAACGAGGGTTCGATAAGCGACTTTGAGTCTATAGCTGCGGAGCTATGTTTCGAGATCATAAAGGTCGATGAGTGGAGCGAGGATGGCTCAGAGAGCATCAGCTCGACTGTCGTGAGACGAATGGTCGGTCAGGGTGATATGGAGAGTGTCGAACGACTCCTGTCGCGCCCATATCTGATTGTGGGACATACGGATGGAGACGGACGTGTATGGCTCAACGACTCACTCAAGATGATCCCACCAGCAGGCAAATACAACGTTGTGATAGAGGGGCGCGAAACGACAATAACGATCGACGACAATGGTGTCATAATCTGCGACCGCCGCAATCGAAGGGTCGCCATAGAGGTGCAGCGATGATATTGACGAGAAGCTACGAGATGAGGGTGTGGTATGTCGACACCGACCAGATGGGTATCGTCCATCACTCTAACTATGTAAAGTACTATGAGGCTGCACGCTCCGACCTGATGCGCGATCTTGGTGTGTCGTATGCCGAGATGGAGCGCCGCGGTGTAATGATGCCGATCCTGGAGGTTCACTCGATCTACAAAGCGTCTGCACGCTTCGACGAGGTGATACGCGTAGAGATCTCGTTGGAGCAGTTGCCGATGGCACGCATCAACTTCCTCTACACGATCTATGGCGAGTCGGGAACACTCCTCAACACAGGCTCGACGGTGCTGGGCTTTATGCACTCCGACACACGACGTCCGACGCGCGCACCAAAGTGGTTCGTCGAGATGCTGGAGAGCGCTGCAGCAGATAGCGAGAGTTAGAGCTAAATTAGAGTCTACTAGGCAAAGAGTATCTTGAAGATAAATAGGAGTGTCAAGAGATACATAATGGGGGTGATGTCGCTCAATCGTCCGACAAACAGACGTATCAGAACGTAGCTCAAAAATCCATACACGATGCCCTCCGAGATGCTGTAGCTGAAGGGGATAAAGACGATGGTGATGAATGCAGGCAACGAGTCCTTGTAGTCCGAGAAGTTGATCTCACCGACCGAAGAGACCATAAAAAGACCCACAACGATCAACACTGCAGAGGTAGCCGCCACAGGTATGAGGGCGATAAGGGGCGAGATGAAGAGCGACGCAAAAAAGAGGAGCCCCACGACCACCGCCGTCAGACCCGTGCGTCCACCTGCCGCGACACCTGCCGTACTCTCCACATAGGTTGTTACGGAGCTAGTGCCGAGCATTGCGCCGAAAGTTGTGGCTATTGCGTCGGATAGGAATGCCTGCTTAGCGCGATATATGTTACCCTCGCTGTCGATCAAACCCGAACGTGAGCAGACGGCAAATAGCGAACCTGCAGTGTCGAATAGATCTGCAAAGATAAGGATAAATATCACGACGAACATATCTATAGAGAAGATCTGACTAAAGTCCATCTTGAAGAAAATGGGCTCAATAGAGTGGGGCAACGAGATGGGGCAGAAGCCCTCTGGAGTAATGTGGTCAAAAATAGTTGGTTTTCGCAGTGAAAATTATCGTATTTTTGCAGAGTAAAGCTGAAGAGGAATCAAGCTCTGCTGGGGAGCAACTTGACAGAAATAGGTTTTACGAT
>JBCQTK010000047.1:0-17479 GCA_047178665.1 Rikenellaceae bacterium | reverse complement strand
ATCGTAAAACCTATTTCTGTCAAGTTGCTCCCCAGCAGAGCTTGATTCCTCTTCAGCTTTACTCTGCAAAAATACGATAATTTTCACTGCGAAAACCAACTATTTTTGACCACATTACTTTATATACCCAAGAGGGATGGCTAGCTATTTATAGGCTAGCCGTCCCTCTGTCGTTGATAGTCTCTGCGAGGATTCGAGCCGCGTCGGCAACGAGATCTGCACAGGGTCTCTTGCGGTAATATTCGGCTGTTCGATCCGAAGGTGTTGGTTCATCCTTTGGGCGGTCGAGTCCGAGGAGTTCGCGGCAGACGATTGATCTGTTTTGCGAACGGAACTTCTCCGCCATCTCCTGCACGAGGGAGTAGTTTGCAGTCTTGACACCCTTGTTCTCGACATCCGTGGCAGGGATAATGAGCCCGGCAATAATCGCCATACCACTAACGGCGCCGCACACCTCACGCAGCCTTCCCATTCCGCCGCCAAACGACGATGCTACGGCAACTATTGTCGATGGGTCGACATCGAATAGATCGACAAAGGCGAGAGCTACAGATTGAGAGCAGTTATAGCCCGAGGTGAAGTTGTTGCGAGCGGCTGCAACGCGCTGCTCGACATCTATGTTATCCATACATTTTGTGGTTTTTGTGAGCTAAATATATAAATAGGTATAAAAATATCACCTATTTTCAGCCAAAATTACTAAAAAGTTTGGTTTTATAGTATATTCCAAGAAAAAATAACTACATTTGATGCGTATGATCTTAGAACGTTACGATAATCTACGAGATCTGGTCGGAGTCGAGTTCTCCGAAGGTAGCCAGGAGCTCGTTGATAAAGCGTTGGATTTTGCCTCAAAGAGACTATCGGGTCTCTTAAGATATGATGGCAATCCAATGCTTCAACACGGCGTGAATGTAGCTGAGATCGTAATCAGAGAGGTTGGTCTTGGTATCAACTCGACCATAGCGACAATCCTGCACGACGTAGTCCGTATAGCCTACAAAGAGAATGAGTCTAACGAAGAGGGGGGAGCTTTCGTAGAGCTCAGCAACGAGATCACCGACCAGTTCGGCGAAGAGCCCTTGGGCATAGCAATGGGTCTGTGCAACATATCGCAAATCAAACTAAAGACAGTATCGGAGCAGGCGGATAACTTCCGCGAACTCATCATCAGCTACTCAGCCGACCCGAGGGTTATCCTCATCAAGTTGGCAGATAGGCTAGAGGTTATGCGCGCCATCAGCAACTTCCCTCGCGAGAAGTGGCACAAGAAGAGTTGGGAGAGTCTCCACCTCTATGCGCAGATCGCCCACAAGTTGGGTCTCTATCGTATCAAGTCGGAGTTGGAGGATCTAGCACTGAAGTATCTCGAACCTGTGATGTACAAGGAGATCGAGACGAAGCTTGCTGAGGGAGAGGCTGAGCGCAACGCATTTATCGAGGAGTTTATCAAACCGATCAGGGAGCGACTCGACACGACAGGGATAAAGTACCACGTGAAGGGTCGTACGAAGTCGATCTTCTCGATTTGGAACAAGATCCACAACAACAATATCCCGTTTGAGGGAATATACGACATCTTCGCAATCCGCATAGTGATCGAGTGCGAAAGAGAACTTGAGAAGCAGCAGTGCTGGATGGCATACTCGCTGGTGAGCGACTGCTACATCCCCAATCCGCAGCGACTCAAGGATTGGATAACCATACCAAAGTCGAACGGCTACGAGTCGCTCCACACTACAGTTGCCGCAGGCAAAGGTCGCTGGGTCGAGATACAGATCCGCACGGAGCGAATGGATGCTGTGGCGGAACGTGGCGTGGCAGCACACTGGCGATACAAAGGTGTCAACCAGGGTGCACAGGGCTCAGAGAGGTGGCTAGAGAGGCTGCGAGAGCTGATGGACGAGACTACGGAATCGATAGCCGACCGATTCGACGCAACACCTGCCAACGACGAGATCTTCATCTTCACGCCCAACGGCGACATCCGCAAACTGCGCGAGGGTGCGACACTGCTCGACTTCGCGTTTGACATCCACACCAACGTCGGTGCGACCTGCGTGGGAGGGCGAATAAATGGACGATCTGGCTCTATACGCGAGAAACTCACGAGCGGCGACATTGTCGAGATCCTGACGCAGAAGAACCAGACGCCTAAGGCTGACTGGCTCAACATAGTAGTGACGAGCAAGGCGCGCACCAAGATCAAGAGCATCCTGCGCGAACAGAAGGCGCAGAGCGCAGTGATAGGACGCGAGGAGCTGGAGCGAAAGATAAAGAACTGGAAGCTGACGATCTCGATGGACGAGGCTGTGGCGTATCTCTGCAAAGAGTATAAGGTACGAACGGGAACGCAACTCTACGAGATGATCGCCCTCCAGAAGGTGGAGATAGCGCAGATCAAAGAGTTGCTGAGCAGACTAATATCGGGCGAGGCGGAGGAGATGCGCCGCGCCGCAGCAGCTGAGGCAGAGCGCCAGAAGCAGGAGAGGGCGAACAACAAGAGCAATGCCACGACAACGCAGAGCTCCGACGCGCTGGTTATCGACGAGGGGATCAACAACCTCGACTACAAGCTTGCGCGATGTTGCAATCCGATCAAGGGCGACGACATATTTGGGTTCGTCACTGTCACCTCGGGCGTTACGATTCACCGCAACGACTGCCCCAACGCACGACGACTCAGGGAGATGTATCCCTACCGAGTGATGGAGGCATCTTGGAAGTCGAACTCGTCGGGTGCATTCCGCGTGACGATAGCAGTTGTGATGAAAGATAGGAATGGCGTGACAAACCAGATCACGGAGGTCATAAGCCGCGACCTGAAGTTGGTGATACGCAACATATCGATCACCTCGCGCCCCGACGGCACTGCTGCAGGAACGATAACAATCGAGGTGCCTAGCACAGGCGTCGTAGACACGTTGATACACTCGATCCTCAAGGTTAAGGGGGTTACGAGAGTCTACAGGACAAATAGTTAGCAAGAGAGAGAGTAATAAATATATAATGGATCAGAAGAATATAGTTGTTAAGTATGCTGCGCCTGAGCACGCAGTTCACGCAGAGTACATATGTAATCTAATCTACGAGTCGGCACTTCAGCGTGGCACAGGCATAGCGAAGAGATCGACAGAGTATATTGCATCGAAGATCAACGACGGCAAGGCAGTCGTGGCGTTGGATGGCGAGAAGCTGGTAGGGTTTAGCTACATCGAGAGCTGGGGGCACGACGACTATGTTGCGACGTCGGGTCTTATTGTCGACCCCACCTACCGCAACATTGGATTGGCGGCGATGATTAAGTGCAAGACGTTTGAGTTGGCACGAAAGAAGTTCCCGGGGGCTAAGTTGTTTAGTATCACCACGTCGCTGCCAGTTATGAAGCTCAACTCGAAGTTGGGATATATGCCTGTCACATTCTCGGAGCTGACGAACGACGAGACCTTCTGGAAGGGGTGCGAGGGGTGTTGTAACTTCGACATCTTGCAGCGCAATAATCGCAGGATGTGTCTCTGTACAGGTATGTTGTATGACCCCGACGCACCGCAGAACAAGAAGCGATCGGGTATCGAGCCCTACCTTATGTTGATGAAGAGTATATTCCAAAAGAAGTTTGGATTGAAATAAGAGTTAAACAAATAAAAAAAGATAAAACGATGGGAAAGAAGAAGGTTCTATTAGCATTTAGCGGAGGTCTAGACACCTCATTTTGCGTAAAGTATTTGAGTGACGAGTGTGGCTACGAGGTTCACACAGCAGTTGCTAACACAGGTGGTTTCGACACCGAGGAGTTGGCTCGTATCGAGGAGCGCGCATTGGCGCTTGGTGCTACGTCTCACGCCTCGTTGGATGTGACGACAGAGTACTACAACAAGAGCATAAAGTATATGGTCTACGGAAATGTGTTGCGTAACGGAACCTACCCAATCTCTGTCTCGTCGGAGCGTATCTTCCAGGCGATAGCGATCATCGAGTACGCTAAGGAGATTGGCGCGGAGGCTGTAGCACACGGCTCTACGGGTGCAGGTAACGACCAGGTTCGTTTCGACCTTACGTTCGAGATCCTCGCTCCCGAGATCGAGATCATCACCCCAACGCGCGATATGATCCTCACACGCGAGTATGAGATCAACTACCTCAAGGAGAGGGGATATGTAGCGGACTTCGTGAAGATGGAGTACTCGATCAACAAGGGTTTGTGGGGAACAAGCATCGGCGGCAAGGAGACTTTGAAATCGGAGCAGACACTACCTGAGAGTGCCTACCCATCGCAGGTGACAGCTAGCGGCGAGGAGTCGTTGAAGATCAGCTTCGAGAAGGGCGAGATAGCAGCGATAAATGGTGTGTCTTATGAGAATAAGGTAGAGGCTGTTGTGGCGCTAGAGAGTATCTGCTCGAAGTATGGTATCGGTCGCGATATGCACATTGGCGACACAATCATCGGTATCAAGGGACGTGTAGGTTTCGAGGCTGCAGCGCCAATCGTCATCATAGCGGCACACAAGATGTTGGAGAAGCACACGCTCACAAAGTGGCAGCAGTATTGGAAGGATCAGATGTCGACGTGGTATGGTATGTTCCTCCACGAGGCGCAGTATTTGGAGCCTGTTATGCGCGACATTGAGCAGTTCTTGGAGAGCTCACAGACAAATGTAACTGGTACAGTAAAGGTTATGTTGCGTCCATTGGGCTACACTTTGGTTGGTGTCGAGTCGGCGTGGGATCTTATGAAGACCGACTTTGGCGAGTATGGCGAGGTCAACAAGGCGTGGAGTGCCGACGACGTGAAGGGCTTCACTAAGATCTTGGGCAACCAGATGAAGATCTATTACAACACTAAAAATCGCAACAACTAAGGTGATAAAGGTAGGAATCATAGGTGGAGCAGGCTACACGGCAGGTGAGCTACTCCGTATTCTGGTGCACCACCCAGAGGTAGAGATAATGTTCGTCCACTCTTCGAGCAACGCCGGTAACGCAATATGCGATGTGCACGGAGGTTTGATCGGCGAGAGCGACATAGTGTTTAGCACGGAGCACGATTTCGAGAGTATCGACGCGCTCTTCTTGTGTTCGGCACACGGACAGAGCCGCAAGTTCCTGGAGGAGAACGACGTACCAGCGAGAGTTAAGCTTATCGACTTGGCGCAGGACTTCCGCGACGAGAGCGACGGCTTCGTCTATGGACTCCCCGAGATCAACCGCGACAGAGTAAAGTCTGCGACAAAGGTTGCCAACCCAGGCTGTTTTGCTACAGCTATCGAGATCGCAGCATTGCCACTCGCAGCGGCAGGAGAGCTCAAAGATGAGCTTCACGTGCAGGCTCTGACAGGTTCGACAGGTGCAGGTGTGAAGCCCGCAGCGACTACACACTTCAGCTGGCGATCGGACAACATATCGGTCTACAAATCGTTTGAGCATCAGCACCTTTTGGAGATCGGCCGCACGCTTAAATGGTTGCAGCCATCGTTCGACAAGATGATAAACTTTGTCCCTATGAGGGGCGACTTCGCGAGGGGAATCTTCGTGAGTATGTATATCAAAACGGAGCTCTCGCAGGAGGAGGCAGAGAAGATCTATCGTGACTTCTACGCCGACGCAGCGTTCACATTTGTCGTGGGCAAGTACCCCGACCTGAAGCAGGTGGTGAACACCAACAAGGGAATCATCGCGGTGAAGAAACACGGCGACAAATTGCACGTTGTGAGCGTGATCGACAACCTGTTGAAGGGGGCGTCGGGTCAGGCTGTGCAGAATATGAACCTTATGTTTGGACTAGACGAGAAGTGCGGCGTAAGTCTCAAACCCTCAGGGTTCTAAAAACGAAATATTATGAAACTATTCGATGTATATCCGCTCTACGCTATCGAACCTGTTCGGGGCTTGGGCAACTACGTATATGATGCTGAGGGAACTCAGTATATCGACCTCTATGGCGGTCACGCAGTGATCTCTATCGGTCACTCGCATCCACACTACAACAAACTTATCACAGCACAGTTGGAGAAGTTGGCGTTCTACTCGAACTCTGTCGAGAACTCGTTGCAGGGTGAGTTGGCTGAGAAGTTGGGACGCATATCTGGTTACGATGATTTCAATCTATTCCTCTGCAACTCAGGCGCTGAGGCAAACGAGAATGCGATCAAGGTTGCGTCGTTCGCCACAGGCAAGGCAAAGGTGTTGGCGTTCAAGAAGGCGTTCCACGGACGCACCTCGGGCGCTGTAGCACTCACCGACAACCCAAAAATTGTCTCTGCATTCAACGCAACCGACAATGTAACATTTGTCGATCTCAACGATGCGGCAGCTGTCGCACGCGAGTTGGCTACAGGGGAGTATTGCGCAGTAATAATCGAGGGCATCCAGGGTGTCTCGGGTATTCACATCCCAGAGGATAACTTCTTGGTTGAGCTACGTGAACTAACGACAAAATATGGCGCGGCATTGATTCTCGACGAGATTCAGTCGGGTTATGGTCGCTCGGGTCGATTCTTCGCTCACCAGTGGGCAGGTATCAAGGCGGACATCATCACTACAGCGAAGGGTATGGGTAATGGATTCCCTATCGGCGGAGTGTTGATCTCGCCACAGTTCGAGGCGTCGTATGGTATGTTGGGCACAACGTTTGGGGGCAACCACTTGGCGTGCGCTGCGGCAATCGCGGTGTTGGATGTTATCGAGGCGACCTCGTTGGTCGAGAACGCAGAGAGAGTTGGTAACTATTTCATCGAGCACCTCAAAGGTATAGATAAGATCAAGGATGTTCGCGGACGAGGTCTTATGATCGGTTTCGACATCGAGGGTTCGGCATCGGAGCTACGCAAGAGATTGCTCTTCGAGTGTAAGATCTTCACTGGAGGTGCTGGAGCCTCAACAGTCCGTCTGCTCCCCGCACTCAACATCACAGAGTTCGAGGCAGACGCCCTCATAGATAACCTTAAAGAGATACTATAATGAAAAAGTTCACCTGCGTTGGTGATATTGGCGACCTCAAAACAGCCATCAAGGAGGCGATTCAGATCAAGAAACATCGCTTCGCATTTAAGGAGTTGGGCAAGAACAAGACTCTGCTAATGATCTTCTTCAACTCAAGTCTCAGAACACGCCTCAGCACACAGAAGGCGGCGATGAACTTGGGTATGAATGTGATGGTGCTCGACGTCAATCAGGGCGCGTGGAAGTTGGAGACTGAGCGCGGCGTGGTTATGGATAGCGACAAGCCCGAGCATCTGTTGGAGGCTATCCCTGTGATGGGATCATATTGCGACGTGATCGGAGTTCGATCATTTGCACAGTTCGAGTCTAAGGAGGCGGACTACAGCGAGGAGGTGATCGAGCAGTTTATCCGCTACTCGGGTCGCCCCGTATTCAGTATGGAGGCTGCTACGGGTCATCCGCTGCAGAGCTTCGCCGACCTAATCACGATCGAGGAGCACAAGAGTAAGGCGCGTCCAAAGGTAGTTTTGACCTGGGCGCCCCACCCTCGTGCATTGCCTCAGGCAGTTCCCAACTCTTTCGTGGAGTGGATGGTGGCGGCCGACTATGAGGTGGTTGTGACTCACCCCGAGGGGTATGAATTGGACGAGAAGTTCACCGATGGAGCTACCATCGAGTATGACCAGCGCAAGGCTTTCGAGGGTGCAGACTTCATCTACGCCAAGAACTGGGCAGCATACACCGACCCCAACTACGGCAAGATCCTCTCGACAGATCGCAGCTGGACGGTCGACACAGAGAAGATGTCACTCACCAACGACGCATACTTTATGCACTGCCTGCCAGTACGCAGAAATATGATCGTCACGGATGATGTAATCGAGTCGGATAGGTCGTTGGTTATCACTGAGGCGGCGAATCGCGAGATCTCGGCTCAGGTTGTCATAAAGAGAATTTTGGAGGGTCTGGAGTAGCTATGGAGAGGATAACAGTTGTAAAGATCGGAGGTAACGTAATCGACAACGAGGTTGCGTTTGCAGCCTTTATGGAGCGATTTGCTCAGCTACCGAGCCCAAAGATATTGATCCACGGAGGGGGCAAGATCGCCACACGTCTGGCAAAAGATGTAGGTGTCGAGACAACGATGATCGAGGGTCGACGCGTTACTGACAAGGCGATGCTCGACATTGTGACGATGACATACGCAGGACTCATCAACAAGCAGGTTGTGGCAGCTCTGCAGCGGAGTGGTTGCAACGCAATCGGGCTCTCGGGCGCCGACGCCAACGCTATCAAGGCGACTAAGCGCAAGGCGAACCCCATCGACTTTGGTTATGTGGGCGACATCGACGCGGCGAACGTAAACAGCGATCTGCTGAAGGTGTTGCTGGAGGCCGGTATCACCCCTGTCTTTTGCGCAATAATGCACAACGGCGAGGGGTTGTTGCTCAACTGCAACGCGGACACTGTGGCGTCGTCGGTGGCGTTGGGTGCTTCGCGCATTGGCGAGACAGATCTGATCTACTGCTTTGAGAAGAGAGGTGTTCTGCGCGACGTTGCGGACGACAATAGTGTCATCGAGTTGGTTACGCCAGCCAACTACCCATCGCTAAAGTCGGAGGGTGTGATTAGCGACGGAATGATCCCAAAGATCGAGAATGCGTTAAAGGCAGTAGCTCAAGGTGTTAAGCGCGTATGCATCAAACACTCCGACGAGTTGCTTCTCGACAGCGGAACATCGATCACGGAGTAAATTATATGGTAGATATGCAAGCACTAGAGCTACTTAAAGAGTTGATAGCCACCCCCTCTCATTCGCGTGAAGAGGGGGCGACTGCATCTATTATCGAGAGGTGGCTCAACGACCGTGGCGTAGAGACTCTGCGACGAGGCAATAATATATTAGCGCGCAGCAAGGGGTTCGACGAGAGTTCGAAATCGACACTTCTGATGAACTCACACCACGACACAGTGCGACCTGCGGCGAGCTATACGAGAGACCCATACTCACCTGACATTGAGGATGGTAGGTTGTTCGGACTGGGCAGCAACGACGCAGGTGGATCGGTTGTAGGACTCGTGAGTGCATTTGTAGCGCACTACCCCACCTCCGATGAGTTGCCATTCAACATATTGCTCGCTATCACAGCCGAGGAGGAGGTAATGGGCGAGGGGGGAATACGCTCACTCTACGATCTGTTGGGGTGTGTCGACTTCGCAATAGTTGGAGAGCCGACGGGGCTCAATGCCGCTGTTGGCGAGAGGGGGTTGGTCGTATTGGATTGCGTAGCAGAGGGGCGAAGTGGTCACGCTGCACGCGACGAGGGTGACAACGCTCTCTATCGAGCCGTTCGCGACATCGAGAAGCTGCGCACCTATAGGTTCGACAGATGCTCAGAGTTGCTGGGTGAGATACGCCTCACGACGACGATGATCGAGTGTGGCACACAACACAACGTCGTTCCCGACAAGTGTCGCTTCGTGGTTGATTGCCGCACGACCGACGCATATACCAATCAGGAGATGGTCGATCTGCTGGCAGAGGAATTGGAGTCGAGTGTCACCCCTCGATCGACACGTATCGGAGCGTCGGCACTAGATCCGAACCATCCGCTGCTGTTGGCGGCGAAGGGGCTTGGGGCAGAGCCATATGTGTCGCCCACAACCTCGGATATGGCTTTGATGCCGTGGCCGTCGCTCAAGATCGGAGTTGGTGAGTCGGCACGATCTCACACTGCTGACGAGTGGGTTGGCGTGGATGAGGTTGTGGCAGGTGTTGAATTTTATACAAAATATATAGATAAATTAGCAGAGATATATGAAACTATGGAGTAAAGGGTACGAACCCGACCAGATGATCGAGACCTACACAGTGGGACGTGATCGCGAACTAGATATGCGCCTCGCACGCTATGACGTAGAGGGGTCGATGGCACACATAACAATGTTGGAGAGCATCGGACTCATTGAGTCAGAAGAGCTTACGACACTACTAAACGAGCTGTCGAAGATCAAGGAGGAGATCTTGGCAGGAGAGTTCGAGATCGAGGAGGGTGTGGAGGACATCCACTCTCAGGTTGAGCTGTTGCTTACTCGTCGCTTGGGCGATGTGGGCAAGAAGATCCACTCGGGACGCTCACGCAACGACCAGGTGTTGGTCGACCTGAAGCTCTATCTACGCGAGGAGATCCGTGAGATCGCGCAGGATGTGAAGCGTCTCTTCGACCGTCTGCAGCAGCTCTCGGAGGAGCACAAGGGGGTGTTGATGCCAGGCTACACACATCTGCAGGTGGCAATGCCTTCGTCGTTCGGTTTGTGGTTTGGGGCGTATGCTGAGTCGTTGATCGACGATATGCGTCTGCTCTCTGCAGCCTACGACACGGTCAATCAGAATCCGCTTGGTTCGGCGGCAGGCTACGGTTCGTCATTTCCACTCAACAGGACGATGACCACCGAGTTGCTCGGTTTCGCGACTATGCACTACAACGTGGTTGCGGCACAGATGAGCCGCGGCAAGAGCGAGAGATCTACAGCCTACGCCATCGCCTCAATCGCCTCGACAGTTGCGAAGTTTGCAATGGACGTATGTCTCTTCAACAGCCAGAACTTCTCGTTCGTGAAGTTCCCCGACAAGTACACCACAGGGTCGAGCATTATGCCCCACAAGAAGAACCCCGACGTCTTTGAGCTTATGCGCGGACGCTGCAACAGATTGCAGTCTCTGCCCAACGAGATCTCGATGATGACGACAAACCTGCCACTTGGCTACCACCGCGAGCTGCAGCTACTCAAAGATATACTATTCCCTGCGACCGAGGAGCTACGTCGCTCGCTCGTTATGTGCGACTTTATGTTGCAACACATCGAGATCAAGGAGTCTATCCTAGAGGATACGCGCTACAACTACCTCTTCACGGTGGAGGATGTCAACAACCTAGTTATGGAGGGAGTGCCATTCCGCGAGGCGTACAAGCAGATCGGTATGGAGGTACAGGAGGGACGCTACGAACCTACGAAGGAGGTACACCACACCCACGAAGGTAGCATCGGCAACCTCTGCACAGAGCAGATTGAGAAGAAGATGAACGCTGTGATCTCTAACATTCTAGGTTAGAGTCACAGATTCAGATTGTGCAGGCGCGTCAAATGTAGTATATAGCGATCCCTGCCACAGCAGAGAGGACGATGATGAGGATGAGACTGACACGTTTGGACGCTGCAGCGACAAACGCCACACCAAAGAGAATCCAGCTCCATATATCAATGAAGCTACGCCCCGAGTCGTCGGCAGGGAAGATGAGGGTTAGACCTGCGGCGCCGATCATTCCGACGACGATGGGTTTCATCATCCTCACAATGTTATCAACGTATGGATTGCCCCTGAGTAGCAGGAAGTAGCGCGTTATGAGGATCATCAGGGTCATAGCAGGTATGCAGACTGCGACAGTCGCCACGACTGCGCCCAACCACCCACCAACTTGGTAGCCTATGTAGGTTGCGGAGTTGATGGCGATGGGTCCTGGAGTCATCTGCGAGATCGCGATTATGTCGGCTAGTTCGCCACCCGAGATCCACTGATGGTTGACTACAACCTCGTGGTAGATGAACGATAGCATCGCGTAGCCACCCCCGAAGCCGAAGAATCCGATCTTCAGATAGCAGAGCAAAAGTTCTAGATATATCATCGCTTGCCCTCCCCTCTTTTAGACACAAAAGTGTAGCAGACGGCAACTATTATCGAGCCGAGTATCAGCACAACTGGCGAGACCCCAAGCAGCGTAAATGCCGCCATTGCCACCAGCGTAACTGCGATCGCCGCGACCGACATACCGCGCAGTAGCGAGAGCGTCGGAGCGATGATGAGTGCGACTACGACGGGACGCATAGCCTTAAAAGCCGCCTCCACAACCTCGTTGTCGCGGATTGCATTGAAGAAGAGTGCCACCGTCATAATCACGACAAACGACGGGACGACTATCCCCATCACAGCACTCAACGCCCCCACATACCCCCTAGATTTGTAGCCTACGAACGCTGCAGAGTTGAGAGCAATAGGTCCTGGCACAGATTGTGCGATGGTGAGCAGATCGGCAAACGAACTCTTCTCGACCCAGCTACGTCGCTCCACCACTTCGCGCTCGATGAGCGGTATCATCGCATATCCACCGCCAAAGGTAAAGAGCCCCACCTTTAGAAACGAGGAGAAGAGGTCGCACAGGCGCACATTGTTATTAAACTCGATCTTCATACCCCACTACTCCATATTTCGTATTGCCACCATAGTTGTAGCGACCACCGCCGCAGTCTCGGTGCGCAGACGTTGGTTGCCAAGCGAGATCTCGCGAAATCCTGCCTCCAGAGCCTGTGCCACCTCCTCGGGAGAGAAGTCGCCCTCGGGTCCGATGAGGATCATCGTGGGTGTTGAGGGTCGCAGGAGTGTCGGAAGTGGTGGTTTGTTGTCCGATGTGTTGCAGTGTGCGATGAACTTGTCGCCATCGAAGTCGCGCCCTAAGATCTCTGCGAGGGTAGTTAGGTGGTGTAAGGTGGGGTGATACGCCTTGATCGACTGTTTCATAGCTGCCGTCACCACCCTCGCCTCGCGTTCGTGCTTCACTGTTTTGCGCTCGCTGTGAGCTGTTAGAATGGGTACTATGTCGGTTATGCCGATCTCCGTCGCCTTCTCAAGAAACCACTCGTAGCGGTCGCTGTTCTTTGTGGGTGCCACCGCCATCACGAGTCTGTATGGCAGAGGGTTATGCTCCGCAAAATGCTCTACGACGCTGACGCTGCAACGCTTCGGATGGGGATCGACGACGCTGCATCGGTACATATTACCTCGTCCGTCGGTGATGTGTATTGTGTCGCCCTCAGCTAGTCGGAGTACACGAACTGCGTGCTTCGACTCCTCCTCGGTGAGCGTATAGAGTGGTGTTGTAAACTCGGGTGCGTAGAATAGTTGCATAATTGTATTGGCTGACGTCTAAATTTTACTAACTTTGCAAAGATAACTATTATTATACTAAAATGGGTAGTTCGGTGGTTAATAATGGTGGGTATGTTATTAATTTAATGTAGCGAGACGATATGTCGAGGATAGATATGAGGAGAATTTATAGGTTTACACTAATTTTTATGTCGATGGTTATATTTAATTCGTGCAACTCTGAGACGAAGCAACAGAGAGTAAATCCGCTGCTTGCGGAGGAGTGGGAGACTCCATTTGGGATAGTTCCGTTTGAGCAGATACGCGCAGAGCACTATCTGGAGGCGTTCGAGAGTGCGTTCGAGCAGCAGAGGGCAGAGGTTGATAGCATCGCCCTGGGCAGCGACGAGTCGTTCGAGGGGGTGATACTTGCGTTGGATCACTCGGGTCTGCGGGTTAAGGAGCTGCGCGACCTCTTCGAGATGAGCGAGGCGGCAATATCCGACGAGTCGTATCGTGCGGTGAGCGCCCAGATTATGCCGAAGTTAGCAGCTGCCGACGACGCAGTATGGATGAATGAGGCGCTCTACAGCAAGGTGCAGAGGATCTACTCGCGCCGCAGCGAACTAGGGCTCGACCGCAAGCAGGAGCGACTCCTAGAGAAGTTCAACACACGCTTCGTGCGCGGTGGTGCAAAGCTCGACGCAGAGCAGAAGAGAGCTCTTGCGGCGATCAACGAGGAGCTGGCGAGACTCACATCGAAGTTTACGCAGAACCTGCTAGCGGAGAACGACAAAAACTATCTGCTGCTCAACGCACGCGAGCTAGAGGGTATGACCAACGATATGAGGATCGAGGCTAAGCGCGAGGCGGAGAGCCGCGGCTACAAAGATGGGTGGGTTATTACGCTCAACCCCTCGATGATGATACCATTCCTCACCAAGTCGCAGGAGAGGGGTAAGCGCGAGGAGATATTCAAGGCGTACATCAGTCGCGGAGCAAACGGTGGCGAGAGCGATAACAGCGAGATCGTGCGTCGCGTGACAGAGCTAAGACAGGAGCGCGCACAGATGTTGGGCTACAATAACCACGCAGAGTATGTGATCTCGCAGCAGATGGCAAAGACTCCACAGGCGGCATACGAACTGCTCGATAAGATATGGGAGCCTGCTCTCAAAAATGCGAAGAGCGAGCTGGAGGCGCTCCAGAAGTTGCTGGAAGTGGATGATAAGTCGGCGACCATCGAGCCGTGGGACTGGTACTTCTACACAGAGAAGGTGCGCAACAACAGATACAAATTCACCAATGAGTCGATTGCCCCCTACCTATCGGAGGAGGTTGTGCGAGGCGGTGCATTCACCCTCGCCAACAGACTCTATGGCGTGACATTCCGCCCCGTCACAGTGCCGATCTACGACGAAGATTGCGTCGCGTTCGAGGTGCTCGACAGCGACCACACCCACCTCGGAGTCCTCTACTTCGACCTCTACCCACGCAGCGGCAAGGGTCAGGGTGCGTGGTGCGGCAACCTGCGTGAGCAACGCCGCGATGAAGGCGATCGGATAACCCCCGTTGTCGCTATCGTCTGCAACTTCCCACGCCCCACGCAGAACACGCCGTCGCTCCTCTCACTGGAGCAGGTGGAGACACTCTTCCACGAGTTTGGTCACGCCTTACACTTCATCTTCCAGGATGTAGACTACCGCGGACTTGCCGCTGTCGAGGGCGACTTCGTGGAGTTCCCGTCGCAGGTGATGGAGAACTGGGCACTCTCGCCCGAGCTGCTGAGGATGTATGCCGTACACCACCGCACGGGGCAGCCTATGCCAGCGTCGATGATTAAAAACATAGAGAAGAGTCGCGAGTTCAACCAGGGCTTCGAGACCATATCGGTCGCTGCGGCAGCGCTGCTCGACCTCGATCTGCAGACGACGACCGACCTCACCGACTTCGACATAGAGAGCTTCGAACAGAGGTCGCTCAACGAGAAGCGAGGGCTGATCTCCGCGATCTCGCCCCGATACCACCTCACCAACTTCGCCCATCTCTTCACCTACGACTACTCCGCAGGCTACTATTTTTATCTGTGGTCGGAGGTGCTGGACAAAGATTGCTACGCGGCGTTCCGCGAATCGGGCGATCTATTCTCACGTCCCCTAGCAACCAAACTACGACGCGAGATATTGGAGCGCGGAGGCGAGGCTGACGGCAACACACTATACAAAAATTTCAGAGGTAAAGCCCCCTCGCAGCAGGGTTTTCTGAGAGCACGAGGACTAGACTAGATTATATATCTAAGCAAAGATAGAGAGTGATGAAAAATAGAGTATTATTATCAGTTATGACAACAGCATTTTTTGCGGCGTGCGCCGAAACAGGCTCATTGCCGAAAGTAAATTATCCAGCGATCGACACCACCAATCCGCTACTGATGGAGTGGAAGGGTGAGTTCGCTACACCTCCATTTGAGCAGATCACAGTGGAGAACTACGAGGGGGCGTTCGACGACGCCATCGCCTGCGCAAGGGCGGAGTATCGTGCCATAGTGGAGAACCCTGCGAAACCAACGTTCGAGAATACTATCGTTGCGTTGGAGCACCAGGGGTCGTTGTTGGGGCGTGTGTCGGGTGTGTTCTACCCTCTGCTGAGCGCCGAGACATCGGATGAGATGGAGGCAGTGTCGCTCGCAGTGCAGCCCAAGCTGACGGAGCTGAGCAACGACATATCGCTCGACGCAGAGCTATTCAAGAGGGTGCAGGAGGTCTACAACAACCCACCTAAATCGCTCTCGGCAGCCGACAAAATGTTGTTGGAGCAGAGCTACAAAGGGTTTGAACGCAGCGGCGCAGCACTCTCCGATGAGGGGAAGGAGCGCTATCGTGAGATCTCGACAGAGTTAGGGCAGCTAGGGCTAGAGTTCGGGCAGAACATCCTCGCATCTACCAACGCCTTCACGATCAACATAACCGACGAGAAGCGCGTAAGCGAGCTACCCGAGAGCATCCGCGAGGGGCTAGCGGCAGAGGCTGCAGCACGCGGCGAGGAGGGGTGGACGGTGACGCTCAAAGCGCCAAGCTACATCCCATTTCTCACCTACTCATCCGACCGCGAGCTCAAGGAGCAGCTGTGGCGCGCCTACTCGACCAGATCGGTCGGCGGCGAGAGAGACAACACGGAGGTCATCCGTCGCCTAGTCTCACTACGTCTCGAATTGGCGCAGCTCCTCGGCTACAACACCTATGCCGACTACGCGCTCGAAAACAGAATGGCGCAGAGCGTCGACACGGTCGAGGGTTTTCTCAACGAGCTACTCGAAGCGACAAAGGCTCGTGGTGTCGAGGACTACACGAATATCGTGAAATATGCAGAGTCAAATGGTTTCGAAGGGGAGTTTCAACCCTGGGACTTCGCCTACTACGCAGAGCGATACAAGGATGACAACTACGCCCTCAGCGACGAGCTCGTAAAGCCCTACTTAGAGTTGAGCTCGGTTCGTCGCGGTGTATTCTTGTTGGCGGAGAGGCTCTTTGGCATCACCTTCCACCCTGTCGAGGAGGGTGTGGAGCTCTACAACGAGGATGTCGAGGTCTACGAGGTGAAGGATGGTGACGACACACATCTGGGTCTGCTGTATCTCGACTTCTTCCCTCGCTCGTCGAAGAGTGGAGGTGCGTGGATGACGGAGTTCCGCTCGGCATCTATCGTCGATGGCGCAGAGACACGTCCACTCGTGACGCTCGTGATGAACTTCACCAAGCCGACCGAGACGACCCCATCACTCCTCACATTCTCGGAGTTCGAGACATTCCTCCACGAGTTTGGACACTCGCTACACGGACTGCTCGGACGCGGAGAGTATGAGTCTCTCAACGGAACCAACGTCTACCGCGACTTCGTGGAGCTACCATCGCAACTGCTGGAGAACTGGGCAACGGAGCGCGAGTTCCTCGACCTATGGGCTGTACACTATCAAACAGGCGAGAAGATCCCCGCAGAACTTGTGGAGAAGATCGAACGCGCCGCCAACTTCAACGCAGGATACGCCTGCGTGCGACAGCTGCAGTTCGGCATACTCGATATGGCGTGGCACACCCTCACATCACCCTACGAGGGCGACATAGAGCAGTTCGAGAGGAGGGCAACAGCAATGACACAGATTCTGCCACTAGTCGACGGCACAGCCTTCTCACCAAGCTTCTCCCACATATTCGCAGGAGGCTACTCGGCTGGTTACTACTCATATAAGTGGGCCGAAGTGTTGGAGGCTGACGCCTACGCACTCTTCAAAGAGAGGGGGATATTCGAGCTCGAAACAGCGACACGCTACCGCAAGACTATCCTCGAACGAGGCGGTCAGGAGCATCCACTGAAACTATACGTCGACTATCGAGGCGCCGAGCCATCTGTCGACGCACTGATCGAAAAGACACTCCGATAGAGCACTAGACACTATTTGAGTCTAAGATAAAAACCTCTCTACGCAACTATGTAGAGTAAAAAAAAGTAATGTGGTCAAAAATAGTTGGTTTTCGCAGTGAAAATTATCGTATTTTTGCAGAGTAAAGCTGAAGAGGAATCAAGCTCTGCTGGGGAGCAACTTGACAGAAATAGGTTTTA
>JBCQTK010000046.1:0-17608 GCA_047178665.1 Rikenellaceae bacterium | reverse complement strand
GTGCTGGACTTGTTTAACCAATCAGAAGAATTAATAAACAAACTATTAAAATCTAAAAAAATAGAAGATCCTCTGAGAAATCTACCTACACTCGTAGCTATTGTAGCAAAAGAGGTAGTGCCAATATTAAACAGCATGCTCGACTATATTCCTGCAAGTAGCGACATATATCAATATCAGGCAGCAAAATTATTCAATTTAATTACATCTGTTCAGTCACATTGGGGAAATCTATGGTTTATGGCTATAATGTTGTCTAAAGATGATGATCGAAGTAAGATCCTACGTGAGCAGAATCCTTCACTTGTAGATGATTTGCGCAATAAACCGCTAAAAAATGGAGAAGAAAGTGAGTTGCTTCATTTGTTCAAGATGGGAACATTAGAACTTTATAAACTTTCTTACAAAGAGAATTTTAAGAGCGAATATGAGATTTTTTGTCAGGAACAGCTTCATATCACGCCTCAGAATACAGGTAAAAAGTCAGGATGTGCGGGTGTAATAATACTTACATTATTAATACCTCTTACTGCTTTAATGATTCTAATGTAACAACAAGCAATATTGCTTTTTATATTACTACAGTTAGATCTCAGTTGATCTAAACATACGAGTTGATGTATTTGATAACAATGGATGAATGAATATAGTCAATTTATCCATACAAGAATAACTTCAAGCCTATTCTTAAGCTGATTATTTCCAGATAATGTAGATGCGGTTATCGGGGGATGTAGAGTCTTTGGGTACTGAGAAAGCTTCAGCATTACTAAAATTGTGATGCGTTCATGTGCTGTCTACCGCCAAGCTATTGTATCACCACCTACTAAGGTAATGACATTCTCTATGACCATATCTACAAGGGTTTGAGCGAAGCGAAGTCGTGTCGTGATTCTCGACTAAGGCTTTCGGCTATGAATACCTTATCTTGGCGAGAACATATAGCCATACGTACAGATTTATCAAAACTTTCCTAAATCGTTGTGTAGCCCCTTCACAGCGCAGCAGTGGCGTATATCGCCCCAGATAAAAAGAAAACACCCAATTTCACAAAACTGGGTGTGAAATTGGGTGTCGATCCGCTAACCGCCTGATAATCAAGCCTATTGGCGGAGAGAGAGGGATTCGAACCCCCGGACCCGTGAAGATCAACGGTTTTCAAGACCGCCGCATTCGACCACTCTGCCATCTCTCCGGGCACAAAGGTAAGAACAAAATATCTTTTTCCAAATTTTTTTCATCTTTTTTTTCGTCTTTTTTCAAAGATGATTGCTGTGCGAAGTTAGCCACTCGGCATATCGCACTCATTATCAGCAACATTGCGCATTTTACTGCTATTTGCTTTTTTTCGCCAATCCTCCAATCCAAAAGTCGACCATCCTCCACTGACAGATGCGGCACACATATATCCCTAAACATACCCATTCACCAAAACAGAGTTGTCGGTTTAGCCTAGCGACCATACAACAATATTATCGCAGGGTTTGTTACACAACACAACTTAGTTCAACTCTGCTCTGCAACTACTTCACAACCTCGTATGGGTTCGAGTAGTCACACAATTTGCCAACATATTCGCAACTCTCTTGATTGGGACGTAGGCGGGATCGTAGGCGAGGTGTGTCATCTAGTGGGGGTCGTTCACCTTATCGTACAGCTCCTACTCGATGCAGATTCCACGGATTGAATAGACCTGGAGTCGTTATACATCACGTCTGATGGATTGTGAAGCCGACGTTATAACCCTCCTCTATAAATTAGGTGTGGGTAGTCTTTGATCTCGTTGGAGAGGTGGCAGATGTTACCTCTCGCATACTTTAGCTGCCAGCTGTGCATACCCGCAACGAGCATTGCGCGGGATGGGCAACTCTTTGGATTCTCGGCGAATGCGTTCTGAAAGATTGAGCGCAGTCCCCTCTTTTTCGCACGTTTGCGCTTAAATATGGTTGCGAAATTTTGGTATCAACAAAATAATACGTATCTTTGACACAATGATTCAAAAAGAGTAATGAACAATCTACTTTACCTCCCCTGCCATTGCAGAGCTGTCATTGCGGAGTCGATCCGCAACTTCACGAACAAGGTGGTTGCATCGCACGGAGCTGAGTAGTTGGAGAAGAAACATTTTAACTTTTAATATAACATCAAACAGAATGAAACAAGCGATTGCAATTTTGACTGGTGGCGGTCCAGCTCCAGGAATGAACACTGTAGTAGGTAGCGTAGCGAAGACCTTCATCCAGAAGGGATACAAGGTAATTGGTCTACACGCAGGATACTCTGGTCTATTCAACCCCAACCCAATCTTCGAGGAGATCTCGTTCCCACTTGCTGATGACATCTTCAACCGTGGTGGTTCGTACCTCCAGATGAGCCGTTTCAAGCCAAAGGATTCTGACTTCCAGAACAACTTCAACCTCGACTTCTTTGTCGACAACAACATCAAGTTGTTGGTGACAGTTGGTGGCGACGACACAGCCTCTACAGCTAACCGCATCGCTAAGTTCCTTGCGGAGAAGAAGTATGAGATCGCTAACATACACGTACCAAAGACTATCGACAACGACCTTCCACTCCCAGCAGGCTCACCAACATTCGGTTATGAGTCAGCAAAGGCTAGCGGAACAGTGATCGGTACAACCGTATATTGCGACGCAAAGACTAGCGGTAACTGGTTCGTTGTTGCGGCGATGGGTCGCTCTGCAGGACACCTTGCGTTCGGTATCGGCGAGGCTTGCCACTACCCTATGACTGTTATCCCTGAGATGTTCAACAAGACAGAGATCACTGTTGAGAAGATCGTAAACTTGGTTGTTTCATCTATTATTAAGCGCAAGTTGATCGGTATGGACTATGGTGTTGCGATGATCTCGGAGGGTGTGTTCCACGAGCTATCTGACGAGGAGATCAAGAAGAGCGGCATCAACTTCTCATACGACGACCACGGACACCCAGAGTTGGGCAAGGTATCTAAGGCTCACATCTTCAACGAGATGTTGGAGAACAAGTTGAACGAGATCGGCGTTAAGGTTAAGAGCCGTCCAGTAGAGATCGGCTACGAGGTTCGTTGCCAGACTCCTATTGCGTTCGACCTTACATATTGCTCTGAGCTCGGAATGGGCGTATATCAGCTCTTCTCTGAGGGCAAGACAGGCTGTATGGTATATGTAAACTCTGAGGGTAACGTATCGCCATTGTACTTGTCAGATCTTCAGGATGCTGAGACAGGTAAGATTCCACCACGTTTGGTTGACATCAACTCAGACAAGGTGAACAACGTGATCGACACCGTAATGAGCTACATCACAGAGGCTGACTACGAGGCTGCAAAGAGCTACGTACCAAACCCTGAGGTATACGACTTCAAGAAGATCTTGGAGTGGTAGTAGCGAGCGGTATTAGCTAATAATGATTACCTAGAGAGGTGGCTGACGCAACGTGTTAGTCACCTCTCTTCTTCTTGGAGGAGAGAGTAAGATCACCCTTAACACATACCACAATGATAAATCTAATACACCCACTACTCGTTTGCCTCATCTGCCTCACTCTGCAAGTTAGTATGGCACAGAGCACCCCACGCGACGAGTCGCAGCTACTAGCGAAGTGGGAGGCAGGCAACACCATATCGACCGAGAACATAGCGCTCCACGGGGTCGAGAAGTGCTTCAGCGCCCACCCCATCGACGACGCTATTTTCCAACGAATAAAGGGGTTATCATACAAGGATGATTGCACACTGCCACTCAGCGAACTGCGCTATCTGCGCCTGCTGCACTACGACGCAGAGGGCAACATCGCACTGGGCGAGATGATCTGCAACCGCTCCATCAGCGACGACCTACTATACATCTTCCGCACACTCTTCGACTCGCACTATCGGATTGAGCGCATCATCCTAGTCGACGAGTATGGCGCCGACGACAACCGCTCGATGGTCGACAACAACTCCTCGGCATTCAACTTCCGATTCATATCTGGCACGACTCGACTCTCGCGGCATAGCCTCGGGCTCGCTGTCGACATCAACCCGCTCTACAACCCTTACGTGCGACAGAGCGACGAACGACTCATAGTCGACCCCATAGAGTCTATGGAGTACGTCGACCGCACAAAATCGTTCCCCTACAAGATCGACACCACCGACCTATGCTACAAACTATTCAAGTCGCGAGGATTCGAATGGGGCGGCGAGTGGCACTCTCTCAAAGATTATCAACATTTCGAAAAGAACCATTAGTGGGGGCTGTATAACCGCTGACAAAATAGGGGACTGCGCTTTTACGCCGCGCGGGCGGCAAGCTAGCTTGCATTTGCTTTTTGTTGCTGCAGTTATAGGGGTGCTTTGCACTGCAAAAGATTAAGGTATAGAGCTTTATGAAAACAAGTTTTCAACGCTCTATACCTTAATCTTTTTATGTCAGCCGTCGGCTAACATCCCTATAATTGCCGAGTGTAGATCCGAATGTGACATCATCAGTGACATCGTACGTGTAGAGTGAAAACCCTACCACTGCCACTCTAGGCGGATAATATCGTCCTCGACTAGTTTTCGACCCGACTGCACCTCGATGATCTGGAGGTCGGTTATTGCTCTCACGGCGTGCTTCTGCCCCGCCTTGATATGAGCTACGGAGCCTCGGCTCACAGGTATCACCTCGTCGTCGAGCACAAGCAGACCTTCGCCATCGACGAATGTCCATATCTCCTCACGCAGATTGTGATACTGATAGCTTATGTTGCAACCACTCTTTAGGCATAGGAGTTTGGTGAGCGCGTTGTGCCCATCGGAGAAGTTCTCGTGCCCCATCACACGATACGTACCCCATCGACGCTCCTCATACATCGGACGCGCCTTTATGTCGTCGGCATAGCTTTTGAGATCGACGCTCGCCTCCTTGGTGCTAACCAGAATTCCGTCGGGGCTCGCCGCGACAATAAGGTTCTCTGCACCTAGGCAAATTACAGGCATACCCAGCTCATTGATTATGTGAGAATTATAACATTTACCATCGGTTGATATGTTGCCCATCATTGGGTTGTCGATCTTCTCCGACAGACTGTTCCAAGTGCCGAGGTCGCTCCACGCGCCGCTGTAGAGTATGAGCCCAATGGATGTCGCGCGCTCCACAACCTCGTAGTCGAAGCTGATCTTCTTAAACTCACTGTAGCGCGAACGTATCTCCTCGAATGTATCAGCCTGAATGTAGCGCTCCACGATCTTAGTTATGTAGCTCAGCTTAAACGCAAAGACACCGCCGTTCCACACTGCACCCTGCGCAATCAGCTCCTTAGCTATCGGCTCGTCGGGCTTCTCCGTAAATCTGTTGACAGTGATAAGCCCCCCCTCTGTCGTGGCACTATTTGGGACTATGTAGCCAAACTTTGTCGAGGGTTCGGTGGGCGTAATTCCCATCAACACCATATCGACACCGCCGCTCTCCACAGCCTTCGCCATCTTCGCTATCGCCTCGAAGTATGCAGGTTCAACATAGGAGTCACTAGGCATAACCACGACAACCTCATCGGGGCTACAACGCTTGCTCTTAGCGAGATAGCTCGTCGACAGAGCAATTGCAGGGAATGTATCTCTGCGCTCTGGCTCAGTGACAATGTCGACCTGCGCGCCGAGCTGATTTGTAATCGAGTCGTACTGCGTAATGCTGGTAGCCACCGTTATCTCCGCCTCTACGCCCGACTCCACAATCTGACGTGCTATGCGCTGCATCATCGACTCATACGAGCCGTCTGGCGCCAATAGGAGCTTCAGAAACTGCTTAGATCGAGCGTCGTTCGAGAGTGGCCAAAGACGTTTGCCCGAACCTCCCGATAGTAATATTATTTGCATTGTATCTCTTCTATTTATCTATTTTCAATTAGTAGTGGTGCATCCCAAATTCAACCCCAACGTCACTCACACTATCGACCGATGCAGTGGTAGCAAAAGCCATAGTCGCGGAGCTCGTCGCGGTCAAATACGTTGCGACCGTCGACAAGCAGCGGAGTCCCAATCATCGACCTCTTGATCACCTCCCAACTCGGGAATCTAAACTCCTTCCACTCCGTCACGTGGAAGATCGCCTCGGCATCAACCACCGTGTCGTACATATTCTTGGCGTAGCTAACTCTGTCACCTACAATTCGCCTACACTCACCCATCGCGACAGGGTCGTAGACCGCAACGTCGCAGCCTGCAGCGAGCAACGACTCAATCAAAACCACCGCAGGTGCCTCTCTCATATCGTCGGTCTCAGGCTTAAACGCCAACCCCCATATCGCCACCTTGCGACCCTTAACGTCGCCATCAAAGTGCGCCACGAACTTGTCGAACAGGATGCTCTTCTGTCGCTCGTTGACCCTCTCCACAGCGCTCAATATCTGCATATCGTAGCCGCTCTGCTTAGCCGACTTGACCAACGCCTTCACATCCTTTGGGAAGCACGAGCCGCCATATCCGCAACCTGCATAGAGAAACTTACCACCAATTCTGCTATCCGCAGCGATACCCCTGCGCACCATACTTACGTCGGCACCGACAATCTCGCAGAGGTTAGCAATCTCGTTCATAAACGATATGCGCGTTGCCAGCATTGAGTTGGCTGCATACTTGGTCATCTCGGCGCTAGGTATATCCATAAATATCACACGGAAATTATTGAGCAACATCGGACGATAGAGCTTTGTGAGTGTCTCCTCCGCCCTTGCCGTCTCCACTCCGACCACCACCCTATCGGGCTTCATAAAGTCGTCGATGGCGTTTCCCTCCTTCAAGAACTCGGGGTTGGATGCTATGTCAAACGACAGATCCGAACCACGGCTGTCGAGCTCCGCCTGAATCGCCGCCTTCACCTTCATCGCCGTACCCACGGGGACAGTGCTCTTGGTGACAACGACAAGGTGTCGAGTCATAGCCGCCCCAATGGTGCGTGCAACCTCCAACACATACTTTAGATCGGCAGATCCATCCTCGTCGGGCGGTGTGCCCACAGCGATAAAGACCACCTCGACGTCGCCCAACACTGGTGCGAGCTCCGTCGTAAAGCTCAAACGCCCTGCCGCAACATTACGTCTGACGAGCGTATCGAGATTGGGTTCGTAGATCGGAATCACCCCACTCTGGATGGCATCTATCCTCGCCTGATCTACATCCACACAAATAACGTCGATTCCCATCTCTGCAAAGCAAGAGCCCGAAACCAACCCTACATATCCTGTTCCAACAACAGCTATCTTCATTGTCTATATCAATAAGTTTAAGTAGCGCCCATAGCGTGCGGCGCAAACATATATCTACAAATATACTCTTTTTTCTCCAAAAAACACACAATCCAGACCCAAAGTATCTTACCTACCTATAAAATGGGGGTAGCGTCAATAGCGCCACCCCCATCTTTTGGTGTAGATCGTCTGATCAGAACCGACTCTCTACTTGCTCTTTTTAGCTGCGTCGCGCTCCATCATATCCCTTGCAACAGGTGTAGCGATGAAGATCGACGAGTAGGTTCCGACAATAACTCCGACGAGCATCGCAAAGACGAAACCGCGGATCGTCTCACCTCCAAAGATGAAGATCGAGAGAAGCGTAACAATTGTCGTGCCAGATGTATTCAACGTACGCGCCATCGTAGAGTTGATCGCGTGGTTGATGTTGTCATCGAGATTGCGCTTAGGATACATATTAATATACTCGCGAATACGGTCGAAGATAATCACAGTATCGTTGATCGAGTAACCGATGATCGTAAGGATAGCGGCGATGAAAGCCTGGTTCACCTCCAAGTTGAATGGCACAATACCATAGAGCAACGAGAAGAGTCCAACCACAACCAACGAGTCGTGGATCAACGACGCCGTAGCACCCGACGCCCACTCCCACCTCTTGAATCGAAGGGTGATGTAAAGACCAATAGCGATCAACGATGCGATGATTGCGTAGATCGCATTTACTGTCATATCCTTTGCGATCGATGGTCCGATCTTGTCTGCAGAGATGATACCGTTAACATCCTCCTGCGTATTGCGGAACTGGTCGAATGTGATGTCGTAGCTGTAGTGACCCTTCACTGCGTTGTAGATAATACCATCCACCTCCTCAGTTGTCGCCTCCGACGTGTCGTCGAACTTGTACTGCGTCACGATACGCATCTGGTTATCGTTACCATACTGCTTAACCTCAAAGCTCACGCTCGCAGCGTCTTCGCCACCAACGAACTGCGACTCCAACGACTCACGTACAACCTCTGCCGATACCACGTTGTCGAAACGGATCACGTATGCGCGACCTCCCGTAAACTCTGTGCCGAGGTTGAGACCACGAACGCCGAGCGACACTACCGAGATAGCGATGATTATGCTAGATAGGATGTAAGCATTCTTGCGCTTACCGATGAAGTCGAACTTGACATTTGACAACCAGTTCTCCGACCAGCTGTATGAGAATTTGATACCGCCAAACTTCTCAACACCCCACTCAATCAAGAGACGAGTGATGAAGATCGAGCAGAACAACGATGTGATGATACCGATGATAAGCGTAGTAGCAAATCCCTGCACAGGACCTGTACCGAAGAGCGCCAAGACGATACCCGTAATCAACGTAGTGACGTTACCGTCGATGATAGCGGAGTATGCATTCGAGAAACCATCCTTGATAGAGAGCGACAAACCCTTGCCTGCACGCAACTCCTCCTTGATACGCTCGTAGATGATAACGTTGGCATCGACCGCCATACCCATCGTCAAGACGATACCGGCGATACCTGGGAGCGTCAACACTGCGCCAAACGAGACGAGCACGCCGATCAATAGGAAGACATTCGAGATAAGAGCCAAGTCAGAGAACCAACCCGCCGTTCTGTAGAATATTCCCATATAGAGAAGAACCATAATGAAGGCGATGAGGAACGACATCAAACCTGCGTCGATCGACTCCTGACCCAACGATGGACCAACTACCGTATCCTGGATGATACGAGCAGGCGCTGGCACCTTACCCGACTTCAAGACGTTAGCCAAATCCTTCGCCTCCTGAATAGTGAAGTTACCCGATATAGATGAGTTACCACCCTCGATCTTTGCGTTTACGACAGGAGCAGAGTATACATATCCATCGAGCACGATAGCGATACAGTTACCAATGTTCTCGCCAGTAAGACGAGCCCACTCCTGGACACCCTCAGCGTTCATCGCCATAGAGACCTCAGCCTGAGAACCCTGCTGCGCATACATCTCGCGAGCGTCAGTCACAACACTTCCGTCGAGCGGAGCCTTGCCGTCGAGGCGCTCCACCTTTATTGCATATAGCATATAGCGACCATCGGCATACTCCTCGCCGTTGATGCTCCACTTGAACTCTACGTCAGCAGGCAACGCGTCGCGCACCTCTGGCATAGCCAAGTAGTCGTCGATTCTCTTCATATCGGCAGCTGTAGCAGCTCCGACAACTGCACCACCCGCGAAGTCGGGGTTGAGCAGCGCAAAGAGTGGGTTCACCGCACGATCGTAGCGCGACGAGGCAGACGAATCATCTGGAGCCGACTCCACCTCGTTCAATAGATCACTCGCACTCTCCTCTGCAACACTCTCCTCTGCAACACTCTCCTCCTCTAGCGCTAGAGCCGAACGCAAAGCGCGGTCAGCTCGCGAAAGGGCTGGCAATAGGTCGCGTCCATTATAAGTAGTCCAGAACTCCAACGACGCAGCACCCTGCAACAGTTTACGCACACGCTCGGGCTCCTTGACACCTGGAAGCTCCACCAATATGCGGTGAGAGTTAGGGAGTCTCTGGATGTTGGGCTGCGTAACTCCGAAGTGGTCGATACGGCTACGCAAGATATTGAACGATGCAGCGATAGCCGCCTCTGTCTCTATGCGAAGTACATCCTCAACCTCAGCGTTTGTGCTGTTAGGCATTATATCCTTGCGATCGGGGCTAACGAAGATTGCCGCCAATGAGCCGCCGTTTGATGCTACTTGATAAGCCTCAACGAATGCTGAGATATAGTCGTTAGCTTCACCCTTGTTGAACTGCTCACCTGCGAGGTTGATAGCCTGCACGAATGCTGGATCCGATGCGCTAGACCCTGCGAGCGACTTAACTACGTCGGCAACCTGAATCTCCAACATAACATTCATACCGCCCTTTAGGTCGAGACCGAGGTTGATCTCCTTCTCCTTAACCTGCTTGTAGGTAAACTGAGCGAAACCGAGATTGTAGACAACCTGATTTTGTAGTGAGTCGAGGTAGTAGATCTCGCGCGAGCTCTGCTCCTCGGGTGCGTAGTTGGCTGCATACTCTGCCGCATCCTGCTCTACGCTACGTGATTTGAACGTAAACGAGAGCTGATAGATCGAGGCTAATGCGAGTAGGATCGCCAACAGCTTAATTACTCCTTTGCTTTGCATTGTTTTCTGTTTTTGTTTATTTTTTAATCTGTTTTTTTTTCTCATTAAGTCATTTTGTACTCCGACAGTCTGCAAAAGTAGTAAAAAATCTCTAACTACTACCACATATCACATACAAATTTAGATAAAAAAAACAATATTCCAAACATTTTATCACTAAACTGAGATGCAGCCAACAAGCAAAAGCCCCCCTCAAATCGAATTGAGGGGGGAGATGACCGAGGCGTAGAGCCACACCTAGAAGCTAAACTGCGCCATAAGACTCGCACGATTGGCGTAGTTACTCAAGCAGTTCATATTCTTTCGTGTGCCGTGGATATACTCCGCCGCAACCACGAGACGAGGCGTAACCGAGTAGAATAGATTACCGAACATATACTGTGTCTTACGGATCTCGTCGTCGGCATAGTATCCACCCTTCTTCTTGATCTGCGCAGTGGAGTAACCGCCCGTCGCAGTGAGTCGATCGGTGAACTTGAAGTCTAGCGCCGCCTGCCACGCATACATTGGCATCGTCTGGATCGAGTTGGGGTTGCTAGGGTCGGGCGTGAAGTCGAGTCCGAGACCTATAAAGTCCTGAATGTATGGCGTTATACCCTCGCCATAGGTGGCGTTGAAGCAGAAGCCCATCCAGTGCGACGGCACGAGTCGACCGCTCATCTGAACGCCCCATCCGAGCAACGATGTGTTCTCGTCGGTTGTAGCGTTGTAGGCATACATATCGCGCAAGACAGCCGACGCACGCAGGTGGCTCGTGAGCTTGCGACCGAACTGATACTGCAGATACATCGGCACGTCGGGCACACGCTGTGGTATCGCCTCAAATGCAGTGTCGTATGTAGCCGAGACGTTGGGCTGCTCTAGCGCGATCGCTGCGGTGAGGTGCTCGTCGCAGAATGTGTACTGATAGCGAATGAGTGTCGCATAGTTGAAGCTATAGGCGTTTGGACCCTGGAAGTCGATGGTCGTAGGCGCAGCGTTGAGGTCGCAGAATGTAGTGATGTCGCGTCCCATCGTGAGCCCCAAGAACGATACGTAGGCGCGTCGCAGACGAGGCGTATAGCGATTTGTCACCCCACTGCTGTAGCCCGTGCCACCTCTAAAGTCGATGTCGATATAGACATCTATCTCGCCTAGCGCACGGCTGTTTGCCACCGCCGCGAGGTAGAATCGAGAGGTCGACGCATCCATAATCAGCTGTTGCTTCGTTGCGTAGTTGCCAGGGATCGGAATATCCGCAGTGACGAAGTCTATGTTCGAGACCGTTCCGTTGAAGTCGTAGCTTGTGCGGAGGTTGATGAATCCACCCAGCGCAAACGAGAACTTATTCTCTTTCTGCGTAAAGATGAATGCAGGCGCCTCAGCGTGCTGGTGTCCGTCGGGCACAACCTCAGTCACCTGCATTGTAGCCTTGAGCTTGCTTTCGTCGTGTTCGATCTTACGCTCACGCAGATGGTCGCGCAGCTTCTCGGGCGAGCCAAATTCGTAGATTTCAGGATCCTGTTCGTCACCATCAATCACGAGCATTATCTCACCGCTTTCGCGACGCTCACGTCGACGCGTGCTGTCGTTGTAATCTCTGGCGGTTGCCGCTGTGACTGTTAGGAGCGCTGCGGCAATTAGAAGTCGAGTTGTTTTCATTGTAATCTTTTTTTGTTTGTACTAATTTTGACTTTGTCTGCTGTTTTCTCCCTCTTGGGCAAATAGTGTGCCAACGCAAATGTTGCGTATCGAATAATTATTTACTATATTTGTGTCGAATTGATCTGTAACTAACTATATATATAATATGCATATCTCCCTCTCCGTCGCCACATCTGCCGACCACTGCATCGACGACACAACCCCCGCGCGACTAGTTCTCTCGACTGCCGAAGATTGGGCAGAGGTCTATCGCCTGCGAGCCACCAACGACGCAATCCTTGTCGGTGGCGAGACCCTTAGGCGCGACAACCCCTCGCTAGGCATCAAGTGCGATGGTCGCGAACCGATCCGCGTCGTTGTGAGCGGACGGGGCGAGATCTCTCCTGCCTCGAAGATCTTCCACCGAGGCAGCAGCCCCATCATCATCTTCTCCAACATCCAACGCGAGGAGCTGGAGGGGTTAGCTGAGGTTGTGGTTGCGGAGCGGATCGACGTCGCTCTGATTGTCACCGAACTCGAAAAGCGTGGTGTCGAACGCCTCTTCGTCGAGGGCGGAGCGACCATTCTGCAGCTCTTTATGGAGTCGTCGATGGTCGACGAACTGCGTGTAGCTGTCAACCCCTCTATCGTCGTTGGTGATGTTGCAGCTCCTCGATTCTCCTACGTGGGGAGTGCGTCGCGCGTCGAGAAGTATGGCGAGATGGAGGTATCCACCTATCTCTTCGCGAGGGGCGACACGTCGGGGGATAGGGCGCTGATGCAGATGGCGCTCAAAGTAAGCCAATCCTCGCCCGAGAGGGAGAGCTGCTACAGAGTAGGCTCCGTGGTCAAGACGCTCACAGGTGAGATCTACGAGGGCTACACACTCGAGACTGCACCGACACACCACGCCGAGCAAGCCGCCATAACGAAGGCTCTGCGCGCGGGTGCCGACCTGCGAGGTGCGACAATCTACGCCTCGATGGAGCCCTGCTCCGTCCGAAACTCCGAGCCCGAGAGCTGCAGCGCCATAATCCTTCGCTGCGGCATCCGTCGCGTGGTCTTTGCCCTCTACGAACCGAGCCACTTTGTGGAGTGTCACGGTGCGGAGAATCTGCGCAGAGCTGGGGTCGACGTTCGCTATATGGGCGATATGGCGGAGGAGGTTATCTCTATCAACTCGCATATCCTCCGCCCCCTCTAGCGGCGAAAAGATGACACCAGCAACTGCATCTTTGCAATGTTCGCCTCTCTGCTCAATTCTAACTCGCACAGAGGTGTTATGAACAAATAGTTAGCTGTAATTATATAATTTAATATATTTTCTCTATCTTTGCGGAGTTATACACGGCTCTAATGTTTTTGGAACGTATTAATATTGTGTTAAAAACGGATAAACAATATGTCAAACACCCCTAAGGTTTCGGTAGTTCTTCCCAACTACAATCACTCACTCTACCTGCGCGAGAGGATCGACTCGATTCTCAACCAGACGTATCAAGATTTTGAGTTGATCATCCTAGACGACAAATCGCCCGACAACAGCGTCGAGATCATCGAGAGCTATCGCAACCACGAAAAGGTGTCGCACATCGTCATCAACACCGAGAACTCAGGCTCTACATTCAGACAGTGGGACAAGGGGTTCTCGTTGGCAAGTGGTGAATACATATGGATCGCGGAGAGCGACGACTACGCCGAACCAACCTTTCTCGAGAGGTGTGTCGCAGCACTCGTGAGCAACGACAAGGCAGCCCTCGCATTCGCCGACTCGAACTTTGTCAACGAAAATGGCAAGAAGTGCAAGTGCTGGATCGAGCAGCTAGAGATCCCCGAGAGCGAGGATCACATCAAAGATGGCGCAGTGAGATATTTAGGTGTGGATTTTGTGAGGGATTATCTGCTCTACAATAACAATCTCTACAACGCAAGTATGATCCTCTTCCGCAAATCTGCGCTCAATGGAGTTTCTAACTACTACCGCACGTTTCGAGGTTCAGGCGACTGGGTATTTTGGGCAGAGATGGTTATCGAAAGAGAGTTAATGCACATTCCCGAACGCCTCAGCTCATTCCGACAGCACACAAATAAGGTGAGTAGCAAGATGCTAGATGATGGTAATCGTTATTTTG
This sequence comes from Rikenellaceae bacterium, assembly GCA_047178665.1. Taxonomy (GTDB): domain Bacteria; phylum Bacteroidota; class Bacteroidia; order Bacteroidales; family Rikenellaceae; genus Alistipes. The sequence goes on along the minus strand of JBCQTK010000046.1, from coordinate 3,452 downwards.
AGGCAGCCTCAATATTTATATACATTACAAATTTATTTGCCTATTTCTCTAAGCTGTCAAATTGCAATAGTCAAGAAATTATAGAGTCAATAAAAATAGAGCGTGCTAATTATGCTAAATCTTTATTAGACAAATACAACTATTTACAAAACCCCAACAATAAGGATAAAAAGTTCTTAGGAGGATTGATAAAAATAACAAATGTTTCAAAGTCAAAACGATGCAATTTATCTCTAGCACTACCTCTTTACAAGATAAAATACAAGCCAAACAAAGAGAATCACTATTTACTAGGATTTATACCATTTATAAAGATTAAATAACAACAGATGATTACTTTTATTTGCTGCTCGATAAAGCCCACAATGGCTGACGTACTACGTCAAAACATAGAGATGACGTTGGGTGATATGCCGTTTGAGTTGATAGCTTTTGACAACCGAGAGACTAAATATGGCATTTGCAAAGTTTATAATCTTTGCGCAGAGAGAGCAAAATATGACTACCTCTGCTTCCTCCACGAGGATGTGCAGTTCAACACAACCGATTGGGGTAGGTTTATCATCAACAAGCTGAGCGACAAGGGGTGCGGATTGATCGGTTTCGCAGGTAGCCAATACAAATATAGCCTACTTATCTCACCAGGTTGGGGTGCGTGGACGGACATTAGCTCATTACTCAGAGATAATCTGATCCAGCACTTTAAGGCAGGGCGTAATGATAATACTGTGCACGCATATCGCAACCCCGACAAAGTAGACTTCGCCCAAGTAGTCACACTCGACGGCTTGTGCATATTTGTCCGCAAGAACGTATGGGAGGAGTGTAAGTTCGACGAGGTTACGTTCCCTGGGTTCCACTACTACGACGTTGACTTCTCGATAGCGACGGCGATAAACTACACCAACTACGTATGTAACATCATCGAGATCGAGCACTTCTCGGAGGGTTCACCCTCAAAGGAGTGGGAGGATGCTGCTGTCGTTGGACAGAAGAAGTGGGAGAGCAAGTTCCCTCTGATGACGGCAGACTTCCGAGCAAAGAAGTATGGCGACAAGGAGTTTATGGCTGACATAGAGTACAAGACTCTTATAAATGCAATGGATCGAAATTACTACTTCTTCGATGCTGACCGCGAGCTCTCCTCACTAGCGAGAAGATATGCAGGGACGAAGATAGGCAGAAAAGTATGGAGACATCAACTACTCTACAAAGAGAGCATTAAGCATAAACGCATCTACCTCCTCCACATAATTCCGATACTTACTATCGTCTACTACGCCGACAGAAAATGGTATAGACTCTTCGAGGTTTTGCCGATTTGGAGGAGCAGAAGATCGCAAAAATAACATACAAATAACAGAATTAAGACAATGGCAGGATTCAAAAATCTAATAACAAGACAGAGAGCATTTCAGAACTACGGGGCTATGTGGCCATACTTTAAGCCGTACTGGGTTAGGGCGTTGCTCGCAATGTTGATATGTATCCCGATTGGTTCGTTGGATGCGGTGATAGCGATGTCGCTGCGACCCTATATGGATCTGGTGATGATAGACAAGAGTCTCGAGTCGCCGTGGTACATTCCGCTCGCGATCATCGGATTTGCAGCGGTGCAGGGTAGTCTGTCGTACCTATCGATCTACCTCAACACGTGGGTCGGCACGCGCGTCACCAACAGCCTGAAGCTCAAACTCTATAGCAACCTGCTCCGTCAGGACTCCGCCTACTACAACAGCCAGAACTCGGGCGACCTGATCTACCGCTACAACAACATCGCCGACTCGGCGTGTGTGGGACTGCTCGACAATCTACGCGTCTTTGTGCAGCGATTCTTCGCCTCGTTATCGCTGATTGGTGTACTCTTCTACAACTCGTGGCAGCTCGCTATAGTTGCGATCGTCGTGCTATCCTGCTCGCTCGCCCCTGTGGCGTCGATCCGCAAGCGTATGAAGTCGGTCTTTGAGAAGAGTATGATGGCAGACTCGGCGATCCTCACCACCTACAACGAGACTCTAACAGGCAACAAGACCATCGCCTCCTACAATCTCCAGGAGCGTCAGTACACAAAGTTCAACCAGATCCTCGGCAACATATTCAACATCCGCATCAAGATGGTGCAGCGCACGTCGTGGCTCTCGCCATTTATGCACATCATCGTATCTGTCGGCATCGCGCTATCTATCGGCTTCGGTAGCTTCCTGATCCTCAATGGCACACTCACGGCTGGTAGCTTCGTGTCGTTCATCACGGCACTGATCCTGCTCTACAACCCGATCAAGAACATCGGTAACAACTTCAACCAGGTGCAGTTGTCGTTCCTCGCCATAGAGTCTATCTTCTCTACGATGAAGGATGAGTCACCCATCAAAGACAATGCAGACTCCGTGGAGATGGAGCACCGCTGCGACACGATCGAGTTCGACGACGTATGCTTCTCGTACGAGCCCAACGTGCAGGTACTCAACAATATAAAGCTCAGCGTAAAGGGTGGTCAATCTATCGCACTCGTCGGCAACTCAGGCGGTGGCAAGAGTACAATTGCCAACCTCATACCTCGTTTCTACGACGTATGCAAGGGCTCAATACGTATCAACGGACGCGACATACGCGACTACACACTCCACTCACTGCGCGACAACATTGCTGTTGTCTTCCAGGACAACTTCCTCTTCTCGGGCACAATCCGCGAGAACATATTGTGCGGATCTGACGGCGCGACAGAGGAGCAGCTGCAGGAGGCTCTACGACTAGCCTACCTCGACGAGTTCATCACAACACTGAAGGATGGTGTCGACACATTCATTGGCGAGCGTGGAATATTGCTCTCGGGCGGACAGAAGCAGCGTGTAGCTATTGCGCGCGCCTTCATCAAGGACGCCCCCATCATCGTGATGGACGAGGCAACATCTGCACTAGACAATAAGTCGGAGGCAATCGTGCAGCGTGCGATCGACAACCTAATGCGTAGCAAGACGGTTTTTGTCATCGCCCATCGTCTCTCAACAATCACTGGCGCCGACAAGATCGTCGTGCTCAACCACGGCTCAATAGTCGAATCTGGCAGCCACGAGGAGCTCCTCAACATCGAGGATGGAGCATATCGTGCACTATATCAGGCGCAGTTCCACAAGCAAAAGGAGTAACGCACGAAAATAGCGAAGAGTGCGCTCAAGCCGCACGGCTCACATAAAAAGATTAAGGTATAGAGCATTGAAAGTCTACTTTCATAAAGGCAATGTGGTCAAAAATAGTTGGCAAAATTGCTGTAACACATTGATATACAAAAAGATTGATTACCTTAATTGAAACGTGTTTCAATTAAGGTAATTTTTAGTAATGTGGTCAAAAATAGTTGGTTTTCGCAGTGAAAATTATCGTATTTTTGCAGAGTAAAGCTGAAGAGGAATCAAGCTCTGCTGGGGAGCAACTTGACAGAAATAGGTTTTACG
>JBCQTK010000045.1:0-18279 GCA_047178665.1 Rikenellaceae bacterium | reverse complement strand
ATTATAGGGGTGCTTCGCACTGCAAAAGGATAAGGTATAGCGCTTTGTGAAAACAAGTTTTCAACGCGCTATACCTTATCCTTTTTATGTCAGCCGACGGCTGACATCCCTATAATTGCCGTGTGTAAATCCCAGGTGTGAAATTCTCCGTACAATCATTGGTGACATCATTCGTGACATCATTGGTAACATCGTCGATACAAACTCAATGTGCAAAGGTTTATAATATGCAATATTACAAAACCTTATCACTCGCAATATAGGTAAAAGGGACGAAGTCCCCAATCGATTACATCTTAAACCCTACGCTCAATCCGTATGAGTAGTTACGGATTTTATACTCTGCGCCGCCGAAATTTAGGTCTGTAACGGGGTTTGCGAACTGACCATTGAATCGTGCGCCGACGACGATCTTCTTGGCGATTGTCAGTTTCAGACCGAGGATGTAACCTGTGTTAGATCGCACCCCTCCGACATCGTACTTCTCGCCGCCGCTCTTGGCTTTCGCCTTGTCCATAATTGTGAATCGGGGTCCTACCTCCAGCTTCAGCGGACCCACGATCGTCCATCCCAACACTACAGGCACGTCGATTGCTGTGCTGCGGATCTTCACTGAGGCGTCGTCAGAACCTAGTATAGAGGCGTCCTGGATGTCGAAGCTGTTGCTCACAAATCGCAGCTCTGGCGAGATGCTAAACATCGGAATCTGAACATCGAGTGCCACAGATGCCTGATACCCCATATTGTTTGTTATGGCAGATTTGTTGCCCTTGATCGAAAAGCTAGAGCTGTTGACACCGCCCGACACCCCGATGCTCAATGTCTTTGCCTCGACGCCAGCTGCAGCCAGCACCAATGCAACCATCAGAAAAATCTTTTGAAACTCTCTCATTGTCATTCTATTTTAGTTGTTCGTAATTTTATCTCTTCTCTGTCTCGAACTCTGCCACCTCGGGGCTATCCTCTTGCTCGTCGAGGCTACCGCTCTGGAGCGCCAAATGTCGTACCAACATCACAAATACGCCTGTCAAAATTAGATTTAGCACCAATGTTAGAGCCGATATAATCAGCGCATTACCGCCCAAATTGTAGCCTATGGCGATAAATATAACTCCTGCGCCCACCTCGCCACGCGTAAACATACCGACGGATACTGCCAACCTCTCCGATAGCTTTCGGTCGCGATAGAAGAGGAGTGGCACGAGCTTTCCGACGTTCGACAACAGTGTCACCGCCACAACGTGCAGAGCGATCGACCCCCAATCCATTATCGGCACAGAGGCAAGAACCGAGTCGAGTGCATCGTTGAGATCGCTCTTGCCGCCCACGACGAGAGGCATACTCAGACCCACCAAAAACATAAATAGATAGGATACTGACCGAGCAACTCTCGACGCCTGCGTACACTCCCAGTGGCGGCTCTTCATCACCATACCCAACACAAATGCAGGGAGGAGAACCTCGATGTGGATCGCGTCGTGATGTCCCATAAACTTGACCGACACAAGGTAGATCGAGTGGGTTATGCCATAGAGAATAACGGAGTAGAAGAGAATAGATCGCGAACTCTGCCTCATATCAATCGAGTTGAGACGACGCCAGCCAAAGAGCAACAGCCCCACCACCACAACGAGCATAACACACATCTGCCACCTCATACCGATCATCATTATCTGCAGCGGAATCATCAGCAGGATGGTGTCGAGGTCGTCGAAGATCGCCAACACCTGTATCTTACGATATATCCAGCTCCGCGAGAGGTTCATCGCCGCCAACATAGTGAAGAGGATACCTGCAGAGGTGGGGGCTGCAAATCGCGAAAGTAGCAACGACTCCTTCCACGCATCGGCGGAGCTCCATAGCGGCTCGGGCAGAAGCACAAAGACGTAGTAGAGCGCAATCAACAGCCACGGCATCGCAGCCGACGCCATAGCGATAAAGTAGTCGGCACTATAAGAGCGCCACTGGCTCTTGTCGACCTCAAACTCGCGCCCCACATTTATCATAATAAACGCCAACGAGATGTAGAGCAACGGCGATACGAAGTAGTCGCGCAGATAGTGGAACGACCCACTGAGATGGATCGGCAGAATCTGCGACACCACGAGTCCCAACATCAGGAGCACAGAGAAGGAGAGAACTTTTTTCATACTATATGTAGTTTTATTTTACACCATAAATTAGCGCTATTGCACTGGTCGACACACCCTCTTCGAGCCCCTCGAATCCGAGTCGTTCGGTTGTCGTAGCCTTCACCGACATCTGCGAAGCGTCGATCTCCATAGCCTCCGCCAACGCCACCCTCATAGAGTCGATGTGGGGGCGCAACTTGGGGCTCTGCATTCGGATCGTGCAGTCTACATTACCGATCTCGTAGCCCTCTGCACGCAGAAGCGCGGAGGTGCGGCGCAACAAAATCCGCGAGTCGATAGCCTTGAACTCTGCCGACGTATCGGGAAAGTGGAGACCGATGTCGCCCAATGCAGCTGCACCGAGCAGAGCGTCGCAGATAGCGTGTATCACCACGTCGCCGTCGGAGTGAGCAACGCACCCCTTGGAGTGGTCGATCCTGACCCCACCCAACGTAAGCGGCAACCCACCCTGGAGTCGGTGCACGTCGAACCCTTCGCCTATTCTCATATTAAATACCATATTGTGTGTAAAGATAGTAATTATTTGGTATAAATCCCCAAATATATTGTATTTTTGCACCCTACAGATGAACCTTTATGAAACAATATCTACTCGCTACAGCTCTATCTTTGATACTCCTCCCGATCTCTTCGCAGCAGTTGTTCGAGGAGGAGGCTGCAGCTCTGTTCGACGTAGACCCCACACTATTCAACCTCTACACACCAACAACCGACCCATACTCCGACGCCACAAAGTACTATCGACCACCACTGTCGCAGCGCCGCAGGGGTGTCGACTGGCAGCTGACGGATCAGCTGCTAAGCCCCTACACATCACCCACAGAGGGGTTGGTAGTGGCAGAGCCGACGACACGCCTCAGGCTCTACAGCTCCACGAAGGGCTACACCATAGGCGCAGCAGCTGAGTATGCGGCAAGGCTACGCAGAGGGTGGAACATCGAGGCTGAGGCGAGGTTCGAGAGTGGACGCGACCTATCTATCGAGGGGCTATTTGCGCAGGATCTACGCACAAACATTGGCGTGAGCCGCCTCTTTGCACCTGCCCACTATCTGAGCCTCTCGCTCGATGCGCCAATCCTCACCCACGGACTCCATAGCAACTCTTCGCAGGAGGCTATAACCCTCACGGGCAACTACCTCTACAACCCGTCGTGGGGACTCTACGACGGAGAGGTTCGCAACTCGAGGGTGATGAAATACTCTATCCCCGAGTTCACAGCGCGCTATCAACGCCCCATCAACGAGACAACCACGCTCGTCGCAACACTCTCCGCGGAGGCTGGACGGCGCGGCATCAGTCGCCTCGGATGGTACGACGCCTACAACCCCTCGCCCGACTACTATCGCAAGCTACCAAGCTACGCCTCATCGACCTCCACAAAGCTCGACATCGAGGAGATATGGCACAACAACAACACTGACTACACTCAGATCAAGTGGGACGATCTCGTGCGCTACAATCAACTCTCCGCCGATGGCTCGGCACACTACCTGCTTGAGGAGCGAGTGGTGCAACGTCGCGCCGCAGAGTTCTCGCCATCGCTTGTCACACGTATGGGGCGCTACGTAGATCTCAACTTTGGCACAACCATCTCGCTATACAACCAGCGCAGCTTCAAGGAGGTTGTTGATCTGTTGGGGGCGGAGTATCACATCGACCACGACCTCTACATCGGCGACAACATAAACCTCGGCAACGATATGCAGAACGACCTGCGCAACCCCGACAGAAGGGTCGTCGTCGGTGAACGATTCGGCTACGACTACCGCACGCTACAGCGAACGTGGGATGTCAACATCGGTGTAGAGTATCACCAACGATCACTAGCGATCCTCTTCGACGGAACATTTGGAGAGCAACAGATTCAGCGTCGTGGATACTACGAGAAGGAGCGATTCCCCAACTCACTCTCCTACGGCGACTCTCGCAGCGTGAGACTTCCATCCAACAGCGCCACACTTCGGCTGAACTACACCGTCAACAACCACCATCGCCTCGCCCTGCGAGCCTCATACATCCAACGACCAAACGACCCCGACGACACATTCGTCCAGATCGAGTCCGCCAACAGAGTCGTAGACACACCAAACTCGCGCAAGCTGAGTTCGATCAACCTCACATACCAACTCAACACCGAGAGACTCTCGCTCGACATCGAGGGATACATCATCTACTCGCGAGGAGAGAGGCAGGTGTGGTCATCCTACGACGACCTCTCCTACACCTACACCAACAACGTAATAAGCGACATAGCACAGCGCTCCGTAGGTGTCGAGATCGTCGCAACCTGCAAAATTAACTCCGACTTAGAGTGGTGCACAGCCATCTCACTCGGCGACTACACCTACGACAAAGTCCCCACCGTAACACTCTACGACGACAGCGATTTGGCACAACTATACTCCATCAAAGCCACTGCAATCAAAGGGTGCAAAGTGGGTAACGCACCACAACTACTCGCCACATCGTCGCTATCCTATCGTGCAGGCTACAAGTGGTTTGCCACACTCAACCTGTCGTGTGGCGCAGGTCGCTACGTAGCACCTAGCTTCACTCGTCGCAGCGACCGCATTGTGTTGGCGACATACTACTCCCCCGAACTCGCAGAGTCAATAATAACGCAGGAGTCAATACCCTCACTCTTCGACGCCACAATCAGCGCGACACGAATGATATATCTGCGCAACAACCACCGAATATCGGCAACTCTACGTATCAACAACCTCCTCGGCGAAAGAGACAGAATCGACTATGCTCGCGAATCAAACCGCCTCCTAACAACCGCCGCAGGATCATCCGTCGGCTCACAATACCGCGAAGCAAACTACTACCGATATGCAGCCCCTCGAACACTGTACATATCCTGTAGCTACAGATTCTAAGAATTCGCTAGTGTGAATTGTGGGGACTGCGCTCAAGCCGCGCGAGTAGGAGTGTTCGGAAGAAAAACAGCTGCATAAATTCGAGAGCGGAGTCTGCATAACTGCAAACTCCGCTCTCGCTCAATATTTTATTGGTTGTCGCCTCTGCGAGACCTAGATAGCCTCAAGATCTGACTTCGCTCCCACGACCAAGTTGTCGTAGTCTCTGAGACCCGTACCACCAGGGATAAGGTGTCCGCAGATCACATTCTCCTTTAGGTTTACGAGTGGATCGATCTTGCCCTGTATAGCAGCCTCGTTGAGCACCTTTGTGGTCTCCTGGAACGATGCTGCCGAGATGAAGCTCGACGTCTGGAGTGCCGCACGTGTGATACCCTGTAGCACCTGGCTAGATGTAGCTGGTGAGATCTCGCGAGTCTCGATCAACCTCAAATCCCTACGCTTCAACGACGAGTTCTCATCCGCCAACCTACGCATTGAGACGATCTCGCCCGCCTGCATTGTCGACGAGTCACCTGCGTCGGTGACAACGACCTTGTCGTAAAGACCGTCGTTGGCATCCATAAACGCCCACTTGTCGATGATCTGATCCTCGAAGAATGGTGAGTCACCAGCGTCGTCGATACGAACCTTGTTCATCATCTGACGCACGATAACCTCGAAGTGCTTGTCGTTGATCTTCACACCCTGCATACGATATACCTCCTGAACCTCATTCACGATGTGCTCCTGAACCAACGTTGGTCCCAAGATGCGCAAGATGTCTGCTGGCGTGATAGCTCCATCCGACAATGGATTTCCTGCCTTCACGTAGTCGTTCTCCTGCACGATGATCTGACGTGAGAGTGGCACCAAGTACCTCTTAACGTCGCCATCCTTGCTCGTGATGACGATCTCGCGATTACCGCGCTTGATCTTACCAAATGTAACCTCACCATCGATCTCCGACACGATTGCTGGGTTCGACGGGTTACGCGCCTCGAAGAGCTCCGTAACGCGAGGAAGACCTCCCGTAATGTCACCTCCCGACTTACCTACGGCACGTGGGATCTTGATGATGATGTCGCCAGCCTTGATCTTCGCCTTGTCCTTCACTACAACGTGAGCCGACACTGGCAAGTTGATCGCCTTGATCTCAAGACCAGCCTTATCCTGTACCTTGATAACTGGGTTCTTAGTCTTATCCTTGCTCTCGATGATTACACGCTCCGACAGACCTGTCTGCTCGTCGCGCTCCTCACGATATGTGATACCCTCGATTACGCTGTCATAGGCAACGACTCCGTCGTGCTCCGAGATGACAACCGCATTGTAGGGATCCCACTCCAAGATCATATCGCCAACCTTAACAGTGTCGCCATCCTTCATATAGATAGTCGCACCATAAGGCACCGTATGTGTGAACAACACAATCTCCGTCTTTGGATCGACAATGCGGAACTCCGACTGACGCGACACAACCAAGTCGACAGATTCGCCCTGTGTGTTCTTCGTCGCTATGGTGCGCAACTCGTCGATCTCCAACAATCCCTCATACTTTGAGGTTACATTGGTCTCGACAGTCGAGCCACCCGCAACTCCTCCGACGTGGAACGTACGCAGCGTAAGCTGTGTTCCTGGCTCTCCGATCGACTGCGCCGCGATAACGCCCACAACCTCTCCTCGCTGAACCATACGTCCTGTAGCCAAGTTACGTCCGTAGCACCTAGCGCAAACGCCGTTGCGTGACTCGCAGGTAAGAACCGAACGTATCTCGACAGACTCCAACGGAGACTTCTCGATTGCGTCGGCGATCTCCTCCGTGATCTCCGCACCGGCCTCGCACAACACCTCGCCCGTGAGTGGGTGGATGATCTCGTGCAACGCCGCACGTCCCAAGATACGATCGAAGAGTGTCTGCACAACATCCTCATTACGCTTGATAGCCTTAGCCACCAATCCGCGCAACGTGCCGCAGTCGCTATCCTTGATGATCACATCCTGCGCAACGTCGACCAAACGACGAGTCAAGTATCCCGCATCCGCCGTCTTCAACGCCGTATCCGCAAGTCCCTTACGCGCACCGTGCGTAGAGATAAAGTACTCCAATACCGATAGTCCCTCCTTGAAGTTCGACAAGATAGGGTTCTCGATAACCTGCTGTCCTCCCTCGACTCCCGACTTCTGTGGCTTAGCCATCAATCCACGCATACCAGAGAGCTGACGAATCTGCTCCTTCGATCCACGGGCTCCCGAGTCGAGCATCATATATACTGGGTTAAATCCATCCTGATCGGCGATCAGAGTGTCGATAACCGTCTTTGTCAACTTTGAGTTGATGTTAGTCCATACGTCGATGATCTGATTATAACGCTCATTATTGGTGATAAGACCCATATTGTAGTCGTCCATAATAGCATCTGCACGCTCATATCCCTCGTTTACCAAAGCCTCCTTCTCGTCGGGGATGATAACCGCGTCGAGGTTAAACGACAGACCACCCTTGAATGCCATCATATATCCCATAGCCTTCACGTCGTCCAAGAACGCCGCAACCTTCGCTGCACCTGCTCTCTTCATAACAAGCGAGATAATGTCACGCATAGAGCGCTTCGTCAACACCTCATTGATATATCCAACCTCCTTAGGCACAACCTGGTTGAACAAGATACGTCCGATAGTTGTCTCGGTCAACATCTCCTCCAACTCGCCCTTGTCGTTGAGATCCATCACCTTACACTTAACAGTAGCGTGCAACGCTGCGCGCTTCTCGTTGTAGGCGATGATAGCCTCCTCGGCACCGTAGAAGATAAGTCCCTCACCCTTAGCACCCTTGCGAGGCTTCGTGATGTAGTAGAGTCCCAACACCATATCCTGCGATGGTACGGTGATAGGGGCACCATTGGCTGGGTTCAATACGTTGTGTGATCCCAACATCAATACCTGAGCCTCCAAGATCGCTGCATTACCAAGTGGCAAGTGAACCGCCATCTGGTCGCCGTCGAAGTCGGCATTGAACGCCGTACAAGCCAACGGGTGCAGCTGCATAGCCTTTCCCTCGATCAGCTTCGGCTGGAACGCCTGGATACCCAAGCGGTGAAGAGTTGGGGCACGGTTCATAAGAACAGGGTGTCCCTTGATTACATTCTCCAATATTCCCCAGATAACTGGGTCCTTGCGGTCGATGATCTTCTTCGCCGACTTAACTGTCTTTACAATTCCTCTCTCGATGAGCTTACGAATAACGAACGGCTTGTACAACTCTGCCGCCATATCCTTTGGAATACCCATCTCGTGCATCTTCAACTCTGGGCCTACGACGATTACCGAACGTGCCGAGTAGTCTACACGCTTACCCAACAAGTTCTGGCGGAAACGTCCCTGCTTACCCTTCAACGAGTCTGAGAGCGACTTCAATGGTCTATTCGACTCATTCTTCACCGAGTTGCTCTTGCGCGAGTTGTCGAACAATGAGTCGACAGCCTCCTGCAACATACGCTTCTCATTACGCAAGATAACCTCTGGCGCTTTGATCTCGATCAACCTCTTCAGACGGTTGTTGCGGATGATAACTCGACGATACAGATCGTTCAAGTCCGACGTAGCGAAACGTCCTCCATCCAACGGAACGAGAGGGCGCAACTCTGGTGGGATGACAGGAACAACGTTCAACACCATCCACTCTGGCTTATTCTTCTCACGAGAGGTACGGAACGACTCGATTACATTCAATCTCTTGAGTGCCTCGCTCTTACGCTGCTGCGAAGTCTCCCTCATAGCGCGGTCGCGAAGTGCATACGACGTAGAGTCCAAATCAACTCTACGCAACAAGAAGTCAACAGCCTCAGCTCCCATCATAGCGAAGAACTTGTCAGGATCGTCGTTCGGCAACTGCTGATTGCCCGCAGGCAACTGCGCAACAATGTCGAGGTACTCCTTCTCTGAGAGCGTCTGGTTAACATCCACACCGAACTCTGCCGCAGCACCTGCGTTGATTACAACGTAGCGCTCATAGTAGATGATCGACTCCAACTTCTTTGTCGGGATACCCAACAAGTATCCGATCTTCGAGGGCAACGAACGGAAGTACCAGATGTGTACAACTGGCACAACCAACGAGATGTGTCCCATCCTCTCGCGACGTACCTTCTTCTCCGTCACCTCGACTCCACACCTGTCGCAGACGATACCCTTGTAGCGAATACGCTTGTACTTACCACAGTGGCACTCGTAGTCCTTAACAGGTCCGAAGATGCGCTCACAGAAGAGTCCGTCGCGCTCGGGCTTGTAGGTACGGTAGTTGATGGTTTCGGGCTTCAAGACCTCGCCGCTCGACTGCGCCAAGATCTCCTCTGGAGAGGCTAGACCGATCGAGATCTGCTTGTAACCACCACTCTGTTTGTTATCTCTATTATTGAATGACATATAAGAAACTATTAATATTTTCCATTTATAATTATTTAAGCATCAGAGAAAAAAATGCAAAAATACCATACTTATCTCTTTAATAACGCCTTTTCGAGGCACTTTATAACTGGTACAGACAGTGCTGCACAACCCTCGTCAGTATAGTGTACATCATCATCTCCTTTCCCATAGTTCGGATGAATCTTGAGTGAGTAGTCATATAGCGGATTTATCGTAACCTTGTGTCGTTTCATTATCTGCTCAGCGACCTTGTTGTATCTCTTCGCATCCTCCACAAATCGACCAGCTTCGTTAACGGGAACATAGGTCGTTGTGGCGAATATCAACTTCGCACCGCTCGACTTTAGCTTCACAACTAACAGCTCCAGATTGGTTGCATACTCATCTATCGGCACCGCAATTGTTCCATTATCCTTGTCTCTATACCCCTGAGTCTTTGACTCAAGATTGCGATAACAGAGATCCCATAGACCCCAATTGAAATGAATTACATCCCAGTCTTTGAGCGCCAACCACTGATCAATAAATTTCAAGCCATTAACCGTATCCTTTCCATTGCCCGGATTGTGGACAACATTTGCAATGTCGCCAAGCTCCTCCGCTGCAATCTTTGTGTAACCTTGAGAGACAGAGTCTCCGATCATCAATACATTCTTTTTGGCTGGAGTCGATGACGTGAGTGTCAATAACACAACAGCCGATAGGATAAATAGTAGCTTTTTCATTTTCTTGATCTAGTAGTTCGGCAAACCGATATTAAAAACCGCTAATAAATACTTTATAACTTCACCACCCCCACACCCGCAAATGGGTGAGGGGGGGTGAATATATCTACTCTTACTCTAACTTAACCGAAAGTGCCAATCCGCGTAGCTCGTGGAGCAACACATTCATAGCCTCTGGGATGCCTGGCTTCGGAAGGTTGTCGCCCTTCACGATCGCCTCATATGTCTTGGCACGTCCCATTACATCATCGGACTTGATCGTCAGAATCTCCTGCAAGATGTTAGCCGCACCGAATCCCTCAAGTGCCCAAACCTCCATCTCTCCGAATCGCTGACCTCCGAACTGCGCCTTACCTCCAAGAGGCTGCTGCGTGATGAGTGAGTATGGTCCGATCGAACGAGCGTGCATCTTATCGTCGATCATATGTCCAAGCTTCAACATATAGGTGACACCCACGGTTGCTGGCTGGTCAAACATCTCGCCCGTACCACCATCATATAGATATGTACGTCCGCTATGTGGAATACCTGCCTTAGCACCCAACTCATTCACATCGTCCAACGACGCACCGTCGAAGATCGGAGTGGCAAACTTGACACCGAGCTCCTTACCTGCCCAACCCAAAACCGACTCAAAGATCTGTCCAAGGTTCATTCGCGATGGTACACCCAGTGGATTCAAACAGATGTCGACAATAGTACCGTCCGACAAGAATGGCATATCCTCGTCGCGTACAATCTTCGCAACGATACCCTTGTTACCGTGACGTCCCGCCATCTTATCTCCCACCTTCAACTTACGCTTCTTCGCGATATAGACCTTCGCCAACTGGATAACTCCATTCTGTGGCAACTCGTCTCCGTTGGTCATATTGTACTTCTCGCGCTTGATAGTTGCATCTGCACGCTTCCACTCCAATATGTAGTTGTTCACCGTCTTCTCGATCAACGAGTTAGTGTGGTCGTCAGCAGTCCAAGTGCAGCTACCCAAGTTCAAGTAACCCATAGGTGCGCCACTCTTCTCGTCGCTCGATATTGAGGCGATAGCCTCAAACATCTTCGCCGTGAACTTAGCGCCTGCAGCATACAACTCGACACCGAAATAGTCGTAGACACCCGCCGTAGTCTGACCATCGAGCAACTCAACCAACTTGTCGACCAAGCGATCTGTGAGCTCCGCGATCTGACCAACGAACTTCTCGTCCATCTTATCCATCTGCGCCTTCTCCTGCGAGCGGCTCTTCTTTGCATCCTTGTTGGCACGAGCATATAGCTTCGTGTCGATCACAACGCCGTGCAACGATGGCTGTGCCTTCATTGAGGCATCCTTCACGTCACCCGCCTTGTCGCCGAAGATCGCTCTAAGCAGCTTCTCCTCTGGCGATGGATCGCTCTCTCCCTTTGGCGTGATCTTACCGATCAAAATGTCGCCAGGGTGGATATTAGCTCCGATACGTACAACTCCGTTAGCGTCAAGATCCTTCGTAGCATCCTCGCTCACGTTCGGGATGTCGGAGGTCAACTCCTCGACTCCACGCTTCGTGTCGCGCACCTCCATAATGTACTCGTCGACGTGAACCGACGTGAAGATGTCATCCCTCTGGATACGCTCCGAGATAACGATCGCATCCTCGAAGTTGTAACCCTTCCAGGGCATATACGCCACCTTCAAGTTACGCCCCAACGCCAACTCACCGCCCTCAGTAGAGTAGCCCTCAGTGAGGATCTGACCCTTCGTCACACGATCACCCGTGAGAACACGTGGCTTCAATGTCACCGACGTATTCTGGTTGGTACGACGATAGCGTGGCAAGTTGTAGACAGTCACCTCAGGGTCGAACGAACAGATAACCTCGTCGCGGCTTCTGTCGTATCTAACCTCGATACGTGTTGCATCCGAGAATACAACCTCTCCATCGCGCTCCGCAACAACGTGGTTGCGGCTGTCGATAACAAGATCCTTCTCGATTCCTGTTCCTACAATTGGAGCCTCAGTCGTAACCAAAGGCACTGCCTGACGCATCATATTAGATCCCATCAACGCACGGTTCGCATCATCGTGCTCCAAGAACGGAATGAGCGACGCCGCAATCGAGGCGATCTGGTTTGGCGCGACATCCAACAGATCAAGGTCTGTCGCTGTCACAACTGGCACGTCGGCACCTGCGCGAGCCTTGATACGATCTGGCGTCACAAAGTAGCCATCGTCGGTCAAAGGCATAAACGCCTGCGCCACAACCTTACCCTCCTCCTCTTCGGCTGAGTAGTACTTGATGTGTGCGTTGTCGAGATCAACCTTACCCTCGTTGATCGAACGGTATGGCGTCTCGATGAATCCCATAGGTGAGATCTTCGCAAAGACACACAACGACGAGATAAGTCCGATGTTCGGACCCTCAGGCGACTCAATCGGACACAAACGTCCGTAGTGAGTGTAGTGTACGTCTCGCACCTCAAATCCTGCGCGATCACGCGAGAGACCTCCAGGTCCCAACGCCGATAGACGCCTCTTGTGGGTGATCTCCGCCAACGGGTTGATCTGATCCATAAACTGCGACAACTGCGACGTACCGAAGAATGAGTTGATGACGCTCGACAGGGTCTTTGCGTTGATCAAATCAATAGGTGTGAAGATCTCGTTGTCCCTCACATTCATCCTCTCACGGATAGTGCGTGCCATTCTCACGAATCCTACAGAGAACTGGCTCGACAACTGCTCGCCAACTGTGCGCACACGGCGGTTCGACAAGTGGTCGATGTCGTCGATCTCAGCCTTCGAGTTGATAAGCTGAATCAAATATTTGATGATCGCGATAATATCCTCGCGAGTCAACGTGCGAACTGCAGGATCGGTATCGAGCTCCAACTTGCGGTTGATTCGATAACGTCCCACCTCTCCTAGGTCGTAGCGCTTGTCCGAGAAGAACAACTTCTCGATCACGTCACGTGCCGTAGCCTCATCTGGTGGCTCCGAAGCGCGCAACTGCCTATAGATATAGACAACCGCCTCCTTCTCCGAGTTACAAGTATCCTTCTGGAGAGTGTTATATATAATAGAGAAATCGACACCCGACGCAGACTCCTTGTGGAGGAGAATCGTCTTTGCGCCACTCTCTATAATCTCATCTATCTGCTCCTTTTCGAGCACTGTCTCACGGTCGACGATAACGTTGTTTCGCTCGATAGATACAACCTCTCCTGTATCCTCGTCGACGAAATCCTCGATCCACGTCTGCAACACCCTTGCAGCCAACTTACGTCCTACCGCCTTCTTGAGGTTAGCCTTGTTGACCTTAACCTCATCCGCCAAGTCGAAGATCTCCAAGATCTGCTGGTCGGTCTCGAAGCCGATTGCACGCAACAATGTAGTCACGGGCAACTTCTTCTTACGGTCGATGTAAGCGTACATCACGTTGTTAATATCCGTAGCGAACTCAATCCACGATCCCTTGAATGGGATGATACGTGCCGAGTGAAGCTTCGTACCGTTGGTGTGCATACTCTGACCAAAGAATACGCCTGGCGAACGATGCAACTGCGAAACAATTACACGCTCCGCACCATTGATAACGAAGGTACCACGCTCTGTCATATAGGGAATTGTACCGAAGTACACGTCCTGTACGACAACGCCGAAATCCTCGTGATCGTCATCGGTACAGTAGAGTTTCAGCTTCGCCTTCAATGGCACGCTGTAACTTAAACCCCTCTCCAAACACTCGTCGATAGACCAGCGTGGTGGGTCGATGTAGTAGTCGATAAACTCCAACACGAAGTTGTTGCGAGTATCTGTGATTGGGAAATTCTCCTGAAAAACACGGTAGAGACCCTCGCTCTTGCGATTCTCTGCCGTGGTATCCATCTGGAAAAAGTCACGAAATGATTTGAGCTGTACCTCTAGAAGATCTGGGTATGGGACGGGTGTCTTGATCGTCGAGAAGCTTACTCTTTTTTGTTGTTCTGTTGCGGACATCAGCAAAAACCTTTTTTAGTTTATTGAGTGACTATCAACTGCTTAGCTTGGGAGTGGGATAGCTCATCGTATCGACGATAGCCATCGCTCTGTGGATCAGTGGTTTCGCACTCGTATCACACTCTTTTATGCCCCCAAATTAGGCACTCTGTCACTACACTAACAACCTATGGGTCAAACTATTAACACCATAGGGCACAACTTATGCCAAAGAATTCTGGAGGATACACTGCCCTCCAGATTTCTTTAGACGAGAAAAGGTATAGAGCTAAAAACTTAGCTCTACACCTGAATTTGAGTCTTGGGTATATCTTAATTACTTAAGCTCAACCTCTGCTCCAGCCTCCTCAAGCTGTGACTTAAGAGCCTCTGCCTCCTCCTTAGAGACACCCTCCTTAACAGCCTTAGGCGCACCGTCAACCAAAGCCTTAGCATCTCCCAAAGAGAGACCTGCAGCTTCTTTAACTGCCTTGATTACCTGAAGCTTAGCCTGACCTGCTGAAACCAATACTACATCGAATGATGTCTTCTCAGCTGCTGCTGCCTCACCTGCTGCTGGAGCTGCTGCTACTGCAACTGCTGCCGCTGCTGGCTCGATACCATACTCATCCTTTAGGATAGTCGCCAACTCATTTACCTCCTTAACTGTCAAGTTTACCAACTCCTCAGCCAATACCTTTACATCTGCCATTGTGTAATTCTATTTTAATTTTGTTTTTAATCTTTTTTCGAACTCCGCAACCCTGCCGATCACTACGATCAAGCCTAAAAGCCACTTCGTCCGCTGTGCTCAACCACGCAGGCTGAGCCTTTTGGATCATCTCAGCGACTACTGAGCTCTCTCCTCTAGTGTCTTTACGAGACCTGCGATCTTCTGACCAGCGCTACCCTGCAATGCAGAGATAACGTTCTTGGCTGGCGACTGAAGCAATGCAACAACGTCTGCGATAAGCTCGTCACGGCTCTTGATTGCGCAAAGGCTATCAATCTGATTGTCACCCACATAGACACAACCCTCAGCGTATGCAGCCTTCAAAATAGGCTTCTCGCTGCTCTTGCGGAACTCCTTGATAAGGAGTGCAGGAGCTTTAGCGCTCTGTGAGAACATTACAGATGTCGATCCCTCTAGTACCGATACCAAATCAGCATCAGCCTTATCAGATTTCTCCAACGCCTTAGTCAAAAGCGTGTTCTTTACCACTACGAGCTTAACCTCCTTTTCGAAGCACATACGACGAAGCGACGCTGTCTTCTCGGCATTCAAGCCCTCGATGTTAGTGATGTAGAAGTGAGGATACTCTGCGATCTGAGCTGCAAGACCCTCGATGAGAGCCGTCTTTTGTTCCTTTGTCATCTCTTATTATCCCCCCTTATTTAGATTCTACTGATTTAGGATCGATCTGAACACCTGGGCTCATTGTTGTCGAGAGATAGATACTCTGAACATATGTTCCCTTTGCAGCAGCTGGCTTCAACTTAAGAACTGTAGAGAGGAACTCCTGAGCATTCTCAACGACCTTCTCCACGTCAAACGACGCCTTACCTACTGCGGTATGCACGATACCAAACTTGTCGACCTTGAAGTCGATCTTACCCGCTTTTACCTCCTGGACAGCCTTAGCCACATCCATAGTAACTGTTCCTGTCTTAGGGTTTGGCATCAAGTTACGTGGTCCGAGAATACGTCCCAACGCACCAACCTTACCCATTACGTTTGGAGTAGTGATGATAACATCAACGTCGGTCCAACCTCCCTTGATCTTCTCTACATACTCGTCCAAACCTACGAAATCAGCACCTGCAGCTGTAGCCTCTGCCTCCTTCTCGGGTGTACAAAGTACGAGAACGCGCTTTGTCTTACCTGTTCCGTGAGGAAGAGTTACTGATCCACGAACCATCTGATTTGCTTTGCGTGGGTCAACACCCAAACGCACATCAATATCTACTGATGCGTCAAATTTCGTAAAGGTAATCTCCTTGAGAAGAGCGGCAGCCTCTGTAAGCTTGTAGAGCTTTCCACTCTCAACCTTAGCGTAGGCAGTTTTTTGATTTTTTGTCAATTTACTCATCTTCGTGTCAATTACAAATTAGGAAATTCGCCAACTACAGTGAGACCCATACTGCGAGCAGTACCGGCAACCATACGCATAGCAGCCTCAAGTGTAAAGCAGTTCATATCAGGCATCTTGTCCTGTGCGATCTGCTGAACCTGCTCCCACGTCACCTCTCCAACCTTGTTACGGTTAGGCTGTGCGGAACCAGATTTGATGCCTGCGGCATCCTTGAGCTGAATGGCTACGGGTGGCTGTTTGATGACAAAGTCAAACGACTTGTCGCCATACACCGTGATGATGACTGGAAGAACCTTTCCTGCCTTATCCTGTGTGCGAGCATTGAATTGCTTGCAGAAGTCCATAATGTTGACTCCCTTAGAACCCAACGCAGGACCCACTGGGGGCGAAGGATTGGCGGCACCACCTTTAATCTGCAATTTAATAAATGCAGCAACCTCTTTTGCCATAATTTTCCTTTGTTATTATTCTTTTTCTACTTGTGTGAAACCCAACTCCATAGGAGTTTTGCGCCCAAATATCTTTACAGATACTGTGAGTTTCTTACGCTCATTGTCGACGAACTCGATAATACCCTGGAAGCTCGAGAATGGACCGTCTGTAACTTTGACAGTCTCGCCTTCAAAGAATGGTACTTCGTTCTCCTCCTCCTGTACTCTCAACTCGTCTACACGTCCGAGAATTCGCGCAACCTCAGCCTCACGCAGTGGTGTGGCAATCATCTTGCGGCTATCCTCCTTGGTGTCGCCCAAGAATCCTAGTACATTTGGAATATTACGAATTATAGTTGGTATGTGACCGACAAATGCGGCCTCAATCAATACATATCCTGGGTAAGAGACTTTGTCCTTAGAGTACTTCTTGCCATTGCGGATCGTGTAGACCTTCTCTGTAGGGATCAACACCTGCGAGATATAATCCTCCAAATTGTTATGGCGGATCTCACTCTCGAGATACTCCTTAACTTTGTTCTCCTTACCGCCAATGGCACGCACTACGTACCACTGTTTTGCCATATCACTCATTGTCTAACCCTTCTCGTTTAAGTTGTTTACCCTAAAAAATGTTACCCAAGGTCTTATAGACAAACTCCATAATACCCTCAAACGACAAATCCATAGCCAATATGACAACCGCAAAGATCGCTGTTGTCACCATAACGACGATTGTCGAGCTCTGAAGCTCGCTAAAACTTGGCCAAGTCACCTTGTTTACCAACTCGCTGTATGAATCTTTGATGTAGTTAATCATCGCTAATTAATGTATTATATTTACTCTGGCAGGAGCAGAGGGATTCGAACCCCCATCAATGGTTTTGGAGACCACTATTCTACCCTTGAACTATGCTCCTAAAAATAGGGTTGGAGCGAATTGTGACTCCGCATCACTCCAACCCTGGTTTTATCGTATCGCTTCGGAGATCTCGACAACCAAATTGCCTTGCCTCCTCGGCTAGATGAATCTAGATTACTCTACGATTGAGATGATCTGACCTGCACCTACTGTACGTCCACCCTCACGGATAGCGAAACGTAGACCCTCGTTCAAGGCTACTGGGTAGATCAAAGTTACTGTGATAGTAACGTGGTCTCCTGGCATAATCATATCAACACCCTCTGGAAGCATAACCTCTCCGGTGATGTCCATTGTACGAAGGTAGAACTGAGGACGATACTTGTTGTGGAATGGAGTGTGACGTCCACCCTCCTCTTTCTTCAAGATATAAACCTCTGCCTTGAATACTGTGTGTGGAGTAGTTGAACCTGGCTTAGCAACAACCATACCGCGCTTAACGTCGTTCTTGTCGATACCGCGCATCAAAAGACCTACGTTATCTCCAGCCTCACCCTGATCGAGGAGCTTGCGGAACATCTCAACACCTGTACAAGTTGAAGTAAGAGTCTTGTCAAGACCTACGATCTCAACTGGATCACCAACGTGTACGATACCTGTCTCGATACGTCCTGTAACAACTGTTCCACGACCTGTGATTGAGAATACGTCCTCAACTGGCATCAAGAATGGCTTCTCGTTCTCACGTGTTGGGATTGGAATATACTCGTCAA
>JBCQTK010000044.1:0-18494 GCA_047178665.1 Rikenellaceae bacterium | reverse complement strand
TGTGGCATCAATGAACTTGCGACGCAACATATTGCGTAGCTCCAGCGCCTCGACCTGCTCCACCACTGTTGCGTATAGATCGTCGTACTCCGACTCGGTCGTTACACCTGCTGCGACGAACTCGCCCATCAGCTGCAGATCCTCGACACCCTTCGCTACACTCTCGTAATCATCCACCCACGACTTCAGCGTCGACACCCTCTGCAGCTGTTTGCGTGCAGACTCGGCGGCGTCCCAGAAGTTTGGTTCCTGTGTGCGCTCCTCCTCGTTCTGGAGCTCTATGCGTCGATTATCTATGCCGAGGCAGCGTTCAAGCTCTGCTCGACGCTCCTCCACACTCCTTATCTGATCTGCGCTAATCATCCTACCCTACTATCTTACTACTCCAGCTCCCAGTCGGAGCCATCCTTACGATCCTTCACTCGGATACCTGCGTTCACCAGTCCGTCGCGGATCTGATCCGACAACGCCCAGTTCTTCGACGTCTTAGCCTCGGCGCGCATAGCGAGCAACATCTCGACTAGAGGTGTCACATAGTCCTTTGCGCCTGCGGCAGTGCCTGAGCTCTTCTCGTCGCGCAGACCCAACACATCGAACACATATCTCTTGACTGTCGAGTGCAACGACTCTAGATCCTCTGTTGTTATCGTCTGCGCACCATCCACAAGCTGGTTGATGAGTCGTACCCAGTCGAAGAGTGCCGAGATAACCATCGGAGAGTTGAGATCATCGTTCATCGCCGCCTCGCAGCGCTCAGCTAAATCTGCAGGGTTGATGCTCGATGTAGTTGACGTCTTGATCTTCGTGAGTGTATCGACGCCCTTCATCAATCTGTCGAGCCCCTTCTCCGCCGCCTGCAGCGCCTCGTTCGAGAAGTCGAGCGTCGAGCGGTAGTGTGCCTGTAGCACGAAGAATCGAATTGTCATAGGCGAGTATGGCTGCTCCAGAAGCGAGTGTGTCCCTCCGAAAAGCTCCTCCAACGTGATGAAGTTGCCGAGTGACTTACCCATCTTCTGACCATTAATCGTTATCATATTGTTGTGTACCCAGTAGCGTGCAGAGTCGTGTCCGAGAGCTGCCGTCGACTGTGCGATCTCGCACTCGTGGTGGGGGAACATAAGATCCATTCCGCCTCCGTGGATGTCGAACTGCTCGCCAAGATACTTAGTGCTCATTGCCGAACACTCCATATGCCAACCAGGGAAACCCTCGCTCCACGGCGACTTCCAACGCATAATGTGCTCTGCCGATGCCCTCTTCCAAAGCGCAAAATCGACAGAACTGCGCTTGTCGCTCTGACCATCGAGCGTGCGTGTGTTTGTCAATATGTCATCTAGGTTGCGACCCGAGAGCTTGCCATAGTTGTGTCTCTCGTTGTACTTTGCTACATCGAAGTAGATCGAACCATTCGACTCGTAGGCGTAGCCCTCGTCAAAAATCCTCTGTACAAATTCAATCTGCTCGATGATGTGACCCGACGCCTGCGGCTCAATCGAGGGGGGCAACACACCCAACTGATCCATCGCCGAGCGGTAGCGGTTAGTGTAGTACTGCGCAATCTCCATAGGCTCCAACTGCTCTAGTCGAGCCTTCTTTGCGATCTTATCTTCACCCTCGTCGGCGTCGTGCTCTAGGTGTCCCACATCTGTTATGTTGCGTACGTAGCGCACCTTGTAGCCGATCGATTGCAGGTAACGAAACATCAAATCGAACGTCACCGCAGGGCGCGCGTGACCCAAATGTGGATCGCCATAGACAGTAGGTCCACAGACGTAGAGCCCTACGTGTTGGGGATTGATCGGTACAAACTCCTCCTTCTTGCGGCTGAGTGTGTTATAGAAAAAAAGCTTTGAATCCATATCTTTTATATTTATCTTCTTGTTTGTGTTCTCTCTCTACTCTCTACTCGCCCTGCTCACTCTCATCCTTGTAGCTGTCGAGTATTTGGCTCATCTCCTCCTCGGTAAGGTAGTCCTCATACTGGAGAAGTTCGCTCTCGTCTGCTCCGAGCGAGCGGTAGTAGTCGTTGAGCCAATCCATCGCATCTACGCGTTTCATATGGGCTGCCGTGTAGTAGATCTGCTCCAGATCCTCCAACTTCTCGTCGATGATAAGATCGGTCATATCGGCTAGGTAGCCATCGAATGTCAGGTAGTACTCTATGTACTCCACCACACACTGAGCATACTCCATCAGCAGCAGGTCGCCCTTCTGGTACTCCTCAGCCATATAGTAGCCCTCGATGATCGGGATCGTGTTGGCGGGGGTGAAACGTAGCTGCGACGTGGGCAGACGATCGAGTGCCGCGTCGAGTAGCTCCACAGCCTTCTCGCGCTCTCCCCTCTCAAGGTATGCGGTTGCGACGCGTGCAAATCCCTCGCGTGTTTTAGAGGCGTTGAGATTGTACTGTATCGTGTAGTCTACATATACGCTTGGGTCGCTCAAGTTGCCGTAACGGAAGGTGTTGAGTAAGAGAGGACCTGCGTAGTCGGGATCAACGCGACCAACCTCCCACGCCGAGTTGAATGGTGTGGGGATCGGCACTAAACGATATGCGAAACCGTCGAACTGTAGGTAGTCGAGCAGACCCAGGTTCTGCAATATGTAGACCTGCGTGAAGTAGATCGGACGCTTCCAGTCGAAGTTTGCCAACATATCGAGGATCATCATCTCCGACTTGTCTATTGTCACACCAGGCAGCGAGAAGTAGATCGTGTCGACCATCTTGTCGGCATCCTCTGTCTTTACGATACCCGACGCCAAGGCATTCTCGCGATTGACGGGTAGGGCTATGTTCTTCGTGGGTATGTAGTCTGTGAATGTGCCATCCATCAGCTCCAGCTGTGTGCGTTTGTCGTCGTTGCGGATAAAGTCGACCACATCTTTGATGTTGACCGAACGGCTAACCTTTGCATCTATCGGCACCAAGTCGTTGACATAGGCATACTTGCTGCGTGGTAGTGACAGAGGCACGGGCGCAGCGTCGTTTGCCCAGCTCTTCATCTGGTCGATATACCACTCGCCACCTAAGTAGCTGGTGTTCATCACTCTCACGTCGGTACGTACGCCATCAACCTCTTGGTTAAACCAGATCGGGAATGTGTCGTTGTCGCCATAGTTTAGGATTATCGAGTTGGGCAACATCGAGTTGAGATAGTTCCAACCCACGTCGCGCGCAATGGTTCGTCCCGAGCGGTCGTGGTCGTCCCAGTTCTCGCTCGCAAGGATTGTCGGCACGCTCATAGAAAGAACGAACGCCGCGATCACTGTCTTGCGAGAGCTTCTCTTCGATAGTACCTCGATCAGTTCGCGCAGTGCCAACACTCCAAAACCTATCCAGATCGAGTAGGCGTAGAAGGCTCCAGCAAACACATAGTCGCGCTCGCGAGGCTCGGAGGGCGAGGTGTTGAAGTAGACAACCAACGCTATTCCCATCATCACAAACAACCACATAACGATAGAGAAGCGTTTCTGGTCGACATTGAGCTGCCACAAAAGACCGAGAAGACCCAACAAGAAGGGCAAGAAGTAGTATCTGTTGCGACCACGATTCTCCGCCATCTCGCGCGGTAGATTATCCTGAGGTCCGAGATAAGCCTCGTCGATGAACTTAACCCCTGAGAGCCAGTTGCCATCAGCAATTGTCACCTTCGACGCCTGCACGTCGCTCTGGCGTCCTACGAAGTTCCAGAGGAAGTAGCGCCAGAACATATACCCCAACTGGTAGTTGAGGAAGAAGTTGGCATTTTCGCCAAACGTAGGCTCTGTGTATGACTCTCCGTTGTAGTAGACCTGCTCGCCATACTCCAACTGCTCTGCCATCGCTACCCTACCATTTTCGTCGCGCTCGATATTACCCTCGGCGTCGCGCAGAGGTGCTACCTTAGTGCGATATGCTGCCCAAGGTTTGTAGCCCGACTCACCGCGTCGTGAGTCCCACATTCGGGGGAACAACTTCATAAACTCAGAGGGGTAGGTGTAGCCCGAGAGGATCTCGCCTTTCTCATATCTACCCTCCTCCGAGAGGTAGTAGAAGCTCTTCTTCGTGTAGTCCTCCACGGGGGCTGCGTACGACGCACCATATATTAATGGGCGCGAACCGTACTGATCGCGCGACAGTAGCGACAGCAGCGCGTGCGGATTGGCTGGGTGGTTACTATTCATCGGTGGATTTGTCACCGCGCGAATTGTCACCGACGCATACGAGGAGTAGCCGATAAATAGCATCGTCAGCGACAGCGCGATCACATTCATCAACACCATACGGCGCTGGTGTGTGTAGTACGACGCATATCCCAATGCACCAATCAGTGCCAACGAGAATACGACCATTCCCGAGTTGACGGGCAGACCCAACGAGTTGACAAAGAACGTGTCGACCATCGCACCCATATAAATCGACTGCGACAGCACGAAGCCATTGACAAATATCAGGATAGCCCCCGACACGAGAGTCGAGAGAACGATACCCTTGAGTGTCACCTTGCTGCATCGGCGGAAGTAGTAGATAAAGACCAACGCAGGGATAGTGAGCAGATTGAGGATGTGGACACCGATCGAGAGACCCATCAAGTAGGCGATCAGGATGATCCAACGCAGCGAGTGTGGTTCGTCAGCCTCCTCGTCCCACTTCAGCATAAGCCATACGACGAGTGCCGTGAACATCGACGAGAGCGCGTAGACCTCACCCTCCACTGCCGAGTACCAGAAGGTGTCGGTGAAGGTGTAGCTCAATGCGCCAATGATACCTGCAGCGAGGGTTGCCCATCCATTTGTCTCAGTCAGCTCGTCGCCCTCGTGCGTAAACATCCGTCGCGCAAGGTGCGTGATAGTCCAGAAGAGGAAGAGGATGGTGAAGGCGCTGGCGAAGCAGTTCATAGCGTTGACCATATGTGGTACATAGTAGGTCGAGGGCGCGAAGATAGTGGCGATGCGTGCCAATATCATAAAGAGCGGTGCTCCAGGGGGATGACCAACCTCCAACTTATATGAGGTTGCGATAAACTCGCCACAATCCCAGAGGCTCGACGACGGCTCCATTGTGAGGAGATAGACGATGGCGGCGATGGCAAAGACGCCCCACCCCAATACTCTATTCCAAAATTTGAATGACTTCATTAAATATAATTTTTTCTTGTTTTCGATCTGTTGCGTTTCGCTTGATGCAATTCGCACTATACAATAATAGCGACAAAAATAGTCAAAATATTGCGAATTAAAAAACTCTCGACCTAAAGATTTTCGTTTGCAACTTCAGCCCCCGCTGTTGCGAGTATCGCTGCGGCTGTCTGCTCTGGCTCCTCGAAGAGCCCCATATGACCTGAGTTTTCGAGCCAAACTACCTCTGCCTGAGGGTGGTCGGACGCAATCTTCTCTGCTACCTCCACGGGGATATAGTCGTCGTGGCGACCAAAAATAAAGCATTGGCGTGCGTCGAGCTGTCGCAACATATCGTTCTGATCCTTGCGCAACATCATCCCTCTCAGTATCGCCACAACACCTTCATCCTCGGTGATTGCAACCTGCTCCACAAGATCCTCAATGTAGTCGCGCATTCTCGATCGGTTGTGCGCGGCGAAGCCAGCTGCAGGGGCGACTTTTGCCAACATCTCCTTCTTGCCTGCCTCCACGAGTGCGATTTCGCGGTTGCGACTCTCGCGCTTCTGCTCCGAGTCTGCGTTGGGTGTTGAACTCAACAGCACGATACCCTCGCACATCGAGGCGTGGCGCTCAGCAAAGGCTAGAGCTACATATCCCCCCATCGAGTGACCTACGACCGTGCAGCGCTCTACACCGAGCGAGCGAACTCCTGCCGCAACAGTGTCGGCGAGGAACTCCATCGTGTGGGTGTCACCCTCCACAACCGAGATGCCGTGACCTGGTAGGTCGAGCGTAATGACTCTAACGCTCTTGTAGAGTAGGGGCACAAACTCCTCCCACACCAACAACGACTCCAAGTAGCCGTGCAACAATACGACGCAGCGATTACCCACCTCGGAGTCGCAGATGTGCAGAGCGGTAGAGCCTGCCATAATGAATTTGTCTATCATCTAAAAAATATGCTATTAATAGTAAGCTGTCAAAATAAGGTGCAATTTATCGAATTATTTTCAGTTTTTCACTCTTTGGCGCCATAAATTTGCAACTCCCCCGAATTATTGCTATTTTTGTAGCTATTAATTAGATATTTTTTCGGTAAGCAAGAATGCAAGAGCTCAACTACACACTCGCCCACGGGTCGAAGAACCTATTCGTCACAATCGACGCAGTGGCGCAAAACATAGATACTAACTCGGAGGATACGGCAGAGTATGTCCGCAAGGTATGCTCACTCTTTGAGAGCGACGGGCTGCTATTTGTAGAGCAGACGTGCGATGGTCTCTACGCAATGAATATGTACAACACCGACGGCACGCAGGCTGAGATGTGTGGCAACGGAATGAGAATAGTGGCAAGATATGCCGACGAGAACTACATACATAGCGAGTCGTTCACACTCTTGTCGGGTGGGCGTCACTACCCTACTATTCGTGGTGAGGCGACGCTTGCGGTGCTCTCGTCTGGAGATAGCGAGCCAATTCCAAACTATGGTGTCGAGATAGCTGTTCGCACCTCGTCGGAGGAGTTTACGCTCGACGACAGTGAGTTCGTTGCTCGCGAGATATGTGAACTTCACCCGACGCTACGATTCACCTATCTCAACCTCGGCAATCCGCACATTGTGGCGCAGGTGGAGAGTATAGATCTCGAACTATTGACGCAGCTGGGCGAACGCGTAAAGGAGCTGCCCCACATATTCACACGGGGTGTCAACGTGAGCTTGATGATGGCGATGGAGCGAGGCAAAATTTTTGTAGCTACCTATGAGCGAGGTGTCGGACTGACCCCATCGTGCGGAACGGCGATGACTGCGTCGAGCACAACAGCCGCTCTGCTTGGTATCTGCGAGTGGGAGGAGCTGATAGAGGTGCGCAACCGAGGCGGTTTCGTGAAGTGCAGATGCTCTCGATCACAGAGCCAGGAGCTCACGACGCAGCTAATTGGCAACGCTACATATGTCGAGCGTGGACGCATCACTGAGTCGATCGCGAGAGTAGTCGAGGAGCGTTTCGATCGCGAGGTCGAGGCGTGGAGCAGAGTGACAGAGGAGTAGATAGTTTAGTAACATACATATATTATATATACAATTATGATTAAAGAGATAGCAACACACCGATCAATAAGAAAGTTCCAGAGCCGCGCAATAGAGCCTGCGGCACTACGCACATCGCTAGAGGCGGCAATCCGCGCCTCCACCTGCGGAAATATGCAGTGCTACACGATGGTCGTCACGCAGGATCGTGAGCAGCTTGCGAAGCTCTCACCCTGCCACTTCGGTCAGGTTGAGAGGATGAATGCACCCTGCGTTGTGACAATTTGCGCCGATGTGGCGAGGTTCGAGGCGTGGTGCAGAGAGCGCAATGCAGAGCCTCAGTACGACAACTTCATCTGGTTCGTAAATGGCTGTATAGATGGTATGATGGCGGCGCAGAATCTCGCTCTCGAAGCTGAGGCACAGGGGCTTGGGATATGTGTGTTGGGTACTACGCTCTATACGTCAGAGAAGATTATCGACATACTGAAGCTACCCACAGGTGTCATCCCCGTCACCTCGATCGCTATGGGTTATCCCGACGAGCAGCCGCCACTAACGGATCGTCTGCCATTCGAGGCGGTAGTGCACTTTGAGAGCTACACACCCAACACTGCGGAGCGTCTCAACGAGTTGTGGAGCGTGCGCGAGGCGTCGGAGCAGACCGCTGAGCTAGTCGCAGAGAACAAGACGGAGAACTTGGCGCAGATATTTACACAGTATCGCTACAAGGGCGCCGACAACGTGACATTCTCGAAGATATACTTCGAGCAGCTCTGCAAACAGGGATTTTTCAACCACGAATAGAGAGGTCGACAACGACAGATAGATGCAAAAAGGCACACTACGGCAGATAATAATCGCAATCACGATAGGCATAATATGCTCGTCGTGTGCCATCACGCGCCACATACCCGAGGATCAGCTCCTGCTCAAACGCGTCGAGATAGAGCAGAACAAGGCTACCGCAAAAAAGGAGAGGATACCCACTTCGATACTCGAAAAATATACTCGCCAAAGCCCCAACAAACGTCTGCTGGGGACGAACTTCTATCTGTGGGTCTACTATCAGGCGAACCCTGCCAAGAGCAATTGGTGGAACAACCTCAAACGCAGGGTTGGGCAGGAGCCTGTCTACCTGAGCGAGGATCTGACGGCTAAGAGTCTGGAGAATCTCAACGTATATATGGATTCGCAGGGATTCTACTCCTCGAAGGTGGAGGTCGAGATAGACTCGATCGAGAGTCGTCGCCGTGCAATTGTGCAGTTCAAGACTCACCAGGGGGTGCCATACATTATCAATAAGATGGAGTATAATTTCCAGGACTCTCTGCTCCGTCCGCTGATTCTTCCCGACACCACACGTTCGCTGATTCAGCGTGGCGACATATTCAGTGTAGCGCTGCTCGACGAGGAGCGTGAGCGTATCACATCGTTGCTGCGCAGCAAGGGGTACTTCGACTTCACGGTGCGCAACATCGAGTATCGTGCCGACACGTTGGCGGCGAACTATACGGTCAACCTGGAGATGATTATTAAGCAGGATCTCAATGGATACGACGCTCAGGGTGCGGCGCAGTATAAATACAACAAGACATATAGAATCGAGAAGATCAACATCTTACCCGACTTCGACCCTACGGTCGTAATGACCGACTCGGAGTATCTGACGAAGATCGACACGACACAGTATAAGGGTGTGAATATCATCCACCTCGAAGGCGAGAAACCGAAGGTTAAGGCGCAGGTGTTGCGACAGATGGTGCCGATCGCGAGTGGCCAACTCTACAACTCGAAGGATGTGGAGCTAGCGTATCAGAACCTTATGTCGCTCGGATTCTTCAAGAGTGCGCGCATCAACTTCAACGAGATGACTGCCGAACAAATTGCGCAAGACAGCACAATTGTCGTAGATCCGCAGCAGGGATATTTGTCGAGCACAATACTCTGTACGCCAGCACTCAAGCAGAGCTACAACATCGAGATTGAGGGTACTACAACCTCCAGTTTCTATGGTCTCAACGCAACGTTGGGATACCAAAATCGCAACATCTTCCGCGGCGCAGAGGCGTGGAACGTAGATTTTACTGTCGGTTATGAGCATATGAAAGCCCCCGACGCACTAAAGACTCAGGCTACAGAGATCGGAGTGTCGACAGGACTTACGTTCCCTCGTTTCATCCTCCCCTCACTCAACATATTTACTCGTGCCGTGCGCCCCAAGACATCTATCGACATATCTATAAATATGCAGGATCGTCCATACTACAATCGCACCCTCTCTAGTGCATCGTTGAGCTACAGCTGGCGCAACAAGGGGTACTCTACATTTACTGTGCGACCTCTCGACATCAACCTCATTGATATGAACTATATTGATGGGACATACTATGATGAGTTGGAGAACGACTATCTGAAAAATAGTTACGAGTCGCAGCTTATCGCTGGCATCAACATAGGTTACACATTCAACAATCAGCGCAAGAGTCTGCGTGGTAACTACACGATGGTGCGTGTCAACGCTGAGAGCTCGGGGAATGTGGTCAGTATGATCGAGCACCTATTTAGCGCACCAGCCAACAGCAACGGCGACTATGAGATATTCGGTATAAAGTATGCGCAGTACATTCGTAGCGACATCAACATAAGTCGTAGGATAACGACAGGTCTCCAGACGGCAATTGTCGGACGACTATATGCAGGTGCAGGATGGGCATACGACAACTCATCTGCCCTACCTTTCGATAGGCTCTTCTACTCGGGCGGTAGCAACAGTATGAGGGGTTGGACTCCGCGCACGCTCGGTCCAGGATCGTCGGCAGAGGAGGTCAATACAGTCTACCCAACGCAGCTGGGTGATATGAAGTTGGAGGCGAACCTTGAGTTCCGCTTTCCGATATGGGACATCCTCCACGGCGCTACATTCTTCGATGTGGGTAACGTGTGGTATCTAAGGGATTCGCAGGGTGTCTACGACCCAACATCGCTCTTCAACGGCGACACATTCTACAAACAGCTAGGATTCAATACGGGCGTAGGTCTGCGTCTCGACATTCAGTTCGCTATCCTACGCCTCGACTGGGGTATTCAGCTCCACAACCCCAACAAGAGCGTTGGCGAGCGGTGGGTTATCAAGGATTGGAGTTGGCAGAACACGGCGCTAAATTTCGGCGTCGGCTACCCTTTCTAGGATTATTGCCCTGCCTGCGACGTTAGCGCAGATTTCTCTAGAACTCTACGCTTGGGGCTGTTGCTGCGGCTGCCGACGCCTCGAAGTATGGGCGCTTCTCGAACTCGAAGTGGTTCGCTATGAGGTTGGCAGGGAAGCGACGTATTGCTGAGTTGTAGTCGCGAGTAATGCGGTTGAAGTCGGCACGTGCGACAGAGATTCTATTCTCCGTACCCTCCAACTGCGCCTGTAGCTCCACGAAATTCTGGTTTGCCTTCAGGTCGGGATAGCGCTCCGAGACAGCTAGCAGACGCCCTAGTGCTGAGGTTACTTCGCCCTGTGCACGCTGATATGCTGCGATGTTTTCGGGGGTTAGGTCGTCGGTCGTGAGCGATACCGAGGTGGCAGCCGATCGCGCTGCAATAACCTCCGTAAGTGTCGTCTGCTCGTGCTCTGCGTAGCCTTTGACTGTGTTGACAAGGTTGGGGATTAGGTCTGCGCGACGCTGATACTGAGTCTCCACGTTTGCCCACGCTTGCGACACACTTTCGTCGAGTGTCACCATATTATTGTAGGTCGAGCAAGAGCTCATCGAACAGATTGAGAGCACGGCAATAGCCAATGCTAGGATGTTTCGTTTCATAACTATCATTTTCAAAATTAACTTTTTAATGTTTTAGGCGAGTTGAGAAAGATACTACCAGCCCGACCCTGCGCCTCCACCTCCGAAGCCTCCACCTCCGAAGCCACCGCCGCTGAATCCTCCACCACCAAATCCTCCACCATAGAATCCACCGCCTCGGCGGAATCCTCTAGCTGCACCATAGCCGCCACCGATGATGACGCCGCCGCGGACGACGCTCTCTAGGTCGCTCCGTAGCTCTCTCGCCACTCTCGTTTCGCGATTTCCACAGTGGGGGCAGACGAACGTGTGCTCCACTATTTCGAAGTTGTCGCCTCGCTGCACCACTCTGTTGGATTGGTCGATGAGTCCAAACTTGCCGCACCTGCTGCAGCGAGAGTTGCGATAGAGCGCTATGAGTGATACGATCATTGGTGCAAAGATTACGCACGCCAAGATGAGCAGAATTGAGCTCACGGGCAACCCTCGCGAAGAGTCTCCCCTCGCAGGATAGTAGTCGCTGCCACCCACATTCAACTCGCTGTTGGCAAGTAGGCTCTCGACTACGCGGACGCCACTCACCATTCCCGCGCTGAAGTTGCCCTGGCGGAAGTATGGTAGCATATATTGAGTCTGTACTCTCTTGCAGATAGCGTCGGGTAACACACCCTCGACACCGCGCCCAGTGACGAAGCGGATCTGTCGTTGATCTCCCACAAAGAGGATGCCCAAACCATTGTCACGCCCCTCGCGCCCCACTCCCCACTCCGAAAAGAGGTCGTAGGCGAAGGTGAAAGGGTCAGCTTTGGCGCCATCACTATCGACAATCTGATCGACTGCGACCACGGCAACCTGAGCTATATTGCTCACCCTGAGAGCATAACATATAGAGTCGATGCGTACCACAGCCTCTCGCGACAGTATGCCGTCAGGATTTGAGACAAAGTTATAGCGACTCCGCAGCTGCACATTTGGTACGCTGCCAATGGTGTACTCCGCAGCAGAGACCACACCTGTGAAACACGCCACAACGATTAGTAGCAGCGTGGCTAATACAGAACGTAACACCCTCATAACTACCCTACTCTATCGTTTTTGAACAAATAACCTAAATGCCCACGGCTCGACAGGTTCGTTGATCAAGGTGGGAAGATTGACCTCCTCGCCTGTCATTGCATCGAGATATGTCCCTGCGTAGTTACCTACATTATATGCGGAGTCGATACGGTATGGCGAGAGGTTCATTATCGCAATGACGCAATCCTCACCCGTCTCGCGAACGAGGATCAGTAGACAATCCTCAGCATTGTTGCCGATCGTGCACCAGGTGCCGCCCATCTCGCCTGCACTCATACATTTGTAGTTGTGTTTCACCTCGATCAGCTTGCGGTAGAACGCTGTCATCTCGCCCTCCACATAGCATTCAGCAGGGATCGGATCTCTGTCGAAGAAGCGGAACGAGTGGTCGTAGCCAACCTCCTGACCAGTGTAGATCAGTGGCATACCCTTTGGTGTGACAAACGAAAAGAGGGTCATCACCTTCAACGAATCGCCGAAACGTAGGTACTCGCTATCTTGCCACGAGTTCTCGTCGTGGTTCGAGGTGAAGCACATCGGTATTGCCCAGCGAGGATAGCCCCTATCGTTGTAGAGGAAGTCGCGGATTTTGTCGGCGCGCTGGCGACCATTCGCCACATCGCACATAAGGTGGTGGAGCGACCATCCGTAGCAGGAGTCGAAGGCGCTGTCGAAGAGATTGAGCTCCTCCGCCTCCGCCAACATAAATACGTCGGACTTTACGCGGTGTAGCTCCGTCGCTACCTCGCGCCAAAACTCGATGGGAACGAGCATCGCCATATCGCAGCGGAAGCCGTCGACACCCCTATCTAGCCAGAACTTCATAGCGTCGATCTGACCGACCCACACGTCGTGATTGTCGTAGTTGAGCTTCGCCGTGTCGCTCCAATCCCAAGGGACGAGTGCTACACCATTCTCGTCGCGTTCGTACCACTCTGCTGGTTTCTCGGTGATCCAGCGTGCGTCGCGCGAAGTGTGATTTGCCACCCAGTCGAGAATGACTCTCATACCGAGTCGGTGCGCCTCAGCCAATAGTGCGTCGAAATCCTCCATCGTGCCAAACTCCTCGTTCACCGCACAGTAGTCGCGGATGGAGTAGTATGAGCCTAGATTACCTTTGCGATCCTCCTCGCCGATGGTGTAGATCGGCATAATCCATAGGATGTCGATCCCCATATCTCGCAAAAATGGAAGATGCTGCATCGCAGCACAAAGTGTCCCCTCGGGGGTGAGTTGTCGAACGTTCATCTCGTAGAGAACAGCTGAGTAGCTCCAGTCTGAGTGTATCATAATATATGTATGTGTTCTTTAATGTATTTTATTATTACTTTCGGTTTTGTAAAAGTATAGCCTACAAAAATAGGCAAAAAAAATCAAATATTCGTTTTATTTTCGTAAGTTTGCGTGATAATTTGTGCAAAGAGAAAATTAGGAATGAATATTTTTCAGAAAATAGCGTCGTTGTGGAGTGACATATTTAGACGACGACGACTCTCGATATTCAACACTCGCGGCAATCGTGAGAGTTGGTATACCCATATCTCACTCTTCAACATTGTGATGGTGATCGTCTCGGCGATGATCCTGATCTTTGTGTTGACACTCACACTCGTCGGCTATACTAACGCCCTCGCCCTATTCCCTAAGTATCGTAGCGAGTCGTTGCGTCAGAGGATGGTGATTGTCGACAACTTGGTGAGGATGGACTCTATGGAGCAGATGATTAAGGAGATGATGCTCTACAGCGACAATGTAGCTCTCATAATGAATGGTAAGACGCCCAGGATTTACGAAAATCTTACGTCGGATAGCGTCACTCTCGTCAAGACATCGCTGCACACAAATGCGGTGGACTCAACTCTGAGAGCACAGATGGAGGGCGAGGGACGCTACAATCTGCAACTGGCATCGTTTGGCGCAGAGGGATATATGAGTGCCCCTGCCGATGGCGTTATAACGCGTCAGTTCAACATCGCCGAGGGTAGGTATGGTGTGGAGATTGCCGCCTCTGCAGGGCGCGTGATGGCAGTCAAACGGGGCGTTGTGTCGATGGCGATGTGGAGCCCAGAGTCGGAATATACGGTGCAGATCATCCATCCCGACAACTCCA
Organism: Rikenellaceae bacterium; assembly: GCA_047178665.1. Taxonomy (GTDB): domain Bacteria; phylum Bacteroidota; class Bacteroidia; order Bacteroidales; family Rikenellaceae; genus Alistipes. The sequence goes on along the minus strand of JBCQTK010000044.1, from coordinate 4,384 downwards.
TCTCCATATATCACAACATCCAAAACGCCATAGTCCGACGCGGCGACAGCGTTAAGGTCGGTGAGGTGATAGGCGACAACAACGACGAGAGTGGTGAGGCTCGAATGGAGAGTCGCCCCATCGTGTTTGAGATGTGGAGTGAGGGTAAACCAATTGACCCTGAGAAATATATAATATTTTAGCATATAGCAAAAAAGAATGAATAACATAGATACAGGTGCTAAAAGACAGCGAGTGACACTCCTCGGGTCGACAGGCTCGATCGGAGTGCAGACTCTCGACATCATACGCGAAAATCGCAACCTTTTCGAACTAACAACCCTCACAGCCAACAATGCGTGGGAGGTTCTTGCGGAGCAGGCGATCGAGTTCGACGTCGACTCTGTCGTGATAGCCAACGAACACCACTACAAATCGCTCTGCGAGAGGCTCGCCAACTACCCTATCAAGATCTATGCTGGCGAGGAGGCAGTGCGTCAAGTAGCCTCCAACTCGGAGGTCGACGTGGTGGTCAACGCACTCGTAGGTTACGCAGGTTTGCTGCCCACGGTTGCGGCGATCGAGGCGGGCAAGAAGGTCGCTCTAGCCAACAAGGAGAGCCTCGTGGTCGGTGGCGACTATGTGATGAAGCTCGCGCTAGAGAAGAGAGTGCCAATTATACCGATCGACTCGGAGCACTCGGCGATATTCCAGTGTTTGATGGGTGAGAGCTCACCGATTCGACGCGTCATACTCACCTGTAGCGGTGGTTCGTTCCGCGACCTGCCACGTGAGGAGCTGGCTAATGTAACTGTTCAGCAGGCGCTCAAACACCCTCGCTGGAGTATGGGAGCGAAGATTACGATCGACTCATCGACGTTGATAAATAAGGGATTTGAGGTTATCGAGGCTCACTGGCTCTTCGGACTTGAGGCGGAACGAATAGCTGTCATTCAACATCCGCAGGCGGTGGTTCACTCGATGGTAGAGTTCGACGACGGAGCGATCAAGGCGCAGCTCGGTACACCCGATATGAGGATGCCAATCTCTCTAGCGCTGACATATCCGCAGCGAGCCTCACGACCACAGGAGAGATTTAGTTTCATCGACAACCCCACACTTACGTTCGAGGAGGTCGACCGTCTGAAGTTCCCTGCGCTCGACATCGCGTACGACACACTTCGACGTGGCGGCACAGCGTCGTGCACACTCAACGGAGCGAACGAGATAGCTGTCGCAGCACTCCTCAATGGAAGTTGCAAATACCTCGACATTGTGCGTTCAATAGAGTATGCGCTATCGAAAGCTACCTTTATACCCCACCCCACCCTCGACGACTATGCGGAGGCTAACATCGAGGCGCGAGCTCTGGCGGCAGAGTATATTGGGTAGGTGTATATTAATATATGTAGAGAGTACGTTAATAAGAATATAAATAGATTAAAACGATATTATGGAGATTCTAGTAAAAGTTGTACAATTTTTCATCTGCTTTACCCTGCTTGTCGGACTACACGAGTTCGGACACTTCATCACGGCACGTATATTCAAAATGCGTGTCGACAAATTCTACATCTTCTTCGACCCCTGGTTCTCGATCTTCAAGATCAAGCGTGGCGAGACGGAGTATGGTCTCGGGTGGTTGCCGCTCGGTGGCTACTGCAAGATCGCAGGTATGATCGACGAGAGTATGGACAAGGAGCAGATGGCAAAACCAGCTCAGCCAGACGAGTTTCGTGCAAAGCCTGCGTGGCAGCGATTTATCGTTATGGTGGCAGGTGTGGTGATGAATATCCTGCTCGCTATCACTATATATATAGGTGTATGCTACGCGTGGGGCGAGAGTTACCTCCCGACAGAGAGAGTTGAGTGGGGATATGACTTCAATGAGACGGGACACCAACTCGGTTTCGAGAATGGCGATAAGGTTATCTCGATCGACGGCGAGAAGATCGAAGATGTGGCACTGATCGTCAATCGTCTGCTCCTCTCGGATGGAGACCGCACAGTTGTTGTGGAGCGCAATGGATCGGAGGCTACACTCACTATCCCATTGGAGGATCTGATCGAGATGCGTAAGGCTAAGGCGCACGTCGACCTACTCACGCTCCGAATGCCCTTCATTGTCGACTCTGTAGAGTCGGAGGGGGCACAGGTGCTGCAGTCGGGCGATCAAATCGTAGCTATCAACGGAGAAGATATGGAGAGTTACGCCGAGTGTCGCGCAGCAATCATAAGCCACAAGGGCGAGGAAATTACCCTATCGGCACTCCGCGGAGTCGACACAATTACGCTCTCGGTACCAGTTAGCGACGAGGGTTTGATAGGTGTTCTTACGCGTAAACCATTCGTTATGGAGAGCCGTAGCTACACATTGCTGGAGTCGATACCTGCAGGTTTCCGCCGCGCAGGATCTGCCGTCTCGTCATATATGGGGCAGCTGTCGCTGATCTTTCAGCCCAAGACAGAGATGTATCGTGAGCTCGGTGGCTTCGTCGCTATCGGCAATATGTTCTCGAGCGTATGGAACTGGCAGGATTTCTGGCTCAAGACAGCCTTCTTGTCGATTATGCTCGCGGTAATGAATATCCTCCCCATCCCAGGACTCGATGGCGGACACGCTATATTTACCCTATTCGAGATGGTTACGGGGCGCAAACCTAGCGACAAGTTTCTTGAAACTGCACAGTACATAGGTATGCTTTTTCTATTTGCACTGCTCATCTATGCCAACGGCAACGACTTCTATCGCCTAATCTTCGGCTAGAATTATGGCGAAAATTAAACGTGCATATTTCTGCAAAGAGTGCGGATACGAAGCTATCAAGTGGCTAGGTCGCTGCCCATCGTGTAGTGCGTGGAACAGCTTTACGGAGGAGATTGTGTCGAAAAATACGAGCAACTCAATCTCCGCTGCCGTAGCCAACATACCAACGTCGAAGCCGCAGCGCGTGGAGGATATTGTCGAGAGTCAACACCGCCGCATAGATCTAGGCAACAGTGAGGTGAACCGAGTATTGGGCGGTGGAATGGTGCCAGGGTCACTCATATTGTTGGGCGGCGAACCAGGTATCGGAAAGTCAACATTGAGCCTGCAACTAGCTCTGCAGAATCGAGGCGTCAAGACACTCTATGTGTCGGGCGAGGAGTCAGCCGAACAGATCAAGATGAGGGCTAATCGCATAGGAGTTGGCGAGAGCGAGTGCCTAATCTATACAGAGACACTGCTCGAAAATATTGTCGCACAGATAGATCAACATAGTCCAGATCTAGTGGTCATCGACTCAATCCAGACGATCTACACCTCGCTGATCGAGTCGTCGGCAGGTAGCGTGTCGCAAATTAGAGAGTGCGCCGCTACCCTACTCAAATATGCCAAAGGACGAAATACATCTGTCATTATAATCGGTCATATAACCAAGGATGGTGCCATCGCAGGACCCAAGATACTTGAACATATCGTCGATGTTGTACTTCAGTTCGAGGGCGACGGCAACAACATATATCGAACGCTGCGAGGTATCAAAAATCGTTTTGGCGCAACGTTCGAAATCGGGGTGTTCGAGATGCTCGACGCAGGTCTGAAGGCTGTCGACAACCCGTCGGAGATACTCCTGTCGCACTACGATCTTCCACTCAGTGGTATCGCCGTTGGGTCAGCCGTAGATGGCATCCGCCCCTACTTGATCGAGGTTCAGGCGTTGGTTAGCAACGCTACATATGGCACGCCGCAACGAAATACCACAGGTTTCGATACGAAAAGAATGAATATGTTAGTTGCCATTATGGAGAAACGTCTGGGGCTAAAGATGTTTCAGAAAGATATGTTTCTGAACTTTGCAGGCGGGTTTAAGGTGTGTGACCCAGGTCTCGATCTATCCATTATTGCAGCAGTTGTGTCGTCGTATTACGATCGCGCAATTGGTGACGGAGTCTGTTGTGCCGGAGAGGTCGGACTGTCAGGCGAGGTGCGACCTGCACCGCGCAGTGATCAGCGCATAGGCGAGGCGGCCAGACTCGGTTTTAAGCGCATTATTGTCTCATCCTACCTGCCGCCAAATGTTGTAAACAAGTCGTGGGGCATTGAGGTGATTGCCATCCAGAGTATCGACCAGCTTCCTCGTGCACTATTTGTCGGCGCTGCAACGTCTGAGCGCGATAATTAGGGTTATCGGCACAAAAAAAATGAGGTCAAAAAATACTGATTCTTAGGATAATAGTTATATGCAGTGTGTGGAACCCAAATTTAGTTTCTCGAAAATTTGGAGGTTATAAAAAAAAGCTCTATATTTGCATCACAATTAACGCACGGTGCGTTAGTTCAGTTGGTTAGAATACGTGCCTGTCACGCACGGGGTCAGGGGTTCGAGTCCCCTACGCACCGCTAAGGTTTCCGAACCTTACA
>JBCQTK010000043.1:0-18792 GCA_047178665.1 Rikenellaceae bacterium | reverse complement strand
GGCAGAACTGCGAGGAGTGAGGGATCTGCCATTTTATCTCTATCGTAGTGTACAGATTTTAGGTTAATCGGCTGTGTGAGGGGGGCATCCACGGACTTTGTCGCTTGAGCCATTATTTTTCGTATGTTGTCTGACGAATATATTTTGATTCATCCAATACTGCAAATAAAACATATCTATGCTACAACGCTGTCTTACTGTTATTTACATACATAAAACCCACTACCAACTTATCAGACATCTGAAATATAATTAAAAATATTTTTTGAATTTACAATATAATCACTACATTTACGCAGTAAAATATCTATTAAACATATCACACAATAAAAAAATGGCAAAATTTGATAAGCAAACCGTCCTTTCGAAGATCGGAACGACAGGTATGGTACCCGTATTCTTTCACTCCAATTTGGATATTGCAAAGAGTGTCGTAAAAGCGTGTTACGACGGAGGTGTTCGCGCCTTTGAATTTACCAATCGTGGTGACTTTGCCCACGAGATTTTTGGTGAGCTCGTGAAGTTCGCATCTACGGAGTGCCCTGAGTTGGCGATGGGTATCGGCTCGATTGTCGACCCTGCAACTGCTGCGCTCTATCTTCAGCTGGGCGCGTGCTTCGTGGTTGGACCTCTCTACAATCCTGAGATTGCGAAGATCTGCAACCGTCGACTTGTAGCCTACACCCCGGGTTGCGGCTCTGTCTCGGAGGTGGGTTCTGCTCAGGAGGTAGGTTGCGACCTCTGCAAGGTGTTCCCCGGGGATGTCTATGGAGTGAACTTCGTAAAGGGGTTGCTCGCACCGATGCCGTGGTCGAAGCTGATGGTTACAGGTGGCGTTGAACCATCGAAGGAAAACCTTACAGCGTGGATCAAGTCGGGCGTATTCTGCGTGGGTATGGGCTCGAAACTCTTCCCCAAGGAGGTTGTGACTGCCAAAGATTGGGCGTATGTATCTGCAAAGTGCCGCGAGGCGTTGGGATATATTGCCGAGGCTCGAGGATAGCGGCTGAGAGCACAAAAGCGAGAGAGACCGATCTGATTTTCGCAGATCGGTCTCTCTCGCTTTTGTATTACTAACGCTTACTCTATTTCGTAGGCGGTGTCATTTTCGTTTTCATCTGCGTCAACCTCATTCCAGTCAATGATGGTGTTACCTGAATCGTCTGCATTGGCAGAGAATGTTACGCCATCACGACTAATAGTGAGAGTATTACCCCTGACTGTTGAGCCCACAAGCTGTGAGTTTCCACCACCCAAAAGCAACTTCAAACCATCACGAACCTCACCGCCGGCATAGGTCACAGAGAGATATACTGTCGAATTGGTAATATACTCAGGGAATACCAATGCTTTGGCATATCCCGGTGTGTCGGTTGTATTCATCACGATGTTGACCTTCTTGGAGAGCGTGTAGCTAGGCTCCTCGCCAAAGGTCACGATCGCCTCAGTGTTGAGTCCCTCGATGGTGAATGTAACATCCGCCAACTCCGACTCTTCGACACCCTCGCCAGCCTCAATCTTGAAGATTATCGCTGTGAGCAGGTGGCTGAACGTTAAATCTACCGCCTCGCCGCTGTCGGTCAAATCGGCAGCGACATTTGAGTAGAGCAGGTCGATCACCTCAAGATCGGTTTGATCGGCAATGTTGAGCGTCAAACCCGACTCATAGGTGAAATCGGCATCGTATGGTGAATATGCGACCGCGCTGATCGAGCCATCGAGCGGATAGCAGATCGACTTAGACATCACAGTCGCGATAGTTGTGCCATCGCCATTGCAGAAATATTTTGTATTGAGCTCACTCACCTCACCACCGCTGAGTGCCGTGACACCGATATAGTCGGCAACGTCTAGGCTCTGCTTAAAGACCACAGGTGTATCTGCATCGAGAGCTGTCACCGAGGCATCCGTTGCAGAGGCGAGCTCCACAGCAAACTCCACCGCACTACCCTTCTGCACCTCATCACCACTCTGCGCTGTACCATCGCTCTCGTCCTCGCAGCACCCCACGCAGAGCGCAAGGGTGAGGAGTAGGTATTTTATCTTTTTCATCTCTTTTTTTCATTTATTTGTGGTTGAACTTACTCTGCTGCACCAATTAGAACCTCGTCAAATTGATATGTTGTTGTGCTATATGTCACTGTGTTATTCACCGTATCGACCGTGATCTTACTACTATTGTATGCACCGATACGAATTGTACAATCTGAACTTGTAAATGTACCATTATCGAATGTAGTAGCTGATATTGTATCGAGTGTAACACCCTCAGCTGTCGCAACCTCGCAATATGTTACTGGCGCATTCCAGAAAATTTTGTTACCAAGCTTTGTCGCAGATGGCAAATATACACTCTTTAGCGCTTTGCAATCTCTAAATACATTGTTTCCAACTGTAGCCACTGCACCAAATGTAATCGAGACCAAAGACTCATTAGTACAATAGAAAGCGTTATTCGCCAAATCTGTTGTTAAATTGGGGAACTCTATCTCAATCTCACGACCAGCAGTATCTGCCGCCTTAATTGCAGCGTGAAGATCATCAAAATTAGTACCCTCCACATCATTTATAATCCAAATATCGGATGTAGCAGGCAGATACCCATTAGCGAAGTCTGCAAGCATTAACGTCTCAGATGTCTTTTCGTAGATAACCTTGACCGAAACCGTCTTATCATAAGTGTCGCCCTCTCCTGTAACCGATACCGTAATCGTCGTCTCACCCGCAGCAACTCCCGTCACAACTCCGTACTCATCGACAGTTGCAATATCGTCATCGCCCGAAGTGTATGTAAGCGTGTAGCGCGATGGTGCAACCGATGCCTCGATCTGCGTGGTGCCTCCTATCGCGAGGCTCGAAATCGATGTTGTTGTGAGTGTCATCACTGGGTCTGCCTCCGTGATTGTGAGTTTGCAGCTGTCAGAGACCTCTGTGCCATCGATCTTTGCGGTGATTGTCGTCTCACCTGCTGCGACTACCGTTACTACTCCATAGTCATTGATAGTTGCAACAGACTCTAGGCTAGAACTCCACTTGATGCTATTCGATGAGTTTGTTGATACTGTGAATGTTTTGCTATCCACCTCGCTCATCGAAACATCCTCACCTACCTCGATTGTTGCAGCTTCGACTGTCACGGCACAGATGGCTACAACTGTTCCGATTGTCGCGGTTATGTTAGCAGATCCTGCTGCGACTGCTGTAACTGTCACAACTCCATCATCACCCTTCACGACCTTCGCATAACTGCTATTGCTCGATGCCCACGTAATATCCTTTGTAGAGTTTGTTGTAGCCTCGATCGTGAAGCTCGAACCATCTGCTACCAACGTTTTCGATGTTGGTTCGAGCAAAATTTTTAGCTCTCCGATTGTGAGTGTGTAGCTGTCCGATACACCATCGACAGTTGCAGTGACTGTTACGCTGCCCGTTGCATCAGACTCTGCGGTTACAACACCATCGACCACTGAGACCTTGTCGTTATCGACACTCCACACGATAGTGCTAGATGTTGCAAGTTTAGGTGTCGCAGTGAGTGTCACCGACTCGCCAGCGACCATACTTGTCATATCATCCGTCTGCGAAATCGTGATCTTCTGTAGCTCCACGACCTTAACAGTCAACGTCTGAGGCGCAATGCAGTTGTCGGCAGTTGCGGTAATCGTCGTCTCACCAACTCCTACTGCTGTCACAAGACCTTCCTGAGAGACCGTTGCGACCTCCTCCTTGCTCGAACTCCAAATTATGGTGCGACCTACGGGCGAGATTGTAGCCTCAAGCTGCACTGTCGAATAATCCTCCGTGTCGATAGTTTTTGTAGTGTCTGCATCGGTGAGTGTCACCGCCACAGAGATTAAGTTGATGTCGTATTTATAGGTGTCACCACCCTCCCACGATGTCGCTACGGTGGGTGCCCAACCGAACTTCTTACCATCCTCTGTTTCTACGACAACCACGAAGTCAGATGATATGTTGTCTGATGTGAATATCGTTGAATAAAAGGTATAGGTATTGTCTGAGGATGACGAACTTTGAGCCGCAATACTCTTAACACTCTCAACACTCGAGAATGCACCTGCTGTAACGCCAAACACAGCTTGACTCTTCAACCCCTCCAACGTAACAGAGCTAACCGCATCAGCCTCATAATATATAGAGAACTCCAAACGAGCCATCTGATGTTCGAACGCAAACGAGACAGCACTTGCACCCATATTTAGTGCCGACGTCCACAATATATCACAATTGTCACCACTCTCCAAATCGACTGCGATACTCTCACCTGAGAGCTCAGCATCATATGGATAGTAGGCGTAGTAGTCAACCGACGAGCTATCACCATAGTAGAAAATCGGATCTTGACCTGCTATCACGCTCAGTTCACCACTCGCAGCCGCCTCAGCATCTGCAAATCCGTAACCCACATTTGTAGCGATGGTTTTTCCATCATCATCCGTGGCGAAGATACCTATTTGGTCGGTCTCACCCCACGCTGTCCCATCCACTCTGGTCGAGAGGTCGGAGCTGAAACTTACGGCTACACCGCTGCTGGGTGTGTCACCGCAAATTAGATCTCCATCATTTGAACACCCAGCAAACAGAGCTGCCAAGAGTGCTAATTGAAGATTTTTTTTCATAGTTGTAGTTTAGTTATTTTTGAGTTTTATCAATTCACTTGAGCAAGATAGTGTATTTTTTATGAATATTCAAATTTTTTCGCTAAATTATCACCTATTTCCTCACTCTTAAAAGAACAAAAACCTGCGAAAAGAGATGAAAACCGCCCTTACAACAGAGTGTAGGGGCGATTTATTTATTTTGAAAAATTATCTCATCAACAGAAGTCTGACATCTGATGATAGAGACAGATTAATAGCATCTTACCTCGAAAATCTTGATTCTTGGTTCACCATAACTCTCGTGGAATTTGACTCTCAACGAGCTGCTCTTCAGACTCTCGAATGGCAGCTTAATGAGTCGATAGATGTTGTTGTCGACCTGAGCGACCTGCTGCCACACACCTCCGACCAACGCCTCGACCGAGAGCGACTTCACCATCTCAAGTGGCAACCCTTCGGGGCGACCCTTCATCTTGTCGGTGTTGGGATGGAGCTGAATTTCGCGATGCAGAGAGCTGTCGCACTTGATATTTAGCTCGCTCAACTCTACCTCTTCACTCCACTTAAAGGTTAGCGTTGGAGTGCTCTCACTCGACTCCCAGTGGTGGATACGATCAACCTCGTCGCGGCTATATCCATCTGTCAAAAGTCTAGCGTCACCCGACGATGTAGACGAGGCAGTGAGAGTTGCCTTGCGTGCCAAATCAGCTGCATCTGCCGCAGGTCGGTTGGGGATGAAAACATCCTCGCGAAGAAGCCTCTCCTGCAACTCCGACATATAATTCTGATATACCCCACGTGGCGAACAGCTCTTTTCAACACACATAACTGCCGCCGTACCAACAGCCTGCCCCATCAAGCCACACATCGCAATCAAGCGAGTACCCGACAACGCGATATGCGAGGCACTGAAGTTGCGACCTGCGAAGAATAGATTCTCAATATTACGCGAATAGAGTGAGCGATATGGTATTTCGAACATCTTCTTAAAGTTCTGATGGAAGAAACTCGCAGGGTCGTCTGGATTCTCTAGTCCACCCGGGCAGTGCTCATCGAGCGACCAGCCGCCACCATACGCCACCGCATCCTCGAAGTGTCGATACTCCGTGAGATCGCTCTCCGTGAGGATATGATCCCCCATAAATCTGCGCGACTCCCTGCGACCAATGACCGAACCAACCCAATCTATTGCGAGGTTCTCCGCCTCGGGGAACTTGCCCGAATTTTTCACATAGTCCCACGCACCATATAGATACGCAAGTAGCTTGTGGCGATTCTCGTTCGTAGCCAACGTAATATCGAGCTGGTCGCTCAACTCTACCCACCAGAAGCCGCAGTTGAGCTGCGTGATATTTCGTTTGTTCATCTTCGAGGGGTCGTACTTGATGGCGAATGTCGGGGGCGTAAACTTAATTGGTCGCCCCATATCCTTGGTGCTGAGCTGTATGCTGTCGCCCATCACCCAACCATCGGGCTCGTCGGGGGCGTACTTCTCGCCAAACTCCGCCTTGCCCTCGCGACCATAGCGGAACTCTGCACCTGCACTTGCCGCCATCATACCATCGCCCGATGAGTCGATGAACTGCTTTGCGCGGATGGTCACCCTCGACTCCGTAGCCTGCTGAAAGCAGACCACCTCCTTTATCTTGTTACCACTCATCACCGCCTTCGTTGCGTGAGTCTCTAGCATCAACGTGAGATTTTTGTTGCGCGTCACATAGTCGTAGAGGACGTGATCCCACACCTCCCACGACATCTGCGGATTGTAGTATATATTCTCCAGCTGCAACTCCTCGACAATACCTGTCTCACGATCAACCTTAAACTTATTCTTAAAGTGGTACGAGCCATTTATCGGAACGTGAATCTCGCTCGACGCGTTGCCACCCAACACAGAGCGGTTATGCACAAAGATCACCTTCGCACCACCTCTTGCAGCGGCAACAGCGGCACAGATACCTGCGATACCGCCACCTACGACAGCTACGTCACACTCATAGTGTCGATCCTTATTTATTGTCGATATATCTTTATAGCCTAGATACTTTAGCTCACCATTGCTAGCATTGCTCCACTCGCTGCCGCACTTAGGCTCTACACAAGACGACAGGATCGAACCTGATGCTAGGGCTGCCAATGTAGACAGCCCCGAAACTTTCAAAAAACCTCTTCTATCCATACGGCTACTCTTTTAATATGTCATACTCTTTGTTAACTGCTCGTGCGCCCCAACGCTCCTTAATCACCTGCAACTGCTCGCGCGACTCAGGGTACTGCCCCTGATCGTCGGTCTCGTCGATCCACCCATCTAGGCGACCTCTCATCTTCGCCAACACCTCTGCATAGGCTGGATCTGAGACGAGGTTGTGGATCTCGTGCGGATCATTAACGATGTCGTAGAGCTCCTCAGCTGGACGTTCGTCGCTCAACCACTCATCGGCAAATGGTGCTTCACCGCTCTGCCAAATCTTCATAAACTGTTTGTATGGTTTGCTGATGTCGCGATACTGCGACTGCATCAGTGGGCGGTCGGTCATAAAGTTGCGAATATACTTAAACTCCTTGTCGCGGATTGCACGGATGCGGTCGATCGTGAAGTCGCAGCGATCACGTGCCGCAACGATAAAGTCGCGATGATAGTTTCGATCCAACATATTCCGACTCTCCATATAGCTAGGGATCTTGATGTTAGCCATCGCTAGCGTAGTAGCCGTGACATCCAACAACGAGACCATCCCATCATCGACCGACCCGATCTTGAGTCCATACCTTTCGAGAAGCTTATGGTTGCCCGGCGCAGCGATGATAAATGGCATATGAATACCACCATCGTAGAGGAACTGCTTGTCGCGCAGAGTCTGATATCCATTGTCGGATAGGAAGATCATAATCGTATTTTCGTATACTCCATCGTGCTTCATCTGCTCGATGAGCGCACCGATCTCCTCGTCGGTGAGTTTAATCTGATTGTAATGTGTCGCCAACTGCTCCTGCATAAACTCAACATTTGGATAGTATGGAGGCACTTTGATAGTCGAGATGTCGACAGGGTTCTTCACCTTGTTTTGATTTTTACCTCCAAAGAGCTCTATCTCGCCGAAGAATGGTTGTCCCTCCTCTCGATCGTTCCAACTACCAACGCCCGACTTACCGAAGAACTTCACCTGCGTATATGGACCACTCCAGTAGTCGTTCCAATCATACTGCCAGTTGAAGTCATCCTTTCCTGAGTTGAAGGTGTGGAATCCTGCCTCTCGCATCATCACGGGGAGAACGCCCACCCCATCGGGAAGTTTCGAGATCACCTTGTCGGTGCGCCCTGTGCGGTGGTTGTGCATACCTATCGTTGTCTGCATCATACCTGTTGCGAGAGCCGATCGGCAAGGCGAGCTCACGGGGCAGGTGGAGTAACAATTTGTATATGTCACTCCGTTTGCCGCCAAGAAATCAATGTTGGGGGTCATCACCGTTGAGTCGCCATATATCGGCATCCACGGGCTAATGTCCTCACCAAAGACCCACAATATATTGGGCTGGTCGACTACCCCACCCTCGCTACAACTCGCACCGATGGCGAGGGGGAGCGAGGCTATAGTTAGTATCTTCAATCTATTCATATTCAAGAATTATTTTACAGCCTCTATACTCACCTCTAGCAAAAGTGTCTGATACAGTGGCATATCTATTTTAGCATCTAGCTCTTCGCCTGTTAGGTAGTTCGCGACCTTACCAATCTTACGTGTTTTGAAACTGCGGTGCGAGATCTCAATTGTCGCAGCCCCCTTACCCATATTGACCACAGAGAGGATGAAAGTGTTTGGTTTTGTGCCTTTAATCATTCGCCACATCACACCCTTCTTCTTTCCCTCATTTGTCTCCTTTAGCGAGAGCGGAGGTAGATTTTTGCAAGCTCGCAGCTGCGCGATGACTTGTGATTTAGCGGCTTTCCACCCATCTATCATTATCAACTCGCCTTTGCTCGGGTTGAGTTTCGCGTTGAGCGGACGACCATACTCGTCGACCTTCAAGCTCTCGCCATCGAGGATAACCACACCACCTGCGTCGAGATAGCTCTGCAACGCCTCAACCTCAGATCGTGTAACCGACTTTGTGCGAGCCACGACGATTGCATCCCACTCCGTGTGAGGGTTATTCTTGATGATCCCCTCTGTTGCAAAACCTATTGGCGACCCCTCGAAGTATAACATCTCATATACAGCGAACAGATCATCCATCTGTGTAGCGTTATTGATGGCTGCAGCGTTGGAGTAGAAGAGGCGTATCGACTTACGCTGACGCTGAAACTCGGTGATCTCCTTCGATACAGAGTTGAGATCGATGGTCGTTGCGTGTACCTCGTTTACCACACGTGGCTGGTGGTTGTTCGATGCAGCGTAACCTGTCGACTCGTCATTGCCCTTGCTCGAACCATCCTCGGTGCGTGCCCAATACCACGAGCGCATAACGTTCATACCGTGGATGTGAGCTAGCCAGTAGTTCATTCTAATGTACTCGGGTGTCTCGTATAGATTGCGATACTTGTTCGTCGTGATAAGATGTCCCTCCGAGTTGAAGATGATCTTGTTGGGGCTCACCGACTTCATAAAGTCGTAACCCATACAGAGCTCGCGCCAGTTGAAGGAGTAATCTGCCTCCCACCACTGCTTAGCGCCCCAAGTGAGGTGTGCCGTTGTCGAGGCATCGTTGCCGATTATGTCGGACATACGCGTCAACGTTTCGAGGTCGAGACCATTGTCTTTGGGGTTCTCGCTCCACATATCGGGCATAATCTTGATGTGGCTCTTCGCCTCGGGGTCAGCCTTTTTTAGCTCCGTGTCGAGGTGGTGGAACCAGTCGCTCACACGCACCATATTGTATTTCACGAAGTCATAATATTGAGGTGTACCGATCTGCTCCTTCTCGACATATGGTGTGTGCTCCACATCATCGAAACTCTTGTATTTTGTACCCCACACCTTGTTAAGCTCCTTGATCGAACCGTGCTTCTGCTCCAACCACACCTTGAAGTCGACAACTGCAAGCTGCGAGATCTCGCCCCACGCATATGAATCCTTTGTCGAGATCCAATGAGGTTCATTCGCAAGCATATAGCCTAGCTTCGTGTAGTTGTTGCCAGCCATAAGAGGTACGCTCTTAGAGATCATCGAACTCACAACATCACGCCCCAATGGATTGTTAATGTCGTACATCACATACTTCTTGCCTGCCCCCTCCTTTAGTGTTGGATCTTGATCTGTTGCCCACTTTGGCATTGAGGTGTGACCGATAAAGATCATACCTGCCGAACCCGATGGTTTCGCCTTTATGTCAGAGGCAGCCTTTGGAGTAATCCCCCCTGTAGCTGTTACGATAGATGGCGAGATGAGGTGACCATCCATATCTCCAAAGTACTCTGTGTAGCGCTTCGAGTCAGGCTTCCACGTCCAGTCGGTGAGAAAGACTGGGTTACCCTCAAAGAGTACCTGATCCCCCTCAATAGAGATCTTCGACCAGTCGATCTGTGGCGATGGACGACGGGTTGTCTCACCGCTCACTACACGTCCAAGCTCCTCAATCGAGCTCTCCATCATCTTGACGATCTCATCACGCTCGAAGTCGGGGAGGAGCTTCGCATACTTCGCTGCCTCCTTTTTGTAGCGTCCGACCTTTGCGAAGTGAGCAGTATTAGCCTCAACGTTTTTGTCGTCCCACGCTGCATACTCCAAGAATATCTCGGCTGTGCGAAGTGCTGTGCGCTCCTTGAGGGTGTTGATCCCCTTCGACTCTGCAGTTTTGATTAGCTGCGTGAGCTCACCCATTTTCTGCTGTGCGACCCTCTCCGCCCCCTTTGGTGCGGAGTATGCAACTGCGGTGGATAGTAACACCGCAGCTGCTATTGATATGATTGTTCTCTTCATTGTGGTTATCGAATTGGGATTAGCTTAAAGTTGTCAATCCAGAACTTTGCTCCTTCGTCAAACAGGGCGGTATCATTGGCATAAGAGTAGAATAAGAAGCTATACTTCAGATTCATATCGGCTGAGTAATTTACAGCTCCTCGCTGAGTACTCCACGAACCAGCCTCTGGGAAACTATAGTTAATTGTGCTACCTGACGAATCCTTATCGACCACCCACGACGAACCAGCGTCGTCACGATACTTTGTCACGTAGTAAGCATCCGAAGTCACACCATTCGACACATAAACATCGTGTTCCAAGAGATAGTTACCCGGAGGAACTGGTATGCTCACCGAGGATGTTGCACTATAAAAAGCAGTAAACGTAGTTGCTGAACCACCATTTCTAAAACCATCACAACTTCCAGAATAATCACTGAACAACAGTGAATTAGAACCCGAACTAGCCATTGTTACATCAATCGAAGAGCCACTCCAACTCTGCAACGTCCAACCATTTACACCTCCTGTCGTTCCTGTCTCAAAATCATAATCTGTACTTGAACCCAACAGATCGACTCCACCCGAGACAGTGACACTCTGAGGAGCGAACGACTCCAATATGTTCTCTTCATTATACTTATCTATGATCTGCTCATCCGATGTGTAGCTCAACGTCACGGTGTCGTTCTCGTAGATCTTTCCATTAAGTTTAAGGATCAGCGCACCCTTTGTTGAATCTAGCTCGACTGAGGTAATTTCAATGGTCTGTGTCGCGCCTGCATAGTCGATGACAGAGAGTGTGAAGTCATCCACAACATCCACAATATCCTCGACCACACCGTTGAGTGTCACCTTAATCTCGGGGAACTCCGTGCTACTGTGCGACACGCTGCCGCTGATATCGAGCGATATAGCTGTCACAGCGAGCGGAATAGACTCCACCTTGATGCTCTGCGGAAGTGTCGACTCATTGGTATTCGACTCGCCATAGAGGATGTTTGAACTCTCGACAACGAGAGAAAAATCACTATATGTACCCTCCTCGATGAAAGTGTAGCTGCCGTCAGCTGTGAGTGTAAGTTCCTGCTCTACACCATCGACCGTAACGTTCCAGCTCTCTGAGACAAGATCCAATCCCGTGCTCTCGCTCTTGAAGTAGAGGGTCTTGCCGGGGTTGATCTCTAGTGTCGAGGCTGTAATCTCTGTTACACCATCCGTGTCGTAGATCTTGGGGACTGCACTCAGCGCAGGGCACTCCTGCACCTCGATCGTGAATGACTCCTTGTAGATCCAAAGGTCAGCTGACTCGCTATATGTAGCCCCTGCAACCTCGTTAACAAATGCACAGTTGAGAGTCACGGTATATGTACCAATTGTCGGGCAGTAGAGGTAGTCGAGCGCACGTGTCGACGCTACGCCCTTAGTTATGTCAGCCTGCTCTGCGAGGTCAGCCTCGGGGTCAAAACCATCCACCATAAATTGGCAGTCGACGCTGCTTACGATCCAACTCTGCGTGTAGAGACCCGTCGAGGTATTGTCGAGGGTGATGTAGCTGTTTTGGATAGCGAGGTAGTTTCCATCGCCACTTGGGAATGTGCCATCGAGCGTGTACGACAACTCACACGCTGCGTTGCGGTCAACCTCATAAGGATCGACGAACGATGCATCGTCGCTCTCGCACCCTACCAAAAAAGGTAGGGCAAGGAGCATATGTTTCAATATATTTTTCATCTTTAATTCTAGTTTAATGTGGTTAGACTATCGGATTGGGATTAGCTTGATCTTGTCAAACCAGATCTGCATACCTGCCGAGAAGTTATCGATGCTATCTTGTACCGAGTAGATCAGAATGCTCGTCTTAACCCCTGTTCCGCCAGAAGTCGTCAAGACAGATTGCTGCAAATGCCACTCTCCATCGGCAGATGGGTAACTATATGTAACTGTGCTGCCGCTATCGTCTACGTCAAGAACCCACGAACTACCATCTACATCGTAATCCTTCGACTTCGTTGTATAGTAAGCAGAGGCGTTTAGAACGCTGCTTCCCACCTTGACATAGTGTTGCATCAAGTAGTTACCAGCAGGTATTTCAACACCAACAGAAGATGTTGCGGAGTAGAATAGCGACGCAGATGTTGTTGATCCTGCGCTACCCTTGAAGCCATTGCTATACTTATCATCTGAGACAAGGATTGAATTGCTACCTGAAACCGAAGTAGTCGTGTCGATCGTGGTATTAGAGATCGAGCTAGGTCCAGTCCATCCGTTTGTTCCAGCTGTAGTGCCTGTCTCGAAATCGTAGTCTGTCTTATCTTTGTAGAGATCTGTATCAGAGGTGATAGTTATCACACGATCCACAAAATCTGCGATCACCGCGCCATCTACATCTTTGATCTCCTGATCCTGTGTGTAGCTCAACTTCACGGTGTCGCCTTGGTAGATCTTGGCATCGAGTTTGAGACTGAGTTTCGTGTCGTCAGCTGTAACCTCTGTTACGTTGACGGTCTGCGTTGCTCCTGCGTAGTCTGTCACGGTTAGAGTGAAGCCGCCAGTTGCGCTGCTAAACGATGGTAGAGCGGCAAGGGTGTTATTCATCGCAATCTCGATCGTTGGCGTGTCGGTGTTGGCGTGTGTTGCAGTCGACGCGATGTCGAGCGATACGCTTGATATTCCGAACTCTGGAACATCGACTGTTAATGTAAACTGCTTGCTGGCAGTGCTTGTCGTCTTGCCCTCTGCGTATAGCTCCGTGTTCTCGATATTCATCACAAACATACTATATAGACCTGCTGTGGTGAATGTATATCCACCATCTGCATCGGGCGTAAAGTTATGTGCCTTGTAGCTTACACCATTATCCTCGCTAAAGAAGTATCCCCACTCTGTGGTATAGCCCGTACCTGCGCTAAGGTCGTTGAAGTAGAGCTTGTCGCCACGGTCGATCGCTGCATCCTCTGTCAACTCTGCTCCATCGGCTTTGGTTATAGAGAACGACGCATCGAGAGGCTCTGGATTGATCGTAAGGATCATCTGTATATTGGCTGTAATGTCGGTCGCAGGACGCTCCGTGCGCTCGATCATCAACGAGAAGTCGGTATATACATTCTCCTCACCCTCCTCGTAATTGAATGTGTAATCAAGAGGTTCTGCGGTCTCGAATGTCTCGCCATTGACTACCCACGTCACTGTCTCAACTAGATCTGTTCCTGTACTTGTACTGATGAAGCGTAGAATGTCGCCATCCTCAATTGAGATCTCTGTCTCCTTTGTGTTTGTCTTGCCTGCCACACGCTCGAAGATCACCTCGTCACTCTCGTCATAGATTTTGTTGTCGCCTAGGTGGATCACCTGATAACCCATCGCTAGCGCCTCCTTTACAACGACGCTGAATGTGTGCTCGTAGACCCATACACCTAGCTCATCGTTATAAACCGCCTCCGTTGGCGAGTCGTCGTGCGATGTTACCCACTCGTTGAATGTTGTTGTGAATTTCACATAATGTGTGCCGCCCGTTGGGAAATAGACTGTCTCGACAATGTTGTTCGAGGTGAGTCCCTTCTCGGGTGCTGCCTGCGATGCAATGTCGTCGCTGTCGTTGAAGTCGTCGATCATAAATACACACTCGGGCGAGATCTCCCACGTCGTAGAGAGTGCCCCCTGCGAGGCGTTCATAAAGTATAGGTAATCCTCCTCGTCGATCTCATAGATATAGTCACCATCCTGCTTCCAACCGCTCGTCACCCACGCAACATCGCTGATGTCGACCGATGGAGCATTGCTCTCGCAGCCTCCCAAAAATAGGAGGACGAGGAGCGTATATGTATATATAAGTATCTTTTTCATCTTTAATCAGTTTTTATATTTTTACTCGCTGAGTGCTGCGTTTGCTGTGATCTCGCTCAATGGGATTGGCAGATATTGGTTCGTCTTCTTGGTGTATTGTGTTGCGGCAGTATCGAACTCGTAGTCGATCGTGTGCATACTTGTCGCAGAGGCTGAGGCAATCGCCTCGTTGGTTGTGATCGCAGAGTTGATCTTCTTCTTTGTGGCTGAGCCATCGAGCGAGACGATCTGGAAGTCGTAGGCGTAATAGGTCTCCTGCGCACGCTTGCGGAATATATTATTATCGTCATCCTCCAACAACCCCCAACGGATCAAATCCTGCCAACGGATCTGATGCCCCTCGAACGAGAGCTCCAACGGGCGCTCCTTGAACATAATGTGCTCCATCAACATATCTTTGTCGTAGTTGATCTCATCGTATGTACGAGAGGTGTCGCCATTCGACTCACCTAGCAGAACCAATCCCCAACGCTCACGGATCTTGTTGATATACTCTATCGCGCCGTCAATGTCGTCATTCTGCTGGAGGATCGACTCCGCATACATCAAGTAGACATCGGCAAGACGGCTCACCGTTACATTCTTACCCGACACGCTAGGTGTATCCTCAGAGTCAGAGCAGATGTCGTGGTTCGAATACTTCTTCAACTTACCGAAGCCGTTGTTGGGCGTAGGAGTTGAGTAGCTACCACCGATTGCACAGTTGTAACCTGCATTGTCGGTTATGTAGTATGGTGTTCTGTCATCTTGAACGAGAGCTACCATCTGCGACGCACGCCACGAAATGCCGTTGTTGTTAGCGATGCGATCCTCCGTGTTGATGGGGTTGAGCTTGTCGATCGTCTCGTTAGAGTACTCGTAGACCAACCACGCTGCAGGTAGCGGTGCAGAGGTTGTCGATGTAGTCTGTGTGTTGAGGGCATTTGTCATCGAGGCGAGATCCCACGTGCCAAGGTCTGTGCGATACTCTGTTGAGTAGGTGATCTCGAAGATCGACTCCGAGTTGTGCTCGCCAGCTGTGGTGAAAAGCTTCTCCATATCTGTCTCCAACTCATACTCGCCACTCTCGATAACTGCCTCGAACATCTCGATCGCCTTCTCGTAGTCGCCCTCATAGAGGTAGCTTGTGCCGAGGGTTGTAGCCGCCGCACCCTTCGATGCTAGGTTCTCGTAGCCTGTCGACTGCTCGCTGCGCTTAGGTAGTCGCTCATACGCCTCTTCGAGGTCGGCAAGGAAGAATGCACGCACCTCGGCTGGCGTAGAGAGCGCCTTCGCGAAATCAGACGGAGCCTCAACAGAGCTCTCGCGCAACACCACCGAACCACCGTTGAACGATGAGTAGAGATAGAAATACATCAAACCACGTATGAACTTTGCGTGTCCCATCTGAATCTCCCACGTTGTCTGATCGTCGGATGTAACATCAATCGAGTCGTGCAACTCGTTTAGCGCCTCGATCACTTGATTTGCACGCCAAATTGCAGTGTAGATACCATCCCACTTATCGTCGATACCGCTCGTTGAGTTTGTGTAGGTCTGTGTGTACCAAGTGACACCTGTGGCGTTGCTCGATGGGATTGGACGACCATATCCCGGGTAGGCTAAATCACCTCTAAAACCCTCAAAACGAATATTGAGGACGTAACTATTTCTGACTGCCGCATAGGCTGCGTAGAGTCCCGACTGAGTGTCACTCAGCGAGTCACAGCCATCGTCAACAGAGATGTAATTTGGGTTTGTCTGATCCAACATATCGCTACACGAAGCTGAACAGATCGCCATTAAGGCTATGATTATATACTTTCTCATTGTAGTAGCTTGTTTTAGAGGTTAGAGTGATATGTTTAATCCACACATAAATGTTCGGAACGTAGGGTAACGACCTGTGTCGAGACCTCGCGTTGTGATCGAACCGCCCACCTCGGGGTCGTAACCTGTGTAGTTAGTGAGGGTGAATAGGTTCTGCGCAGATAGGTAGAATCGAGCCTTGCCGACACCTATGCGATTCGAAATCTTCTTGGGAACGGTGTAGCCCAGAGTGATATTCTTGAGTCGGAGGTATGAGCCATCCTCAACCCACATATCTGTGTCGGCGCGGTAGTTGTCGTGTGTGGTACCGTCACCTCGATATGTTGGGAGGTCAGAGTCTGGGTTTGTGATGGGATCGTAGGCGTTCAAGAGGTCGATATGGCGACCATAGGTGAAGGCTGTGATTCTCGATCCGTTGATGATCTCGTGACCCAATGCAGAGTATAAATTCGCATAGAAATCGAAGTTCTTATAGTTGAAGCTGAGGGTAAATCCAATCTCATACTCTGAGAGTCCACTGCCACAATATACCCTATCTTCGTCGGTGATCTCACCATTTCCGTCACTGTCGACATAAATCAAGTCACCCATCAGAGCATCGGGATTGATCTGCTGATATGCTGTCAACTGCTCCTCAGTCTTGATGATTCCGTTGGTTGGGTAGAGCAGGAATGCACCCGCCTCGTAACCCTCAGCAATGTAGTTGACTGACGAGCGATCCGACGATCCAGAGATCATTCCTGTTGTGTATGCCACATATCGCATTCCGTCACCATCGATCTTCGTCACGAGGTTGGTGTTTGTCGAGAATGTAGCACCTAGTATGAGGTTATACTTCTTCTTGTTAATTCGATAGTTTGCCGATAGCTCATAACCCTCGTTAGTCATATTTCCAATGTTCATCGTCACCTTCGATGTTGAGCCCGATGATCCCGGAGGCAGGATCGGGAACAACATATCCTCCTTGTTCGACTTATAGTACTCAGCGCTAAACGTCAAGCGACTGCGGAAGAAACCGAGGTCTGCACCGACGTTGATCTGACGCGTTGTCTCCCACTTAATGTCGGTGTCGACGAACTCCGTCTGTGTCGTACCATACCCCAACGAACCTGATCCTGTACCATAGACTGTATCATATCCATTTTCGAGGTAGTTCTCATAGCTATATGCTGAGAAGTTTTGGTTACCCGTTGTTCCGTAGCTTGCGCGCAGTTTGAAGTTGTTCATCACACTCTTTACCGGCTTAAAGAATGACTCATCACTCACGTTCCACGCCGCCGATGCTGACGGGAAGACTCCCCATCGATTCTCGGCACTGAATTTCGACGATCCATCAACACGCACACTTGCGCTAAACATATATCGACTCTTCCAGTCGTATGAGATACGTCCGATTGTACCGATCAACACGTTTGTGTAACCATCCAACGCCTCCGCCTCAGGGTTGTCGAGCGCAGTGGATAGGTTGGTCACAGAGTTATCCGCCACACACTCCTTGCGAGCATAGAAACCCTCATATGTATATGTCTCCTTTGTAGCCACTGCAACAGCCGATAGGTTGTGATCTCCGAATGACTCCTTGTAGGAGAAACCACCCTCGAAGATTGACGAGCGATTGTTCGTCATCGTCGTCTTTACGTAGCTACTCTCGTAGGATGTCGATGACTTGCCGTCGCTATCCAACACCTCGATGTAGGGGACAAACTCGTTGCGCAGCGCATTCTTGTCGCTAAACGAGGCGATACCATTGAATTTAAGGGTTGGGAGAATGTCATACCCTACCGTGAAGTTTACAGCAGTTGAGTTGGTGCGCTTCACATCTGTCGCGTAGAAACTTACCAATGCACCCGACATATAGCTATTCTCCAAGTCTGAACCTGAGTTGTAGACAGCATCGGCACTCGAAAGTGGCTGCGAGGTTGGGTTGTAGCGAAGCGACTGGAGCAGAATGTTTGAATTCGCAGACTCCAAGTTCTCGATCTTATATGTTGCATTGACACCAAAATCGAACTTGTTCTTGTCGTAGTTGAGCCTTGCGCGTGTATTGAAACGATCAAACGAAGAGTTGACGATACTACCCTCCTCGTCGTAGTATCCAGCAACGACGCTATACTTCAGCTCCTTAGACCCACCCGATAGTGTCACCGAGTAGTTCTGCGTTATGGCGTTGTCGACAAAGACATCATCGAGTAGGCTTGTGTTGTTGTAGAATCGCGAATTACTCTTTGTGATGTCGAGTATCGTATCCTCGTCAGAGTATGCCAAACCGCTGTCGGCAGCTGTCGTTCTGTCATACACAAGATCGAAGTAGGTGTGCTGAGTGGCATCCATCAAGTAGTCCTGCGAGGTGATGTTACGCATACCCATCGTTGCATCGAACGACACCTTGAGAGCACTTGCTGCACCAGCCTTGGTGGTGATCAAGATCACACCTGCCGCACCACGCGTACCGTAGATCGCCGCCGATGCTGCATCCTTCAAGAAGTCGATCGACTCGATCTCGTTGGAGCTGATACGTGGATCATCCTCCTGTGGCACTCCATCCACAACGTAGAGAGGGGTGTTGTCACCACTAATCGAGCTATATCCACGAATCACAACGCTCGACGCCGAACCCGG
>JBCQTK010000042.1:0-19417 GCA_047178665.1 Rikenellaceae bacterium | reverse complement strand
CTCTTTTTTTGACATAAAAAATTACCTTAATTGAAACACGTTTCAATTAAGGTAATCAATCTTTTTGTATATCAATGTGTTACAGCAATTTTGCCAACTATTTTTGACCACATTGCCATATGCTAAAATAGCGCTGGTCGAGGTGAGTATGCTACAGGCTAGCTTTGCGGTCGTTAATGCTCTCTACCACTGCCCTGCGCGGGCGGCGGCGGAGTGCTCTCCGCGGAGCTATTCTTTCGTTGCGGTTGTTAATAGATTGATTCTCAATCTACTATTGTATTGATAAAGGATCTATTAAAACTTCGTTTTATCTCTCCTTTATCAATACAATAGCTACGTAGGCTTGCGCCTACTATTAACAATCGAGCGGTACGGCAATCAAATCGAACCAAATTGGAAAGAGATTCCCCATTGAGTCTATACGTATGATGTCACGTATGATGTCAAACTATGTATCTACACACGGCAATTATAGGGTGTCAGCCAAAGGCTGATATAAAAAGATTAAGGTATAGCGCGTTGAAAACTTGTTTTCATAAAGCTCTATACCTTAATCTTTTGCAGTGCGAAGCACCCCTATGATAGCCGCAACAAAAAGCAAATGCAAGCTAGCTTGCCGCCGCGCGGCGTAAGCGCAGTCCCCGAGATCTACCCAAGATCTACCTGAGACTTACCCCGAGACCTACCCGACGTCCCCACCCGATGGGTTACTTATTCTAAAACAGTTCTGTCGAGAGGTATCGTTCGCCGCTGTCGGCTAGTATGACGACAATCTTTTTGTTTTTGTTTCTCTCTTCGCGAGCTATCTCCACGGCTGCGGCGAGTGCTGCGCCCGACGATATGCCGACTAGTAGCCCCTCAGACTTTGCTACGCTGCGAGCCATCTCGAAGGCTGCTTCGTTTGCCACGGTGATAATGCGGTCGACGACTGATCCGTCGTAGTTGTTTGGGACAAATCCTGCGCCTATGCCCTGCAGTTTGTGTGCACCTGCTGCACCACCTGAGAGGACGGGAGAGGAGAGTGGTTCGACCGCTACAACCTCTATGTTGGGGTTGAGCTCTTTGAGGCGTTTGCCTGTGCCGCTGACTGTGCCACCTGTGCCGACTCCTGCGACTATAATGTCTACATCTCCCTCGGTGTCGCGCCATATCTCCTCCGACGTTGTGCGGTAGTGAACTGCGGGGTTTGCGCCATTCTCGAACTGATTCATTATTACTGCCCCCTCTATCTCGCCCTGCAGCTCGTAGGCTCTAGCTATTGCGCCCGTCATACCCTTGGCGCCCTCTGTGAGGTGGAGCTCTGCACCCAATGCAGCTAGCAGTTTGCGTCGTTCGATGCTCATTGTCTCGGGCATAGTGAGGATGAGGCGGTAGCCCCTCGATGCTGCGACTAGCGCGAGTCCCACGCCTGTGTTGCCGCTAGTGGGCTCTATGAGTGTTGCGCCGTCGGTTATGATACCGCGCTGCTCAAGATCCTCTATCATCGACAGACCCACGCGATCTTTGACGCTGCCTGCTGGGTTGAAGTACTCCAGCTTCGCTATGATGTGTGCGTCGATCTCCAACGCGTTCTGAAACCTAGTTAACTCGACTAGGGGGGTGTTGCCGATAAGTTCGACGAGCCCTGTTGCAATCTTTTTCATCTCTAAATATCTTTATTGTATATGTGTAAATTTCACCTCTGTTGCTAGCTGTATGGCACTAGCTCTCAAATAGATCCTGCTTTGGCCACTCCTTGACTTTCGACACGGAGCGTGTCACCTGTGTCGATATGTAGCTACTCAGTTTGTAGCCTATCCACGCCGAGCTGTTGGTGATAAAGACCCACGTGTAGCCGTTGCTTTGGTGTTTGATGAGTGTGCAGCTGCCAGCCATCGAGCCGCTGCGTAGCCACTCCTTGCCTCTGACGGTTGCCCACCCTATCGGTTTCTCTCGGCTGTCGCGTGTCATCGTCTGGACGCTCGATTTTGTCAGAATATCACGTTTCGTGCCCTCTCCATTGATCGACGCCACCAATCGCAGGATCTCGACTGGTGAGGCGACCCATCCACCTGCACCGCTCAGTAGATTGACGTTGTTGCCGCCGTTGCTCTTGAGCACCTGTTTGCCGCTGCCGTCGAATGCGTCGAAGAGTTGCGCCTCCTTCACCTCGTAGTAGTTCACCTCGTTGGAGGCTCTGTTTTTGCTGTAGTTCTCGCCGATCTGTATGTCGTAGCACCCTGCAGGCTCTAGCACCTCGCGTTTGACGAAGCTCTCGTAGTTGCGTCCCGACGCCACCTCCACCACCTTGGTGAGGATTTGGTAGCCGAGGTTCGAGTAGTCGTAGCGGTCGCCTGGCATCCCTCTGAGTTTGAACATCGTCGAGTAGCGAACCATATCGTCGAGGTTGAGCGGCAGTTCGCGCCCCAGAGCCTTGGCGACGCTGTAGTTCGAGAAGGCTGGATCCTCTATTGGTGTGTTGAATCCTGCCGTGTGGCGAAGCAGATGATTCACGGTTATCAGCTTCAGACGGCTGTCGGCGAGGGTGTTGAAGGGCTCCATATTTAGCACTCCGTCGTTGCCAAATACTCGCGATGAGAGCGTCAGTTTCTTCTGCTCGACGAGCTTCATTATCGCTGTCGCCGTGATGAGTTTCGACGCCGAGGCGATTCGCATAATGTGACCCACCTCCATCTTCACTTTCTGCTCCTTGTTGGCGTAGCCGTACCCCTTGGCGTAGAGGAGGCTGTCGTTGCGCATCAGGGCGAACGACCCTCCTGTGAGCTCCCATCGTCGCATAAATGCCTCGATCTCCTTGTCGAATGTTTTGCACTGCTCGAAGTCGCTCATTGAGTTGCTCACACCGTGGTGGGCTGCGCGGCGATTTGTGCGGGGCTGCGGCTGTGTGGTGGCGACTCTCTTGGTCGTCTTGTCGGAGTCGCCAGCGTCGTCGCTATTGCCGCTGCCCCACACCGCAACCACCGCTAGCAGTAGGAGCACGACACCCCACAGTGATGCCGAAACAACTGCTCGTCGTCGTCGAACAACAAGGCTACATCTAAATATTATCCTCTCTAAAATCTCGATTATTCGCTTCATTATTGGGTCTGGGGTGGGTTAGAATGTGGCGGTTATTCCGAATGTCGGTAGCATTGTGCCACTCACATTATTTAGCTCTTTCATCGTATAATTGTCGCTGTTCGAAGGGTCAACTTCGCCCGTGCTGATCGGGATTGATTGTTGCTTATACTCGCTTGTCAGTGCATTCTGCAGATCTATGTAGAGTCCTAGCATCCACTTCGAGAAGTAGAGCGTCTTGTCGACTCTCAGGTCGAGCTGCGTGTAGGCGTTGAGGCGTTGTGTGTTGTGTTGTGTATAGTCGTACTTCGGTGAACTCGCTATGTCCCAATAATTTATGAACGACGACCCTTCGATGTCGTAGGGCGTGAATGGTGCTCCTCCGATAGCGCTCACCTTTGCGCCGACGCTCCACCCTCTCTTCATAAAATATGTACCCGAGGCGTTGAAGATGAAGCGGCTGTCCCACGCTGAGGGGCGATAGTCAGCACTTCCGCTGGTCGCATACTCGCTCCGATAGAGTGTCAGCGACGCCACCATCGCCACCTTGCCAGGTACCTGCCACTCTCCGAGCAGCTCGACTCCATAGGCGCGACCAACACCCCCCTGCGAGAGCGCCTCGTTGCCTACTGTGCCGTAGTCTATCCCCACATCGGCTAGTGGGGTGTTGTTCTCGATCGACACCGCCATATTGGAGTAGTCTTTGTAGAATGTCTCGATCGAGGTGAAGATCTCCCTCCGCGGTTGCCACTCGATCCCTGCAGTGTAGTGGACGACGCGAGTGTAGCCCAGGTCGCTGTTGACTGCGACACCACCCTCTCTGTAGCTCAGTGCCGTCAGCGCAGGCATAGCGTAGTAGATACCTGTCGCACCGCTCATCGCAAATCCACGACCTAGCGAGTAGGAGGCAGAGAGGCGTGGCGAGAACTGCTCCCAGAGGTGTGTCGTCTCGTCGGAGAATGTGTTGCCGTCGAACCTAAATCCTGCCGAGGCGCTCAACTTTTCGTCTGCCGAACGGTAGCCAATACCCGAGTGTAGACCCCACGAGAGGAAGTTGAGCGATGTGTCGTAGAGGTTGTTCCCTGCAGTCGAGAGGGTGTAGGAGTCGATCCCAAATTGATTGTACTCCAACTGTGCGCCATACCTTACTGTGAAGAGTGACGAGAGGGTGTTGCGGTTCTCGTTGCGCAGTGTCGTCTTGTGGTCGCGAGAGCGTAGCCGCAGCGTGAGGTTGTCGGGGTCGCTCTCGTCGTTGTCCATATACTTCAGGTTGAGGTTGTTGACATATGAGTGACTCGCCACCAACGAGTAGGAGTTCTCGCCGTCGAAGTGTCGATAGCGCACGCCCCCCACGTATGTCTGCTGCTCGATTTGCGGCAAGTAGCCGAGGAGATACTCCGATGTTTCGGTTGTGCCATCCTCGTTGAGCGTCATATTGTCGATCCCCGTCAGAGCGAGGATTGTGAGTTCGTCGTTGGGGCTGATCTTGTGGTTGATCTTCAGCTGTCCGTCGATGTAGTTGGGTAGGAATGGCAGCCCCAGCACCTTGAAGAGGAGCTGCAGGTAGGATTGGCGAGCCGAGAAGAGATAGGTCGTCTTGTCGCTGATATGACCGCTGCCGCTCAACGACACCTCCGACGCACCCAACGTAGCCTTGAAGCTCTGCTTGTCGGTGTCGCCATCTTTGAGCTTCACCTCCATAATCGAGCTTAGCGCGCCCGAACGCTGCGTGGGAAATGCCCCTGTGTAGAACTCGATCTCGCTGATTAGGTCGGCGTTGAGGATGCCCACAGGACCACCCGACGAACCCTGCGTCGAGAAGTGGTTGATGTTGGGTATCTCGATCCCATCTACGTAGAACTTATTCTCGGAGGGCGATCCACCCCTCACTATCAGGTCGTTGCGATACCCCGCAGGCGAGAACGCCACACCAGGGTAGCTCTGCACAATCTTCGATACGTCGCGGTTTGCACCTGGGCTCTTCTCGATCTGCTGCACGCCTACGCGCCGCATACTCACGGGGCTCTCCACCATCTTGCGGAAGAGCGACGGGCGGACGACGATCTCGTCGATACTCTCGCTGCTCGACCTCATCGTAAGCGTAATGGTCGGTGTCTGTGCCGACACCTGCACCTGATCGGAGTAGCCCTCCTCGTAGCCTATCGACTGACCCACGAGCCGAAATATGCCTGGCTCGACGCCGCGGATCTCAAACTCTCCATCCTCGTTGGTTACACCTCCTCGCTGCGGTTGTCCGTCGACCGTCACCGCAACGTAGGGCAGAGGTTCGCGCGTCGAATCACTCACCACGCTGCCGCGGAGTGTGTAGGTGCGATTTTGAGCCGAGAGCGACACCGCAAACGATATTATTATGAGCAACAGAGCGCCCCTCAGAGTCTGCATAGTTGAGAATTTTACATCACTACAAAAGTACGAAAACATAATTAAACATTACAAAAAACGTGACATTTTTATGCGTATAACATCATAATTTTACTATCTTTGCCCAATATTCATCACTCGACATAAAACTTAAATTACGATAATGGCTAATATCAACCCTACCGCAATTCTCCTGATGCACTGCCCCGACCGTGAGGGTATCATCGCTATCGCCTCCAACTTTATCAACAAGCGTGGAGGTAACGTCATCAACCTCGATCAGCACGTAGATCGCGAGGAGGGGGTGTTCTTTATGCGTCTGGAGTGGGATCTTACCAACTTTACCGTGGCTCGCAAGGATATTCGTGGACTCATTGAACGCAGCTTCTCGAAGAGATATGGCGTCTCGTTCGAACTGTACTTCTCCGACGAGCGTCCCCGAATGGCGATCTTCGTCTCGAAAATGTCGCACTGCCTCTACGACCTATTGGCGCGATACACAGCTGGCGAACTCAACGTCGAAATACCTCTCATCGTCAGCAACCACCCCGATATGGAGTCGGCAGCACGACGATTCGACATACCATATCACTACATACCAATCACAAAGGATACTAAGGCGGAGCAGGAGGCTAAGACTCTCCAACTGCTCAGCGACAATGGTGTAGACTTCGTTGTGCTCGCGCGATATATGCAGATCATATCGGCAGAGTTTATAACACACTACCCCAACAACATAATCAATATCCACCACTCATTCCTCCCCGCATTCGTCGGCGCAAAACCATACCACGCAGCGCACGCACGCGGCGTGAAACTGATCGGCGCAACAAGCCACTACGTAACATCAGACCTCGACGCAGGTCCAATCATCGAACAGAACATAACACGTATCTCTCACCGCGACACAGTCCAAAGCCTCGTGAGCAAAGGTCGAGACCTAGAGAAAATCGTACTCTCGCAGGCTGTGGAAAAACATATCAACCGAATGATCTTGTCTTATAAGAATAAGACTATTATGTTTGCTTAGGGTCGGGGACTCTGTGCTGTGGGCTTTGTTCGGGGACTGCGCTTGCGCCGCGCGGGCGGCAAGCTAGCTTGCATTTGCTTTTTGTTGCGGCTGTTATAGGGGTGCTTCGCACTGCAAAAGATTAAGGTATAGAGCTTTGTGAAAGTGAACTTTCAACGCTCTATACCTTAATCTTTTTATGTCAGCCTTTGGCTGACATCCCTATAATTGCCGTGTGTGAATTCAGCACGTGACATTGTTTCGTGACATCATTTGTAACATAATTGGTGACATAATTTGAGACATCATCCATAACGTCGGACGTTTAGACTCAGTGCGTTAAGGTTTGAAAACTGCAAGTTTTCAAAATTGAGGAGTTTCACTACTCTGATTGAGAGTTTACTTTCAATCAGAGTAGTGAAGCTCCTCAATCTATAATATGGCAATATTAAAAAGCCCTAACACACTGCAACAAAAGCAAATCACAACTTGTTGTGAGCCGCGCGGCTTGAGCGCAGTTCCCGCTTACACACACACTAGCACACCCCAGCACACCACACATTACTATATTTCTAGTAACAAAATTGCAAAAATAGTTGTATAATTAAAAAATTAGTTATAACTTTGTTTTTAGATACTAACATTAAAGATATATGGCTATGGAAATCAAGGAACTAACGAAGGCGGAGATGGAGATAATGAGGGTTATTTGGGGTGCAGAGGGTCTTTTTCTCGCCGAGATTGTCGACCGCATACCTGCGCCTCGACCTGCCTACACGACGGTATCGACAGTCGTCAGAACTCTTGTGAGCAAGGGTTTTGTAATCTACAGTGTCTTTGGCAAGAGCAACCGATATGAGGCTGCAATATCGAAGGCTGCGTACTCGTCGCGTGCAATTGCGCAGATGCAGAGTGATCTGTTCGACGGCTCATATGCGGCTATGTTTTCGTTCTTTGCGAGAGCTGAGCGCGTCAGTGCGGAGGAGCGGCGCGAGCTCCTGGCGATGCTTGCGGAGTGTGATGATTGTGATACGAACGAGTAGGGGAGGGTGTGTGCTATGGAGAGTATTATTAGATTTTTTGTTGAGTCGACTGCGATCTCGGGGCTCCTCTATCTATTGTATATAGGTCTCTTTCGGGGCAAGGCGTCATACTATGCGCAGCGGCTTATGTTGCTTCTAATCCCTTGTCTCGCCACTGTGGCGTCGCTTCTCTCGTGGGAGGTGATTGCGTTGGAGGGTCGTGGTGCAGAGCGTATTGCGTACATTCAGAGCCTGGCGAGTCTCAATGGCGCGGAGGAGATGGAGGAGACGGAGGAGATGAATGAGGTGGAGCAGGCGGCTATCACCCAGGATGTGAGCGGTGCGGCAGCTGAGAGACTCGCGCCGTCGTTCGATTCTGCCGCACGCATTGCGCTGAGCGACTATGTAGTGATTCTATGGGTTGTTGTGGCTGTTGCTCTGTTGGCGATCTATCTGATCCGTCTGCGCAGGATTGTGGCGTTGAGGTCGGTGGCTGAGTGTGAGCGGTTTAGCGACTACACGATCTATCGTCTCGCAGGTGCGAATATGCTCTTTTCGTTCTGGAGGGGGGTCTATCTCGACAGCGAGATCGAGAGTGAAAAGTTGGATCTTGTGTTGCGGCACGAGCTCTCGCACATCCGCAAACGCCACTATATCGACAAGATGATAGTGCAGATCTACTCGATTCTGTTGTGGTTCAACCCGATGGTGAGGGTTATCCAGCGCGAGATCTCGTTGGTTCAGGAGTATGAGGCGGACAACGCTGTGTTGGAGAGCGGTTGCGATGCTCGCCGATATAAGCTATACATATTCGAGGAGGTGACCTCCCAAACACCCACCTTCGCGAACGGGTTGAATGGTTCGCAGATCAAAAAACGATTTATAACTATGAAGAGAGGTTACAAGGTGAGTCACAGGGTGTTGAGAACGCTCCTGACTACATTGACAATGGTTGCCATAGCGGCGTCATCGTTGATCTATGTGAATGCCAAGTCGGCAGATCGCACCATTGCGTCAATCAGTCCCGACGAGGTTAAATCGGTCGAGGTGAAGGATGGAGTAATCACTGTCAAGTTGAAAGATGGTAGCGAGGTGGTCGACACGGCAGCAGCGCAGTCTAGCGTTAGGCAGAAGAGATTCCCATACTTCTCGAACCAAAACAAGCAGTCGATCATCATCGACAAGGAGCGAAAGATGGTTGTCGCTACGATGAAGGATAGCACACGATACGAGGTGCCTCTCGACGAGATTGCGCTCGACGATGTCAAGAGCGTAGGGTCGTCAAACTACGTCCTTGAGGTGATAAAGACCGATGGCGAACGGTTGGTCAACTATGGCGATGGCGAGGGGTGGCTTGAGAAAGCTCCGCAGGTGACGGCGACAGCAGATCAATACCTCAGAGCCGACAAATCGAGGGAGAACAAGGAGATGTATGTTGTGAGGGAGAGCGATCGCACGAGGGTCTTTCTCCGCGCCATCCCAAGCTGGAAGTGGCACTTCTACATATTCGAAAGGGACACGGAGCTGATCGACGCCGATAGTCGCAAAAAATATATTGTTCAGGGCGCAAGGGGCGATATGCCGCTGAGTATGGTTGTCTTTCTGAAGGATCTGAAGGGTGAGTGCGTCTACTTTGAGCTCATATTCCCACCCCTCGACAAGGGGGTAGAGGTGGTGCATTTCAACGAGATCTGCAACCCCGCGACCTCCATCGGCTACAACGCCTCGCTCGACGGCTGGTTCTTCCCCGACATCGAGGTGACGGATGAACTGCCATACTTCGCGCGTGAGGGGTATAAGTTTGAGTCAAACAACAATAAGTAACCACGAAAAAAAATAGAACGATAT
The DNA here is from genome assembly GCA_047178665.1 of Rikenellaceae bacterium. Classification (GTDB taxonomy): domain Bacteria; phylum Bacteroidota; class Bacteroidia; order Bacteroidales; family Rikenellaceae; genus Alistipes. The sequence continues at coordinate 10,099 of JBCQTK010000042.1, read as the reverse complement.
GAATATCAAGCATATAGCAGTTGCCGCAGTGCTCATTGCCGCCGCGGCGTGCACCACAACTCCCAAGGTCGCACCCAACGAATTCCTAGTTGAGGCGGAGGTGGCGAACCTCCCCGAGGGGGCGGAGATGGTCTTGTACTATGGTCGAAAGCAACTCGTCGACACCATCCAAAACGGACGATTCCAGTTTCGCGACACAATCAGCATCGACAAAAAGGAGGAGGTGAAAGTTGCCATTATGGCGCGACGTTCGGCGACATCAGGCATCTCGCCCCTATTTTTAGAGATCTGGGTCTCGCCAGGTTCATACTCCAAGATCAGCGGTGACGGCATCTACCTTTCAGAGTGGCAGATCCGTAGCAAGAGCCCTATGCAGCGTGGCGACGAGAGGTACAAGGAGTCGATACGCAAGGAGGCACTGCTTCTGGAGTATCTGATGGTTAAACGCAACAGTGGCGTGGTCTACTCTGGTGAGGAGTCGTACGACATTGGACGTCAGATAGATACGCTGCGTAAGCATATGTCGCGCAATGCGATTAACTACTTCAAAGGGGTCAAGTGTGACTACTACTGGCTATCGAGAGTTCATCAACTTGCGCAAGGATTTATCCATATGGATGAGGAGGATCTTGCATTTACGCGTGCCGACATTGTCGAGTTGGCTGATCGCATCCCAGAGTCGATGGCTGAGGAGACGTTGGCACAGGAGATAAGGGAGTGTCTAGTCGAGATCCCCACAGCCGACGAGGGCGACAAGATGATAGATGGCACACTCTACGACCTCCAGGGCAATAAACGCACCCTCTCGGAGTTCGCAGGGCGCTACATCCTCATCGACTTCTGGGCGCACTGGTGCGGACCCTGCGTCTCCTCCATCCCCGAGATGAAGGAGATTGCCGAGATGTACAAAGATCGCCTCACTGTCGTCAGCATTAGCAGCGACAGCGAGGAGAAGTGGAAGAGCTACTGCGCCGAGAACGAAATTGGCGGAAACCAGTGGAACGAACTCGTTTCACAACCTATACTATCACGCAACTACAAAGTGCGTGGCATACCCTGCTTCGTGCTCATATCTCCCGATGGCGTACTCCTCAATAAGTGGGTGGGATACTCAGGCTCAGGAGTAATGAAAAGCAGATTAAGTTCAGTATTTGGTGATAACAAATAGTTCGCTACGGGTAAATTATGGGAAAGAAAAGGGGACTGCGCTCAAGCCGCGCGGCTCACAACAAGTTGTGATTTGCTTTTGTTGCATTGTGTTAGTGCTTTGTAATATTGCATATTATAAACCTTAACACACTGAGTCTACACGTCCGACGTTACGGATGATGTTACAAATGATGTCACAGATGATGTCACAAATGATGTCACGTGCTGAATTCACACACGGCAATTATAGGGATGTCAGCCAAAGGCAGACATAAAAAGATTAAGGTATAGAGCGTTGAAAGTTCACTTTCATAAAGCGCTATACCTTAATCTTTTGCAGTGCGAAGCACCCCTATAATTGTCGCAACAAAATCAAATGCAAGCTAGCTTGCCGCCCGCGCGGCGTAAGCGCAGTCCCCAAACATTCACATTCGCCCAAATATAGTCTATATCTGTCGACGGAGTCTTGCGACGGGGATGTTGAGCATTTCGCGATATTTTGCTACTGTACGTCGTGCGATGTGGTATCCTTTGGCGTTGAGGATCTCCATTAGTGTTTCGTCGGTTAGTGGGTGTCGTTTCTCTTCGCTGTCGATGCACTCCTGCAGGATCTTTTTGATCTCGTAGCTTGACACCTCGCCTGAGTCGCTCTGCATCGCCTCTGAGAAGAGTGATTTGAGCAGTATTATCCCGAAGTGTGTCTGTACATATTTGCTGTTGACGACTCGTGATATTGTCGATACGTCGAGCCCTGTGCGCTCGGCTATATCTTTGAGGATCATCGGTTTGAGCTTCGCGGCGTCGCCATCCTTGAAGTAGTCGTTTTGGTAGTCGAGGATCTCCTCCATTGTCCGTGTGAGTGTGTCGTGGCGCTGTTTGATAGCTGATATGAACCACTTTGCGGAGTCGATCTTGCTCTTTACGAACTGTATGGCGTCGCGGTCGCACTCCTTCACTCGACCTGACGAGTCGACCATCGAGCGGATCATATCTATGTAGCGTGGTGAGATCTTCACCTCGGGCAGTGTCTGCGAGTTGAGTGAGAGGTCGAACCTGTCGTCCTGGCAGGTGAGGATGAAGTCGGGGATGATGTATGGTGTGGTGTCTACTCCCCCCTCGGCGTATCCGTTGCTAGGTTTGGGCGATAGGCGGCGCACTTCAGTGATGGCGCTGCGGAACTTATCTTCGTCGATTGAGAGCCTCGTCATCAGACGCTCGTAGTGGCGTTTGGCGAAGTCGTCGAAGTGGCTCTCGATGATCCTGAGTGCCAGTCGCTGCGACGATGTAGGGTGTGGTAGTTGCCTCAGCTGCAGAAGAAGGCACTCACGTAGGTCGCGTGCGCCAATGCCTGCAGGCTCCAGCTCCTGAATGATCTTCAGTACACCCTCCAACTCTTCGACGTTAGCTTCGATATTGACCAAGAAGGCGAGGTCGTCGCTCACGCTCTCCAGGTCGCGGCGCAGGTAGCCATCCTCGTCGAAGCACCCAACTAGAAACTCTGCCAGCTGCGACTCTCGATCGTTTAGATCGCGATACCCCAACTGCTCCAGAAGATACTCCTGCAGCGATCTGCCGCCCGACAGAAAGAGTGGGCGCTCCTTGTCATCCTTCGACGTATTGTTGACGCGACTCTTGTAGGAGGGGATCTCCTCCTCTTTGAGGTACTCCGCCATAGATAGTTGCTCGGGCTCTTCGCCCTCGATTGTATCGCTATCGTTCTGCGACACAGGCTCTTCGAGGACTACGTTCTCCTCGATCTCCTGCTTGATGCGCTGCTCAAGCTGCATTGTCGGCAGCTCAAGTAGCTTTATCATCTGTATCTGTTGGGGCGACAGCTTCTGTTGAAGCGATATTACCTGTCTCTGCGAAAGTGCCATTCGTTACACTCTTAGTCGTTTATTTAAGTATCATATATTGTGAGCGAGAGTGTAGTTTGTGTCCACTCTAAAACTCTGCGTTGTTCGGTGTGCGAGGGAAAGGTATCACGTCGCGGATGTTAGCCATTCCTGTCACGAAGAGTAACAGACGCTCAAATCCGAGTCCAAATCCTGAGTGTGGAGCCGATCCCCAGCGGCGTGTGTCGAGATACCACCACACATCCTCCTCGCTCATATTTAGCTCCTTGATCCTAGCATAAAGCTTGCCAAAGTCTGACTCGCGCTCCGATCCGCCTATGATCTCGCCGATATTGGGGAACAATACATCCATCGCACGCACCGTCTTGCCATCGTCGTTCTGCTTCATATAGAACGACTTGATCTCCTTAGGGTAGTTGATTAGGATCACAGGTTTGTTGAAGTGCTCCTCGACTAGATAGCGCTCGTGCTCCGACTGTAGGTCGCAGCCCCAGTCAACGGGGAACTCGAACTTCTTGCCCGACGCCTTGAGGATCTCGACACCCTCAGTGTAGTCGAGGCGAACGAAATCGGTGTCGACAACTGAGTTGAGACGCTCCAAAAGCCCCTTGTCCCACATCTTGTTCATAAACTCCAGATCCTCCGTGCAGTTGTCGAGCGCGTAGCGAATGAGGTACTTCAAGAAATCCTCCGCAAGCTCCATATTGTCCTCCAGGTCGTAGAACGCCATCTCGGGCTCTATCATCCAGAACTCTGCCAAGTGGCGCGGTGTGTTGGAGTTCTCGGCGCGGAACGTAGGTCCAAAGGTGTAGATCTGACCTAGCGCCAACGCTCCAAGCTCGCCCTCTAGCTGACCCGACACTGTCAGGTTGCAGGGGCGACCGAAGAAGTCCTGCGAGTAGTCCACTGCCCCCTCCTCTGTGCGAGGTGGGTTGTCCATATCGAGTGTCGAGACGTTGAACATCTGACCTGCACCCTCGCAGTCAGAGGCTGTGATGATCGGAGTGTGGAGGTAGTAGAACCCTCTCTCGTTGTAGTATTTGTGGATCGCAAACGCCATAGCGTGGCGGATGCGGAGAATAGCACCAAAGGTATTTGTGCGAGGACGAAGATAGGCTATGTCGCGCAAGAATTCGAGCGAGTGACCCTTCTTCTGTAGTGGGTAGCTCTCGGGATCTGCAGCGCCATATAGCTCGATCTGCGACGCCAACACCTCGACACCCTGACCTGCACCCTGCGAATTAACCAACTTTCCCTCGACACATATGCAGGCGCCCGTGGTGATCAACTTCAGCAGCTCCTCGTTGCCAAAAGTTGCTAACTCCACGACAATCTGTATGTTAGCCGCGCACGATCCATCGTTGAGGGCGATGAACGCCACATTCTTATTTCCTCGCTTCGTGCGAACCCATCCCTTGACGGTGATGCTCTGCTCACTCGCCTCTAGGTGCAATATCTCTGTGATTCTCTTGCTCTTCATTTTTGTATATATAGTTTTATGTTATATGCAAATATCTCTTGTAGCTGCAAATTTAGTTATTTTCTCCCTTTTATGCACACTTTTTCGCATTTATTTCAACTCCTCCAACCACTCTCGCACAGTTGCGTCGCTCGGCATTCTCCAGTCGCCGCGTGGCGAGAGCGAGACGCTGCCGACCTTTACGCCGTCGGGCATAGCCGATCGTTTGAACTGCTGCGAGAAGAAGCGTCGCACAAATGTAGTGAGCCATTTGCGGATAGTGTCGTTGTCGTAGCGCCCCTCGAACGCTATGCGAGCAATCATCTCTATCTTGCGTGGCGAGAAGCCGTTTCTCACAAAGTGGTAGAGCAAGAAGTCGTGCAGCTCGTAGGGTCCCACCAGATCCTCCGTCTTTTGGGCGATGTTGCCCTGCTCGTCGGCTGGGAGTAGTTCGGGGCTGACGGGGGTATCCACCACATCTAGTAGTGTCGCGCGAACCCTCTCGTCCGACTGCTCCGCGACCCACGCCACAAGATACCTCACCAGGCTCTTCGGCACCGACGCATTGACACCATACATCGACATATGGTCGCCATTGTAGGTTGCCCAACCAAGCGCCAACTCGCTGAGGTCGCCTGTGCCGACAACCATTCCGCCCTCCATATTCGCAAGATCCATCAGGATCTGTGTGCGCTCGCGAGCCTGCGAATTTTCGTATGTCACCGATCTGTCGTCGGGCGAGAGACCTATGTCGGCGAAGTGTTGGTTGCACGCCTCGCGAATCGAGATCTCTCGTAGCGTAACACCCAGCTCGCGGATCATCGTCACGGCATTGTTGTAGGTGCGTCCAGTCGTTCCGAAACCAGGCATCGTGACGCCGATGATACCCTTGCGGTCTATCCCCAAACGGTCGAACGCCTTCACCGCAACCAGCAGTGCCAGCGTGGAGTCTAGCCCTCCCGATATACCTATCACAACGCACCTGCAGCCAGTGTGCGAGAGGCGTTGGATGAGCCCACCGCTCTGGATCGAGAAGATCTCCTCGCAGCGTGCATTTCGCTTGGTGAGATCTGAGGGGACGAATGGGGCAGGGTCGAAGTGTCGATACAACTTATTGGTGTAACGTATGTTAAGGTCTATTCTCGTCTGGTGTACACTCTCCGCGCACCCTCCAAACGTGGTTGTCCTAAGTCGGTGGTTGCGCAGTAGTTCGATGTCGATCTCGCCGACAGTGAGCTGTGGCGTGAGCGAGAAACGATCTGCCGAGGCGATGGTCTGTCCATTCTCCGCAATCAACGCGTTGCCCCCAAAGAGCAGGTCGGTCGACGACTCGCCTGCACCCGCTGCCGCATAGACATATCCTGCGATGCAACGTGCCGACTGCTGCTCGACGAGCGAGCGTAGATACTCATACTTGCCCACAACCTCGGGCGACGCAGAGAGGTTGAAGAAGACCTCCGCCACATCTGCCATCTGCGACGAGGGCGGATTAGCAACCCACAGATCCTCGCATATCTCGATCGCGCAGCCGACGCCGCCAACCTCGATCACCGAACGCGGCGTCAACGTATGGCGCATTCCGCAGAGCTCCACAACAGCATCTGCGCCCAACCTGTCGGCTGGCGAGAACCAACGGCTCTCGTAGAACTCCGAATAGTTGGGTATGTGACTCTTCGGCACAACCGCCAGCACCTCGCCTACAGCGAAGGCTACGGCGCAGTTGTAGAGTGCATTGCGATGTTTGATGGGCATACCGACGATCACTACAATCTCCACCTCGCGCAGCCTCTCCACCAACTCCTCCAGCTCTCTCTGGGCGTTTCGCAGAAGCGTCGACTGCAGAAAGAGATCGCCACACGTATAGCCCGTGATAGATAGCTCGGGCGTCACAACGACCTCTGCGCCACGCTCCGCAGCCTCTCTGACCAACGACTCGATAGCCTCTGCATTCTCCCTGCAACTACCAATTTTCACCTGTGGAATAGCTGCCGCCACCCTAAAAAAGTTACCTCTCAGCATAATATATCCTCTCTATTCAGCCCAATTCCTGAGCAAGTTTACTATCGTCTCAACTGCGCGTCCCATAGTCGTCACAGAGCAATATTCGTGTCGGCTGTGGAAGTTGCCGCCACCCGTAAATAGGTTGGGGCACGGCAGACCCATAAATGAGAGGCGCGCACCATCGGTGCCACCTCGGATCGGGCGCTTGATGGGCTCTACTCCAGCCTCTACCATAGCCGCCTCCGCCTTCGAGATCATCTCGGGATGGCGCTCTACGACTTTTCGCATATTTTGGTATTGGTCGCGCAGTGTCAGTTTCAGTGCACCCTCGCCATATCGTCTCTGCATCATATCGACACAACTCCACATCAGCACCTTGCGGCTCTCGAAGAGCTCCGCCGAGTGGTCGCGAATGATATACTCCATCTCGGCACTCTCGACAGTTCCGCTCAACCTCACGAGGTGGAAGAACCCCTCGTAGCCCTCCGTATATTGTGGTCGCTCCTGCGAGGGGAGCAGGTTGTGGAGCTCGTTGGCTATGTCGAGTGCATTTTTCATACGCCCCTTGGCAGCGCCAGGGTGGTGGTTGTGACCCGTGATCTCGATCTTTGCGCCTGCAGCGTTGAAGTTCTCAAACTCTATCTCGCCCTCAGCACCTCCGTCTAGCGTATAGCCGAAGTCTGCCCTCAACTTGCGCAGATCGAGGAAGTCGACTCCGCATCCCACCTCCTCGTCGGGGGTGAAGCAGATTCTTACTCGTGGGTGACGAATAGTAGGGTCGGCGATTAACCTCTCCGCTGCGCTCATAATAGCCGCTATGCCAGCCTTGTCGTCTGCGCCAAGCAGCGTCGTGCCATCTGTGGTGATGATCTCGTGACCTTTGAGCAGCTCCAATTCGGGGTACTCCTCTGTGCGGATCTGCTCCGTCATCGAGAGCTCTATGTCGCCTCCATCGTAGCAGCTGATAATGTGTGGTTTGATCTCCGCACCGCTCACGTCGGGCGATGTGTCGACGTGAGCCAATAGCGCTATCGTAGGGCGTAATTCGCACCCTGGCGATGGCGGAATTGTCGCCATAACGTAGCCATACTTATCCTGCTCAACCTCCTCTGCACCCATCTTTCGCAACTCATCGGCGAGGTGCGAGAGCAGCACCAACTGCTTCGCAGTCGAGGGGTAGCTCTCGCTATCGTTCGACGACTGTGTGTCGAACGAGACGTAGTTCAAAAAACGATCCCTAAGATTCATACACCTATAAATTATTACTCTATAAATTTCAATATATCCATTGCGCCATCGACAATGTGGTCTGCCCCTGCAGCCTCCAGCTCCTCGCGCGAGCGGAATCCCCACGTCACACCAACCGACTCGACACCTGCTGCCTTCGCCGTCTCGATGTCTATGCCAGAGTCACCCACATATAAGGTCTTGTCTGCCGCATATGTGCTGATCGAGAGTATGTCGCGAACGATCTGCGGATTGGGTTTGAGCGGTACATTCGGGCGCTGACCCAACACCGCCTCAAACTTGATAGTCGGGAAGAAGTGTGTCACCAACTTGCGAGTGCCATCCTGAAACTTGTTGGAGGCGACAGCTAGATTCACACCCCTCTTCTTGAGCGCTGCCAGGAGCTTCTCGATCTCGGGGTATATTGTCGTGTGGTCGGCAATGTTGTTAAAATAGTGCTCCACAAACTCCGTGCGAATCTTCGAGATGAAGGCATCCGTACGCCTCTGCTCGGGGATTGCGCGCTCCACAAGACGCATCATACCGCTACCGACGAAGCTCTTGTATTCCTCCATCTCGTAGGTCGGGAGCTCGTTCTTCTCGAGAACAGCGTTGCACGATGCACCGAGGTCGGCTATTGTGTCGAGGAGTGTTCCGTCGAGGTCAAAAATTACCAGTTGTTTCATTATGTCGTATTATTATTTTGTTCGTTTCACAATTTTGTAACCCACCGTAGCGACAACAAGCGACACCACGGGGCTAAGTAGGTTGAAGAAGCAGTAGGGTAGGTAGACCCAAGTCGACACACCCAGCACTGCCGACTGCGCCATTCCGCAAGAGTTCCACGGCACCAGAACCGATGTCACCGATGCTGCATCCTCCACCGAGCGGCTCAGCAGACGCGGCTCCAGCCCCACACTCTCGTAGAGACCCTTGAAGAGTCGCCCCGTGAGGATGATCGAGATGTATTGATCCGCCGTGCAGAGGTTGAAGAATACTCCGCCCAGCAGGGTCGACCCCACAACAGCATTCGTACGGCGTACCCACCTCGCGAAGAGGTCGGTGATGCGTTGCAACATTCCGCTGCCCGTCATCACACCGCCGAAGCACATAGCGCAGATAATTAGCCATATAGTAACTAGCATACCCTCCATTCCGCGAGTCGCAACTAGCTCCGTAACCTCCGCCACAGGGGTCTCGATCGATGTCGAGCTGTAGCAGCTCGTCACGGCAGCCTCGAAGATCTGCGCTGCCGTCAGCTCCTCTGCGCCCACTCCGACGACCTGTGCCATTATCTCGGGCTGCGAGACGATCATCGCCACAACAGCCATCAGTGTCGAGACGAAGAGGGTTATTATCGCTGGCAGTCGTCGCTGTATCATATAACCCGTGACAAGGGGGATGATGAGCAACCATCCCGAGATGTTGAAGCTCTCAGTCAATGCGTCGCTGTAGCAGATGTTGCTCAACGAGCTCTCCTCGCGAACCACCAAACCAGCAACCAGAAATATCGCAATGGCGATGAGAAATGCCGGTATCGTCGTTATCATCATATAGCGTATGTGGTCGAAGATCCTCACTCCGACTGTCGACGACGCCATAATAGTTGTGTCGGAGAGCATAGATAGTTTGTCCCCAAAGTATGCGCCCGAGATGATCGCTCCCGCTATCCACCCCTCCGAGAATCCAAGCGCCGAGCCTACGCCCATCAGCGCAACCCCAATCGTCGCAATCGTCGTCCACGAGCTACCTGTCATAAGCGAGACGATGGCACAGATGATTGTCGCCGAGAGCAGGAATATGTTGGGGTTGAGGATCTTGAGCCCATAGTATATCATCGTCGGGACTATGCCACTCAGCATCCACGTCGCAGAGAGCGCTCCGATAAGTAGTAGAATGATAATCGCAGGGGCAGAGAGACGTATGTTCTCAATCATCGCCTCCTCAATAACACTCCACTCACAGCCATATATGCCGATTGAGATCGCTGTCGCAACAGCCGCCGACGTAAGCAGTGAGATCTGATTGCCGCCATTCATTGACTCGCCGCCAAATATCGTGATTACTGCATATAGCATTATCGTCATCACCGCTAGTGGTATAAGTGACGCTATAACGTTGGGGACTCTCTTATGTTGTGATTTGTTTCTCATTGAGTGATGATTTTGACAAAGGTAGTGATTTTTTTGTTAAATATGAATAGCTGTTTCAATTTATAACAGGGCAAACTGGTGAAAAAGGTGGGGCTGGTTTGGGGGTGGTTCGAGTGTGGTTCGGGTGTGGTTTGGGGACTGCGCTTGCGCCGCGCGGGTAGGAGTGTTCGGAAGAAAAATAGCTGCATATTTTTAGGTTAAAATACTTTGAAAATATGCAGCTATTTTTTTGCTAATGCCATTGATTTTTCGTA
>JBCQTK010000041.1:0-20567 GCA_047178665.1 Rikenellaceae bacterium | reverse complement strand
ACCGCGCGGGTGGCAAGCAAGCTTGCATTTGCCTTTTGTTGCGGCAGTTATAGGGGTGCTTCGCACTACAAAAGAGTGAGGTGTAACGCTTTATGAAAGTAAACTTTCAACGCGTCACACCTCTCTCTTTTTATATCAGCCAAGGCTGACACCCCTATAATTGCTGACCGTAAATCCAAGGTTTTGATCCAGTGTTCAGACCCAAACTTCAGCCCCAAAGTGTACTCCAATCCGTTACATCGTCCGTGAAAACACAGTGCAACATAAGCAAATCACAACTTGTTGTGAGCCGCGCGGCTTGAGCGCAGTCCCCGCGAGTTCCCGTAAGTCCCGTAAGTCCCAAGAGTCCAAGAAAAAAATGCTTTGCACGTTTGAAATACGAGAAAATTTGCGTAAGTTTGTCTTGGTTGATCTTGTGGATCGGCACAACTTTGTAAACTCCTATGTATTCACCTATTTTGACACTTGGCGATGAGCGGTAAAAATTATTGCATTATAATGGCTGGCGGAATCAGCAAACGATTTTGGCCTCGAAGCCGCAGAGCTAAGCCAAAACAGTTCCTCGACATATTTGGTTCGGGGAGAAGTTTGCTTCAACAGACATTCGAGAGGCTTCGTCCGATGATACCTCTTGAGAACTTTATTGTCATAACGTCTAGGCGCTATGCCGACTTAGTCAGCACGCAGCTGCCAGAGATAGGGTCGCACCAGATACTCTGCGAGCCCATTGGTCGCAACACAGCCTCTTCGGTTAGTTATGCTGCCTACAAACTGCTGCATAGCGACCCTGAGGCAAAGATGATAGTCACCCCTTGTGACCTAACGATTAACGACGAGGAGCTCTTTCGCGGTGTTGTGGAGGAGTGTTTCGAGTTTACGGAACACAACGATGCGCTCCTAACGATTGGTGTCAAGCCCACTCGCCCCGATTCGAACTACGGTTACATTCAAGTAGTAGACCCTGATAGCATCAGCCGCGCAAAGTGCTTCATAGAGAAGCCCAACAGCGAAATGGCGCAGACGTTCCTTGAGTGCGGTGAGTTCTTCTGGAACTCGGGTATGTTCATCTGGAAGGTGCGCGACATTGTCTCGGCGATTGAGCAACATCTGCCTGAGCACGCGGCGCAGTTTAGCAAGTTAGCCTCCACGTTTGGCACTGCGGAGGAGGGCGAGACGCTTTCGAGAGTATTCTCTGAGTGCCGCGCCATATCTATCGACTACGGCGTTATGGAGCGTGCCGACAACGTATATGTACGCACTGCCGAGTTGGGGTGGAGCGACATTGGAACCTGGAGCTCGCTGCATCAGCAGTCGCCCAAAGATGACGACGGCAACACAATGCAGAGGGGGGTGTTGACCTACAATACACACAACTCCATAATATCGCTGCCCAAGGATAAAGTCGCGGTGGTTAGTGGGCTCGACGACTACATTGTGATCGACACGGAGGATGTGTTGATGATATGCCCACGCAGTGATGAGTCGCTGATAAAGAACTACATACACGACGTCACATACAGCGAGGGCGACAAATTTATTTAGACTACAGATTTAGAGAGAGATGAGAGAGATTGAGGTATTATATAACATATACGTACGCCATCCGCACATATCGACCGACACGCGAAACATAGCACCTAGCTCGCTATTTTTCGCCCTCCGCGGCGCTACGTTCGACGGCAATGACTACGCCCTGGGGGCGATCGAGGGGGGGGCTGCACACGCAGTTGTCGACAGAGTCGAGATCTTCGATGCAGCACAGAAAATCCCCGAACTTAGGGGGCGTGTGACACTTGTGGACGATACGCTCGTCGCGCTCCAGCAACTCGCTGCGCACCACCGCAAGGTGTTGGGCATTAGGGTATTGGCTATCAGCGGATCGAACGGAAAGACTACGACAAAGGAGCTCCTAGCCTCTGTCCTGTCGACGAGGTATAATGTAAGCGCGACACGTGGCAACCTCAACAACCACATTGGCGTTCCGCTGACGCTCCTGGCGATTGAGCCTGGGTGCGAGATTGCGATAGTCGAGATGGGGGCAAGTAGCTGTGGCGAGATCGCTCTGCTCTGCTCCATTGCACGTCCCGACTACGGCATATTGACCAATGTTGGTCGTGCGCACCTTGAGGGATTTGGTGGCGAAGTTGGTGTGCGACGTGGCAAGGGGGAGCTCTTCGACTACCTCGCAGCGAGTGGAGCTCTAGCTATTGTTGCGGTTGACAATGAGATAATTAGCACTATGGCGGAGGAGCGACGAGGGCTGCATATTAGCCCCTATAACTACTCGTTGGCAGATGGTGTAGATCATCATCTTGAGGGCGACTACAATCGCTTCAACGTGGCGGCAGCAGTCGCTGTGGGGCGTGAGTTCGCGATTGATGAATCTGACATTTGTGCAGCAATAGAGGCGTATATCCCCGAGAATAATCGCTCGCAGAGAGTTGTCACAGAGCGCAATACGTTGATTGTGGATTGCTACAATGCCAATCCGTCGAGTATGGAGGCTTCGATATGCAACTTCGGCAGCGAGGAGTTCGGCGACACACTCAGCAAGGTGATGATTCTGGGCGATATGTATGAGCTGGGGGAGTGGTCGGCGTCGGAGCATCGGAGGGTAGTGGAGCTCGCCACACGCAGCGACGCGGAGAGTATATATTTGGTGGGCAGCAACTTCGCCTCTGTAGCCTCAGCAGCCTCAGCAACCTCTGAAGCCTCAGCGACCACCGCAGATAGCCGTGTGATCCACTTCGAGGTGCGCGATATGTTGGAGTGCGAACTTCGAGACAACCCACTTTCGGGGTGCGCCGTATTGATAAAGGGGTCGCGAGGTGTGGGATTGGAGAATATAATTTCATTATTATAGTGAAAAATTCTCTATTTTGACAAAAAAATTATAATTTTGAGGCATAAGAAGATTTTCGACCATAACTAGCCATTACAACAAAACGATTATGAAAAGAGTAGAGACAACTTTCGGGGGATTGACCTTGGAGAATCCTATAATTGTAGCGAGCAGCACGCTAACCGGCAACCTTAGCTCTGTTACGAAGTTTATCGATGCAGGCGCAGGCGCAGTGGTGCTCAAGTCGCTCTTCGAGGAGGATATTGCGCGCGAGATTGAGGTGCTTTCTAGCTCGATGATGCACGTCGAGGGGGGCGACTATACGGCAGCATACGTGGAGTCGAATGCACTCAATGGCTATCTCGATCTTATCCGCGAGTGCAAGATGCGTTGTGGCAAGAGTAAGATCATTGCGAGCATCAACTGCCACACGAGCGGCAACTGGTCGAAGTACTCTAAGGCGATCGAGCAGGCTGGTGCGGACGCGATGGAGATCAACGTGATGAGTGTGGTGTGCGACGCCTCGGCAGCCGACGGCGAGCAGGAGCGTCTACATATAGAGATCGCAAAGAGTGTCTGTGACGAGGTTGAGATCCCCGTAATAATGAAGTTGGGCGCCACCATAACAAACCACGTGAGCCTCATCAAGCGCCTTGTCGTATGTGGCGTAAAGGGATTTGTGCTCTTCAATCGCCCCTATCAGAGCGACATCAACATAGATCGTATGGAGTATTGTGTGGGTCCTATTTTGAGCACTACGCAAGACATATTGCAGCCTCTACGCTACATAGCCATCGCTTCGGCCGCAGAGCCCAAGGCGACCTACGCTCTCTCGGGAGGTGTTGCGGGGGGTGGCTGTATCATCAAGGCGATCCTTGCGGGGGCGTCGGCTGTAGAGGTGTGTAGTGCCTTATATCGCGACGAGTGTAGCGCTGCGGAGTGGATCGCGGAGGCTCTGGCGAAGATCGAAACGTGGTGCGACAGCAAGGGGTACGGCACGATTGGTGAGTTCTGTGGAGCTATGAACAACAGCAGTGACGAACATCGTGACTCTGTGATGAGAGCGCAGTTCTTGAAACATTTTGGAACATACAAATAGAGGGTTTAACAATATAAAAAAGATGGTAGAGAAAATTACAGACGGAGTAAGGTATATAGGTGTAGAGGATCGTGAGCTAGAGCTTTTCGAGAGCCAATATACAGTGGAGGATGGTATGCGTTACAACTCATACGTGATTATTGATGAGAAGGTAGCGGTGATGGATAGTGTCGACGACGTGAAGATCGAGGAGTGGCTCGAGAATCTCGCAGAGGCGTTGGCGGGGCGCACGCCCGACTATGTGGTTGTGTCGCATATGGAGCCCGACCACTCGGCAGGGTTGGAGCGTCTGATAGATCTATACCCCGAGATGAAGATCGTGGGCAACGCAAAGACCTTCCCGATGATCTCGCAGTTCTTCGATTGCGACCTGTCGGATCGTAGCGTAGTTGTGAAGGAGGGTGAGGAGTTGGAGCTCGGCGCAGAGCGTAGCTTGAAGTTCGTGATGGCGCCAATGGTGCACTGGCCCGAGGTTATGTTGGCATACGACACGAAGGATAAGGTGCTATTCAGTGCCGATGCCTTTGGTAAGTTCGGCGCTGAGTCGACAGCGGAGGATTGGAAGTGCGAGGCGCGACGCTACTACTATAATATTGTCGGCAAGTATGGCGCTAATGTGCAGTCGTTGCTGAAGAAGTTGAATGGTGTGGAGGTCAATACGATCGCACCACTCCACGGACCTGTTCTCACGTCGGAGATCGGCAAGTATGTAGAGATCTACGATGGATGGAGCAAGTATGAGTTTGAGGATAAGGGTGTTATGATCGCCTACGCCTCGATCCACGGCAACACTAGGGTCGCTGCGGAGAAGATGGCGGAGATCCTCAAAGAGGAGGGTGCGGAGTGTGTGAAGCTCTTCGATCTGTCGGTTGGCGATCAATCTTTTATGGTGGAGGATGCCTTCCAGATGGAGAGTTTGATCGTTGCTGCGGCGTCGTACGATGCTGGTGTATTCCCTCCGATGGATCACTTCTTGCACCACCTGAAGAGCAAGAACTACAATGGACGCAAGGTAGCCATCATCGAGAACGGATCGTGGGCACCAACTGCAGGTAAGGTGATGAGGGCGACGCTAGAGACGATGAAGAAACTCTCGATCTACGAACCAACGTTGACGATTAAGTCGAGCTACAAGGAGTCGAATCGTGCCGATATGGTGGCGATGGCGAAGTGGATTCTCGCGGAGTAGTAGACTACATATATATAATAGACCAAACCAATAACCAATATAAATGAGTACACTAAACTTATTCTCGTTAAAATCGAGGCAGGGATTTATCACGGGCGCAGCTCGTGGCATCGGCAAGCGGCTAGCTGAGGCATACGCAGACTTGGGTGCAGACGTTGCAATCGTCGAGATCGACTTGGCGGAGGCTGAAAAGACGGCAGCGGAGATCGCCACAAAGTATGGCGTGAAGTGCGTAGCATATGAGTGCGATGTCACCTCGGAGCAGAGCGTGCAGGCTATGATCGAGAAGTATGCAGCCGATTTCGCCCGCATCGACTTCGCAGTCAACAACGCAGGTATCGCCAACGTTGTGCCGGCAGAGGAGATCTCGGGCGCAGCGTTCAAGAAGGTTGTCGACGTAAATCTCAATGGAGTGTTTCTGACGGCTCAGGCGGCGGCGCAACTTATGATAAAGCGCGGCACGAAGGGGTCGATCATCAATACGGCGTCGATGTCGGGACACGTCATCAACCGTCCGCAGACCATCGCAAACTACTGCGCCTCGAAGGGTGGAGTTATCCTACTCACTAAGTCGTTGGCTGTGGAGTGGGCGAAGTATGGAATCCGCGTCAACTGCGTGAGCCCAGGGTATATCGGCACAGAGCTTGTTGCTGAGATGAAGGAGATGCACCCATTGTGGTTGAAGGATATACCTGCCGACAGGTTGGGTACACCCGACGACTTGGTCGGAGCCTACGTATTCTTGGCGAGCGACGCTTCGAGCTATGCGACTGGCACAGACCTAGTTGTGGATGGTGGCTACACCTCGATATAGGTTGTGTGGGAGTGATAAAAAGAGAGACCAAAATTAAACCAAATATAGTAAAAAGAAGATGAACTACACAAAGAGCGAGGTTGCGCGCCTCATTGATATTAGCGCAGTAAAGACTGAGTCGTCAATTTCGGATGTCAATGAGGTGATCGACGCAGCGAAGAAGAATAACTTGATATGCGTCTTTGCGATGCCCTGCTTCGTCGACTACGTAGTGGAGCAGATGAAGGGATACGACTCGATCAACATCGGAGGTGTTGTAGGGTTCCCGTCGGGTGCTGAAACTGTCGAGACGAAGATTTTCCAGGCTGCACAGATGAAGTCGAAGGGGTGCACCGAGGTAGATATGGTAATCAACGTGGGTAAGCTAAAGTCGGGTATGTATGAGGATATTGTGAGCGAGATCAAAGCGATCAAGGCTACAGTTGCTCCGCTTCCGCTAAAGGTTATCATCGAGGTTGCGTTGCTCAGCGACGAGGAGATTGTCAAGGCGTCGAAGCTCGTAGTCGAGGGTGGTGCAGACTACGTAAAGACTGGTACGGGCTGGATGGGCTCTACGACGCTCGACCACGTAAAGTTGATCAAGCAGACTGTGGGCGACACAATTAAGCTAAAGGTTGCGGGCGGTGTTCGCGACTTGGAGACTCTCAAGGCGATGTATGAGTTGGGTGTTGCTCGTTTCGGTATCGGCTACAAGTCGGTGTTGAGCATTATAGATAGCTGCGATGAGTAGCAGCAAGATCATTGCATACGATTTGGGAACAGGGGGGCTAAAGGCGTCTCTGTTTTCGGATAGTGGTGCACTGTTGGGGTTTGAGTTTGAGAGCTATCCCACCCACAACCTCTCGGCTCACATCCAGGAGCAGGCACCAGCCGACTGGTGGAGCGCGATAGTGGCGTCGACAAAGAGATTGCTCGATAGCACAAAGGTCGACCCCGCACAGATCGTCTCGCTCGCCATATCGGGTCACAGCCTCGGCGTTGTGCCGATCGACAAGGAGGGCAGTTTGCTAGTTGAGCAGACACCGATCTGGTCGGACAAGCGCGCACAGCAGGAGGCTCAGGAGTTCTTCGAGAGGGTAGATTATCGCTCGTGGTATATGGCTACAGGTAGCGGATTCCCTGCGGAGTGCTACTCTATATTTAAGATTATGTGGTATCGACGCCACTGCGCCGAGGCGTTCGCAAATGTAGATTGCATACTCGGCACAAAGGACTACTGCAACTTCTTGTTTACGGGGCGTCGAGTCACCGACCACTCCTATGCGTCGGGTAGCGGTGTCTACTCGTTGGCGAATAGGGGCTACTGCTCGGAGTATGTCGAGGCGTCGGGGATAGATAGCTCGATCCTGCCCGAGATAATTGAGGCAACAGATGTAGTAGGTACTATCACTGCGGAGGCTGCCGCGCAGACGGGGCTGCCGCTAGGTGTGAAGGTGATCTGCGGAGGTGTCGACAACTCCTGTATGGCGCTTGGAGCAGGCGGATTTAGGGATGGACATCTCTATACGTCGCTCGGTTCGTCGGCGTGGATTGCGCTCTCGTCGTCGTCGCCTGTGGTTAACTTCGAGACAAAGCCATATGTGTTTGCCCACGTGGTGAAGAGTATGTACGCCTCGGCGACCTGCATCTTCTCGGCAGGTACGTCGCTGAGTTGGGTGCTCGACAACCTCTACACCGATCTTCAGGGCGATGAGAAGTATCGTCAGCTGGCGCAGATGGCTAGCGAGTCGAAGGTCGGAGCAAACGGGCTCATCTTCAACCCTAGCCTTGCTGGTGGCTCGATGCTGGAGCAGAGCGCCAATATATGCGGCGGATTTGTGGGACTCAACTTGTCGCACGACAGACGAGACGTTATGCGTGCTACGTTGGAGGGAATAGCCCTCAATCTTCGCATTGCACTCGACGAGTTGATGCGCGAGAGTGGTCAGCAGAGCTCGATGCTAATGGTTGGCGGCGGTGCAAAGAGCGCCTACTGGATGGAGCTCTTCGCCAACATCTACGGATTGGAGGTTGTGAAGAGTTCGGTCGACCAGGAGTGCGCATCGTTGGGTGCAGCGGCTCTCGCGGCAGTTGGCGCAGGGTTGTGGAGCGACTTCGAGAGGATCGAGTCGCAGCACAATGTGGAGGCTACATACCAGCCCGACCCCGAGACAAAACGTCGCTACGACGAGTTGTTACCGAAATTTAAGCGATTGTCGTCGATGTTATCAGAGTTTGGCGACATTTTAGCAGATAGATAAACTAAGTTTAACAATAAACAATAAGAGTATGAAAAAGTACATTTGTGAGCCTTGTGGCTACATTTACGACCCCGAGGTGGGCGACGAAGATGGAGGAATCGCTCCAGGAACAGCATTTGAGGATATTCCAGACGATTGGGTATGTCCAGTGTGCGGATTGGGTAAGGATATGTTCGAGCCTGAGTCGTAACGATCGTCGCGCGGCAAGCTAGCTTGCATTTGTTTTTTGTCGCGGCAATTATAGTGGTGCTTCGCACTATAAAAAGGATAAGGTGTAGAGCTTTATGAAAGTGAACTTTCAGCGCTCTATACCTTATCCTTTTTGTGTCAGCCGACGGTTGACATCCCTATAATTGCCGTGCGTAAATACAGGATGTAACATCATTGGTGACACCATCCTCGCAGACTCAATCTATAATATGCAATATTGCAAATCCTTAACATTCGCAATATAGGTAAAAGGGACGAAGCCCCCTATTTTCTTGTGGCAAAAAGGACGTGAATCTAAAATAAAATTGCTATCTTTGCGTGTTATATGTACATACACGAAAAACTGAATGAAATTCACTCTACAACATAAAGCTCCCTCGTCGAAGGCGCGCGCAGGTCGATTCACAACCGACCACGGAGAGGTGCTGACCCCTATATTTATGCCTGTCGGTACGGCAGCTGCGATGAAGGGAATCTTCCACCGTGACGTCGAGCAGGAGGCGCAGGCGCAGATAATCCTTGCCAACACCTACCACCTCTACCTCCGCCCTGGTATGGAGATAATCGAGGCTGCAGGCGGTGTACACCGCTTCTCGGGGTGGGACAAACCGATGCTCACCGACAGTGGTGGATTTCAGGTCTTTTCGCTCTCTGGGTGCCGCAAGCTCAAGGAGGAGGGGTGTCAGTTTCAGTCACACATTGATGGTTCGCGCCATCTCTTCACGCCCGAAAGTGTGATCGACACGCAGCGAACTATCGGCGCCGACATTATGATGGCGTTCGACGAGTGCCCTCCAGGCGATGCTCCGCGCGACTATGCGGCTAAGTCGTTGGCACTGACGCAGAGGTGGCTCGATCGTTGCTTCAATCAGTTTGCTAAGAGTGAACCGAAGTATGACCACGCGCAGTCGCTCTTCCCCATTGTGCAGGGGTGCGCATACCCCGACCTCAGGGCGCAGGCGGCGGAGAGCGTGCAGCAGTATGACGCCGACGGATATGCGATCGGTGGTTTGGCTGTGGGCGAGCCTGCACCTGTGATGTACGAGATGATCGAGGTGTGCAACGCAATATTGCCCGAGGATAAACCGCGCTACTTGATGGGTGTCGGTACGCCGATCAACATTCTGGAGGCGATAGATCGTGGGGTCGATATGTTCGACTGCGTGATGCCGACGCGCAACGGTCGCAATGGGCAGCTCTTCACGTGGGAGGGTGTGATTAACATACGCAACAAAAAGTGGGAGCTCGACTTCTCGCCAATCGACGAGCAGAGCAACTCCTTCGCTTCGCGCAAATATACCAAGTCCTACCTCCATCACCTCGTCGTATGCCGCGAGATGTTGGCGGCACAGATCGCCTCGCTCCACAACATAGCCTTCTATCTGAGCCTTGTGACGGCGGCGCGCGAACATATCGTGGCGGGCGACTTCAAGGAGTGGAAGGAGCGAATGGTGGTGCAGCTCGCACGCAGATTGTAACATACTTGTAGACGATTGTAACAGCAAAACGAAAACCAAAATAGAGCAATGAGATTCCCAGGGCTAAAGATCCTCGATCGCTACATATTGAAGAAGTTCCTCTCGACATACTTCTTCGCCAACGCAATGATTATTATCATCGTGGTGATATTTGACTATGCGGAGAAGGTCGACGACTTCACGGAGACGAATGCGCCGTTCGACGCCATCGTGTTCGACTACTATCTCAACTTCATACCCTCGTTTGTCAACCAGTTTAGCGGTCTCTTCGCCTTTATTGCGACAATTTTCTTCACCTCAAAGCTGGCGTATCAGACCGAGATTATCGCAATGTTGTCGGGAGGAATGAGCTTTAGGCGTCTTATGTGGCCATATTTTCTCGGTGCGCTCATCATCTCGTCGCTCTCGTTGGCGCTCAATTTATGGATCATCCCTGTGTCGCAGCGTACGGTGGTGGAGTTCGACGCAATGTATATTGACCAGGTGACAAGTGGCGACTACGACAGACACATATATAGACAGGTTGAACCCGGGGTTTTCATCTATCTGAGGGGGTATCAGCACTCTGGTCGCGCGACATTCTTCTCGCTCGACAAATACGACAATGGGCGTCTAGTGGAGTCTTTGGAGGCGACAAGTGCCAGCATCGACACCCTCACAGGGCGCTGGAAAGCAGAGAGATACACCACGCGTAACTTCCGCGACGAGGAGTTGGGCGAGATCTTTATGCAACATCGTAACCTCGACACGCTCATCAACCTAGAGAGGACGGAGTTGGCGCGAATTGAGGATTTTCTCAAGACAATGAAGATCGGGGAGCTCTATCGCTTCCTCGACCAGCAGCGCGAGAAGGCGTCGGACTCGATCACTATAATCGAGGTGGCGAAACATACGCGTTACGCATACCCAATCGGTACATTCATCTTGACGCTGATTGGCGTATCGCTATCGAGCCGAAAGGTGAGGGGCGGAACAGGACTTCACATCGGTATCGGTGTGGCGCTCTGCTTCTCCTACATCCTCTTCAACCGCTTCGCCGAGGAGTTCGCAAAGGGAGGTGCGCTTCCGCCCGACGTAGCTGTGTGGAGCCCCAATGCGCTCTACCTGCTGATCGGTATATACTGTTACTACAAAGCCCCGAAATAGAGTATGGAGAGCCTACCACAACATATTGCGGAGATCGCTGCAAAGTGCAGTGCGCGCGAGAGAATCAGCGAGGTCGAGGCGGCTCTGCTCTATCGAGAGGCGCCGCTGTGGTTGCTGTCGAAGTTGGCTACTGAGCGCAAGAGGGCGTTTAGTGGCGATGTCGTCTACTACAACCGCAACTTCCACATCGAGCCGACCAACATCTGTCGATTCAAGTGTCGGTTCTGCTCATATCGTCGCGAGGCACATAGCCCCGAGGCGTGGGACTACTCGATAGAGGAGATTGAACAAACAGCAAAAAGGTATGTTGGTTCGGCTGTCACCGAGGTGCATATTGTCGGTGGTGTACACCCTCGTCACAATCTGTATTTCTTTATTGAACTAACGTCAAAAATACGCGATATACTCCCAGGCGTCGCGATTAAGGCATACACGGCAGTTGAGTTGTCGGTGATGATAAAGGAGGCGAAATTGTCGTTGGTTCAGGGTTTGAAGATGCTGCAAGATGCAGGTATGAGTGCGATCCCTGGCGGTGGAGCCGAGATCTTCGATCCCGAGGTTCGTACTAAGATCTGTCCCGAGAAGGGCACGGCTGAGGAGTGGTTGGAGGTGCACGACACAGCCCACAAGTTGGGCATAAATACCAATTCGACGATCCTCTACGGACATATAGAGTCGCTAGAATCGAGGATAGATCACCTCTCGCGCCTACGCACACAGCAGGATAGGAGCGGAGGTTTCGACGCCTTCATTCCCCTCAAATTCCGCAGCTCGCACAACGAGATGTCGCACCTGGGTGAGGTCTCGGTGGTGGAGGATATGAGGATGATGGCGGTGAGCCGTCTCTTTCTCGACAACATCCCCCACCTCAAAGCGTACTGGGTGATGTATGGCAAGGCGACTACAGAGATGGCGCTAGCGTTTGGCGCCGACGACGTAGATGGTACAATCGACGACTCGACGAAGATATACTCAATGGCTGGTGCGGAGGATAAGCGCCCGCAGATGACAATCGGTGAGATCGAGGCGATGGCGCAGCGCGCAGGTATGAGGGCTATGGAGCGCGACACACACTACAATGTAATTTCAAGATAACACAATTAAGTATGGCTAAAGTAGAAGAGGGGCAGAAACCCAAAAGGAGCAGAGCCAAGGCAGGGGCAAAGCGCGGCGACAAGGAGAAGCGTGGTAGAGATATTACGCTCGGTTCGTTTGTGTTGCGCCTAGCAATCAATGGTGCTATCATTCTGATTCTCGGGCTGATAGCAGCTGTTGCGGTGCACTTTTTGCTCCAGTCCTCAACACGTCACGGCATTCGTCGGACTGTGCCCAACATCCACACCCTCACCATCGAGGAGGCGGAGAGGGCTGTCGAGAGCCACGACCTGAAACTCGTAATCAACGACTCGCTCTACGCCCCAACGGTTGAGCGCGGTACGATCCTCGATCAGCTGCCCGAGGAGGGGACGATCGTGAAGCCAGGACGTACTATATATGTGACGATCAACGCGACGCAACTGAAGATGGTCGATATACCATATGTGGCAGGTCGCTCGCTCAGACAGGCGAAGAATATGTTGGAGGTGGCAGGTCTCACCATCGAGCGACTCGACTATCAGCGCGATCTGGCGACAAACTACATCCTCTCACAGAGCTACCGAGGCGCAGATGTGACGGCGACGAGCGCTCTCCGCGCACCTGTCGGATCGGGCGTTACGCTGACGGTCGGAGCTAGTGAGGAGCAGGAGCAGACGGTGATGCCGCTGCTTATCGGCAGCTCGATCCACGTCGCAAAGAGTGCATTGTGGAGCGCAGGACTTAACGTGAAAGCAGTGAAGTATGAGGATGGTATCAGCGAGAGCGACAGTAAGTTAGCGGTCGTAGTGGAGCAGAGTTTCCCTGCCGACAGCTTGCTCAAACTTGGACGCGAGATCTCGTTTAAGCTCTCGCTCGATCAGGACAAAGTGACACAATACTTCAAGGAGAAGGAGGAGGTGCTGAAGTTGCGCGCCGAGATGGAGGAGATGGAGCAGGCGATGCTCGACTCGCTCTCGTTAATTGCTCCAGACACGACGGAGGTCGCACCGCAACGCCCACGAGCGGAGAGGGTCGACTTCGAGGATCTTTTTAACTAACGTACATTACATATTATACAATTTTGATAGAGAGCAACATATACGAAGAGGAGTTCGACGAACTCGACGATCAATCTACAGAGGCTGGGTCGGCAGACGCTACGGCCGAAGGGGGTACGGGCGAACTATATGAGCACTTCCGCTTTGATGTGGATAGTGGGCAGTCGCCGTTGAGGCTAGATAAGTACCTGGCAATCAATATGCGAAACTCCTCGCGCAGCAAGATACAGGCTGCAGCCGATGAGGGGCAGCTATTGGTGAATGGTGTGGCTCAGAAGGCGAGCTACAAGGTGCGCCCAGGCGACATTGTGACGATCGTTATGGGGCGTCCGAAGTATCAGAACGAGATAATTGCGGAGGATATACCGCTCGAAATACCCTACGAGGATGACGATCTGCTGTTGGTCAACAAGGTGGCAGGAATGGTTGTCCACCCTGGTCACGGCAACTACCGCGGCACGTTGGTTAACGCATTGACCCACCATCTGCAGGGGTTGGAGCTCGTCGAGGATGCAGATATGAGGGCTGGATTGGTGCACCGCATCGACAAGAACACCTCGGGTCTGCTGGTCATAGCGAAGAATGAGAGGGTGCACACGCATCTCGCCAAGCAGTTCTTTAACCACACCACGCGCCGCCGCTACATTGGGTTGGTGTGGGGCAATGTGGTCGAGGACGAGGGGACGATTACGGGCAACATTGGTCGTTCGGTTAAGGATAGATTGAAGATGTTTGTGTTCGAAGATGGTTCGGACGGCAAGCACGCTGTGACGCACTACCGAGTGCTGCAACGCTTTGGCTATGTGACACTTGTCGAGTGTCATTTGGAGACGGGGCGCACCCACCAGATACGTGTACATATGGCGTGGAAGGGTCATCCGCTCTTCAACGACGAACGATACGGAGGCGACAAGATCATCAAGGGTACGACATTCTCGAAGTATAAGCAATTTGTCGAAAACTGCTTCGCGATGATGCCTCGCCACGCGCTCCACGCCAAGTCGTTAGGGTTCGAACACCCCACCACACGCGAGCAGATGCACTTCGAGTGCGATATGCCAGACGACTTTGTGGCGCTAATACAGAAGTGGGAGAGCTACTCCAACAATCGTCTTGCGGCGGAGAGGCTGCAGGCTGCAGAGGAGCGCGAAGAGGAGGAGGAGATCGCTCGTATAGCCAAGCTCACGCGCGCAATGGAGCAGACACGCCACCAGGCTCAAAAGGCGGAGGAGGCAGCAAGCGAGTACGACCCTGCATTTTTCAACCCCGAGAGATAGTTTAGCCGATGAGTCACCGCGCCCATAGCTACGAGGAGTCACTTGAGAGAGAGGTGCGACGTGCCGAGGGGATCTACTACACCCCTGCCGATATTGTCGCGAATATGCTGTCGACGGTGACGATCGAGGGTTGCGAGAGGCTCTGCGATCCCTGTTGTGGAGCGGGCAACTTCCTGATTGGAGCTATAGAGCGAGGGGTCAAGGCGGAGAATATATTTGGGTACGACAAAGACGCTAAGGCGGTCGCGATTGCTCGGGAGAGAGTGCGCGAGATGACAGGGTTCGATGCGACAAATAACATAGTGGTGGCAGACTTTTGGAGTGTCGCCCCAAAGTTGATAGATAGTTTCGACATTGTAGCGACCAACCCACCGTGGGGCGGTGTTGTGGAGGCTAGCTACAGAGGTGAATTAACGACAAAATATTCGGCTGGGCACTCATCTGATACAGCTACTCTAATGTTGTTCGCTGTTTTGACAACGCTCCGAAAAGGGGGGCAGATGACGATATTGTTGCCCGATGCATTCTTCAATATCGGAGGTTTTGAGGATGCGCGACGCAAGCTGTTAGGGCTGAAGATAACTCACCTGCGAGACTATGGCAAAGCGTTCAAGGGGCTTATGACGAGAGCGGAGTCAATTACGCTAACTAACCGCAAGTCGACGCAGCGCCAGTGGGCGGAGTGTAGCTTCGAGGGTCAGACAGATCGACGCACGCTAGAGTCGTTTCGCAAAAACCCTAAGAGCATAATAAATATGTGGCTCTCGGCGGAGGGCGCAGCGACGGTGGAGGAGATATTTGCGAAGCCGCACGTTACGCTCCACGAAGCTGCGACCTGGGGGATGGGGATAGTTACGGGCAACAATGCGAAGTACTGTCACTCGGATCGTCGAAAGGGCGACATAGGCGTGGTTAGGGGCTACAACATAAAGCTCGACGGAATAGCTCCCTGCGACACCTATATACCCAGTGATCTGTCGCTGTATCAGCAAGTTGCGAGCGAAGATTTCTACCTTGCACGCGAGAAGATTATCTATAGGTTTATCGCCTCGCGCCCGATCTTTTGTTACGACCCCGAGCAGCGCTACATACTCAACAGCGCCAACGGCTTCATCCCCAACGAGGGCTTTGCGCTGAGCTGCGAGGAGATAGTGGAGAGGCTCAATAGCGATGTTGTGGCGTGGTTGTTCGAGGCGCTATTTAGGACGCATAAGATACTGCGGTCGGATCTGGAGCATCTGCCGTTGTTGCTTGATATGGATGATGTTAAGGCTCTTGGTATGAGCGATGTAGTACAAAATAAGAAGAGATAAATAAGTGTTTTTTCCAACAACCATAAAGGAGGTTCGCACCCTTGGGTGGGACTCGATCGACGTGATTCTTTTCACGGGCGACGCCTATATCGATCACCCTGCGTTCGGTGCGGCTGTGATTGCGCGTCTGCTGGAGGCAAAGGGGTATCGTGTGGCGATCGTGCCGCAGCCCAACTGGCGCGATGACCTGCGCGACTTCACGAAGCTGGGTGCGCCACGCCTCTTTTTCGGTGTCACGGCGGGCGCGATGGATTCGATGGTGAACCACTACACCGCCAACAAGCGCCTGCGTTCGAACGACGCCTACACCCCAGGCGGCAAAGCTGGTTTCCGCCCCGACCACGCCGCTACAATCTACTCGCAGATATTGAAACGACTCTTCCCCAACACCCCTGTGGTGGTGGGTGGAATCGAGGCGTCGCTGCGTCGTGTGACGCACTACGACTACTGGAGCGACTCGCTTAAACCCTCTATGTTGGTGGAGAGTGGCGCCGACATCTTGTGCTACGGTATGGGAGAGGGGGTGATGGAGAAGGTCGCAGCAGCACTCTCTAATGGCTTCAATATGAATCTGTTGCGCAAGATTGAGCAGTTGTGCTATATCGCCGACAGCGACTATGTCGAGAGGTTAGACCCCTCGAAAACCCTGCGCCTCAGCTCGTTCGAGGAGTGCGAGAGGAGCAAGGATGCATTTGCCCAGAACTTCACGATAGTGGAGCACGAGAGCAATGCGATGAACCCCGAGAAGTGGATTGTCGAGGGTGTGGGGGATCGGTTCGTAGTGGTCAATCCGCCGCGTAGGTGTTTGACAACGAGCGAGATAGATAGTTCGTTCGATCTTCCGTATGAGCGTGCGCCGCACCCTAAGTATCGAGGCAAGGGCGAGATCCCTGCGTGGGAGATGATTAAGTTCTCGGTAAATCTGCATAGAGGCTGTTTTGGTGGCTGCTCGTTCTGTACGATCTCGGCACATCAGGGTAAGTTTATCGCCTCACGCTCAGAGGGTTCGATCCTCAAAGAGGTGCGACGAGTGTGCGAAATGGATGGTTTCAGAGGCAACCTATCCGATGTCGGTGGACCCTCGGCGAATATGTGGGGTATGGGTGGACGCGACACGAAGATCTGCGAGAGGTGTCACCGCCCAAGCTGCCTCCACCCTGCGCCCTGCAAAAATCTCAACAACGACCATCGCCCACTCCTGAAGCTGTACGACAAAATCCGCGCCGTGAGCGGCATCAAACGCGCCTACATCGGCAGCGGCATTCGCTACGACCTATTCGACGACTCGCCATATCTGGAGCGGGTGGTGCGACACCACACATCGGGGCGACTCAAAGTTGCGCCAGAGCACACCGAGGATGGGGTGCTCAACCTTATGCGTAAACCTCCGTTCAGCTCCTTCGAGCATCTACATAGCGACTTTCGTAGGATATGTAGGGAGGCAGATCTTCCCTATCAGCTCATCCCCTACTTCATCTCGTCGCACCCTGGTTGCACGGAGCGCGATATGGCGGAGTTGGCGAAGAGGGTGGTTCGCGGAATGCACTTTACGCTAGAGCAGGTGCAGGATCTGACCCCCACGCCGATGACGCTATCGTCGGTTATGTTCTACACGGGACGCGACCCCTACACTGGCAGGGAGGTATATGTAGCTCGCTCGCAGGATGATAAACTTCGACAGAAGAGTTACTTCTTCGCACCGCAGAGGGGGGATAGCCGCGGAGGAAATAGCAAAAAAAGATCGCCCGAGGTGCGAAAAAAGTGGGGTAAGAGATAGCCAAATCACAACTTTTTTCATACCTTTGTGGAGATAATATATAGGGGAGGGGTTAGTATCTCCCGAATTTTAATTTTCAGCCTATAATTGCCCATCTTTGGTTTTGCGAAAGTGGGGTGAAACTTAAACGTAATTGAGGGGGGAGGAGTAGAACTTCCCTATAGTATAACGACAAATTTAACAAGAGGATAATGAGCCAATCATTGAGCGAACAAGAGATTCAGAGACGCCAATCACTCGATGCGCTACGAGCAGCAGGGATCGAGCCATACCCAGCTGCACGCTACGAGGTGAGCGCAACAGCTGCCGCAATTCAGGCGGAGTACTCTCCTGAGGTGGGTAATTTCCAGGACATTACGGTCGCAGGACGCATTATGAGCCGTCGAATAATGGGCTCTGCTGCATTCTTCGAGATACAGGATCACACGGGACGTATCCAGATATATATCCGCCGCGACGACATCTGCGAGGGAGAGGATAAGTCGCTGTATAACACAGTGTTCAAGAAGTTGTTGGACATCGGCGACTTCGTTGGTGTCGAGGGATTTGCGTTCCACACCAACTCGGGCGAGCTCTCTGTGCACTGCAACAAGTTCACTGTGCTGAGCAAGTCGATCCGCCCACTACCTGTAGTGAAGGAGAAGGATGGCAAGACGTTCGACGCATTCACCGACCCCGAGGCGAGGTATCGTCAACGATATGTCGACTTGGCGGTTAATCCGCAGGTGCGCGACGTATTTGTGAAGAGGGCGAAGATCATCTCTACAATGCGCGAGTTCTTCAACGCCAACGGTTATCTAGAAGTGGAGACACCAATCCTGCAGCCTATCCCTGGCGGTGCGTCGGCACGTCCGTTCATCACACACCACAACTCGCTCGACACGGAGCTCTATCTACGTATTGCCAACGAGCTATATCTGAAGAGGTTGATCGTCGGAGGGTTCGATGGCGTCTACGAGTTCGGCAAGGATTTCCGCAACGAGGGTATGGACAGAACTCACAACCCAGAGTTTACGGTGATGGAGATATATGTAGCCTACAAAGATTATTTGTGGATGATGGAGTTCACCGAGCGGATGTTGGAGAGGGTAGCGATCGCAACCAACGACTCTACGACTGTTACGATTGGCGATCGCGAGATCTCGTTCAAGGCGCCATTCCGCCGCCTCTCGATGACCGCCGCCATTCGCGAAAAGACAGGGTTCGACATCACGGGCAAGAGCGAGGATGAGCTTCGCGCGGCGTGCAAGGAGCTCAACGTTGAGGTAGACGAGACCTTCGGCAAGGGAAAGTTGATCGACGCAATCTTCGGTCAATATTGCGAGGAGGAGCTTATACAGCCCACATTCATCACCGACTACCCAAGCGAGATGTCGCCTCTATGTAAGCGTCACCGCGAAAACCCCGATCTCACGGAGCGCTTCGAGCTATTCGTCAACGGCAAGGAGTTGTGCAACGCCTACTCGGAGCTCAACGACCCCATCGACCAGTTGTCTCGATTCCAGGATCAGTTGGCGCTGAGCGAGAAGGGCGACGACGAGGCTATGTTTATTGATATGGACTTCGTGAGGGCGTTGGAGTATGGTATGCCCCCCTGTTCGGGTATGGGAATAGGAATCGATCGCCTGACGATGTTTATGACCAACCAGCCATCTATTCAGGATGTACTGTTCTTCCCACAGATGCGCCCCGAGAAGCGTGTGGTGAATGACCCAGTCGAGGCCTACACGGCGATTGGAGTGCCCGAGGAGTGGGTTGAGCCGATCCAGAAGATGGGTTACATCACTGTCGAGTCGCTCAAGAAACTTGCCTACGCTAAGTTCTTCAACGAGCTCTGCGGATTCAACAAGAAGAATAAGTTGGGGCTCAAGGCGCCAGCTATGGCGGACGTTGAGAGGTGGTGCTCAAGCGAGGAGTAATCTATCGCCGAATTGCGAGCACGCTCTATAGCTGCGCAGTGCTCGGTGCGATGTTGGCGTCGAAGTGGGGCTATCTGCCGCGCGAAGTCTACATCGTTATGTTGGCGGTGTTGCACATATGGATATTTTACAGAATAGGAGTATTTACTTATATTAAAACAAAAAAAAGAGAGAAAATGAGAAAGAAAATCGTAGCAGGAAACTGGAAGATGAACACACTTCCATCAGAGGGTGTAGAGCTCGCAAAGGGCGTTGTAGCAGGTATGGGCGAGGTTTGCGACTGCGTAAGCTTCATCGTATGTCCTCCATTCACACACATCGCTGGTGTACTCGAGGTTGTTAAGGGTTCGCCAATCGCTGTTGGTGCTCAGAACTGCGCCGCAGAGTCTAAGGGTGCTTACACAGGCGAGATCTCTGCAGAGATGTTGGCTTCAATGGGTGTTGAGTATGTTATCTTGGGTCACTCAGAGCGTCGCGAGTACTACGGCGAGACATCTGAGACATTGAACAAGAAGATCGCTCAGGTTTACGCAAACGGACTTACACCAATCTACTGCGTAGGTGAGGTTAAGGAGGAGCGTGAGAACGGTACTTACTTCGACGTCGTGAAGGCACAGATCGAGGAGGTTGTATTCAACCTTACTGAGGAGCAGTTCTCTACACTCGTTATCGCATACGAGCCAGTTTGGGCAATCGGAACAGGTCTCACAGCATCTGCAGAGCAGGCTGAGGAGATTCACGCATACATCCGCGAGGTACTTGCATCGAAGTTCGGCGCAGCAGCTGCCGACACAGCTATCCTCTACGGTGGATCTTGCAAGCCATCAAACGCAGCCGAGATCTTCGCAAAGGAGAACGTAGACGGTGGTTTGATCGGTGGCGCAGCACTCGTAGCTAGCGACTTCCTCGGAATAGGTAAGGGTTTCAAGGCATAAGCTAATATAGCTGTCGTATCGAGGCGATCCTTTGGGGTCGCCTCTTTTTTTGTGCGTGTTGGTCGGGGTCGGTCGGGGTCTGCGCTTGCGCCGCGCGGGTAGGAGTGTTCGGAAGAACCCCCTCCTTATCCAAAGAACAAGCTAGGGTCTCCTCCACAGAGTTTAACAATCTCTATCATAAGTTGTTCCCTAA
>JBCQTK010000040.1:0-20975 GCA_047178665.1 Rikenellaceae bacterium | reverse complement strand
CGTGGTGGCCCTACCGCTCTCCATCCAACCTCGCAACATCGCGGCAGCGTCGGCTCGATCACCAGCATATAGGAGTGCCACCAAATAGGGGTTGACATCGTTTAGTCCCCCTAGCTCACCACGTAAAAACTTAGCGATCAGGTCGCCATATATGGGTGCTTCGAAGCGTGGAAAGTGAAGATATTCACTCTCGATACCCATCTGGGCAAACATATCACGCAGGTGCTTGATCTGGGTTGACTTACCTGCTCCATCTAACCCTTCGAGTACAATTAACATAGTAGTTTATCTCAACATTTTGACGGCACGATCGACACCTGCAATGAGGCGATCAATATCCTCCATCGTATTATATATTCCCAACGACGCACGGCACATACCCTTCACGCCGAAGTGAGCCATCGTCGGCTCTGCGCAGTGCTGACCTGTTCGGATCGCTATACCCAACTTGTCGAGTATCATCCCCAGGTCGTAGGGGTGAACACCCTCCACGTTAAACGAGGCTATTCCACATTTATTGCTCTGACTGCCATATATTCTCAACCCCTCGATGCTCTTGAGTCCGCTCGTCATCGCAGCAAGTAGCTCCTGTTCGTAGCTCTCGATCTGCGCTGCGTCGAACTGCTCAACGTAGCGTATAGCCTCCGCCAAACCGATTGCACCTATGTAGTTTGCCGTACCTGCCTCAAACCGCAGTGGCAGTGGCGCATATGTAGTCCTCTCGAACGAGACGCGGTCGACCATATCGCCACCACCCAAAAATGGGGGCATCTGCGCCAATATATCGCGCCTGCCATAGAGCACACCAATTCCTGTCGGGGCATATAGCTTGTGTCCTGAGAATGCGTAGAAGTCGCACCCCAACTTTGCCACATCTACCCCACCGTGAACAACACCCTGGCAACCATCCACCATCGTCACCACACCTGCCTCGCGAGCCTTCTTCACTATCGTCTCCAGATCAGGGCGTGTGCCCAGAGTGTTCGACGCCTGTGTCACCGCGATTAGCTTTGTCCGCTCATCTATCAGCAGATCCAACCTCTCAACCATCAGCCGACCCTCGTCGTCGAACGGCAACACACGTAGCTCTGCGCCTCGTCGATTAGCAATTAGCTGCCACGGAACTATGTTGGAGTGGTGCTCCATCTCCGAGACGATTAGGTTGTCGCCCTCCGAAATGTTAGCCTCGCCCCAGCTATACGCCACAGTGTTGATCGACGCCGTCGCACCTGCCGTGAATATTATCTCCTCCTTATGCTCCGCGCCGATGTGAGCGCGCACCGCCTCGCGAGCCTCCTCGTAGAGCGCCGTAGTCTCCTGCGAGAGATAGTGAACGCCGCGGTGTATGTTGGCGTTGAGCTCTGTGTGGAGCTGATTTACACGATCTATCACACATCGAGGCTTCTGCGCCGTCGCACCGCTATCCAAATATGTAAGTGGCTTGCCATACACCTCTCGATCTAGTATCGGGAAGTCGGCTCTTATCTGCTCTAAACCTCTCTTCATCGCCTCTCTATTTTCGCTTTATAATTTCGCTAGCTGACACCTCACCATCTCTGTGAGAGCGTCGCGCAGCGGTTCTATTGTGCAACTCTGCGACACCTCCGCAACAAATCCGTCGAGCTGTAGGCGTCGTGCTTGCTCCTCGCTCAATCCTCTCTGCATCATATAGTATATCGCCTCCTCGTTCATCTGTCCGACTGTTGCGCCGTGCGTACACTTCACGTCGTCGGCATAGATCTCTAGCTGTGGCTCAGCCTTAATGTAGGCTGTTGGCGAGATCAATATGTTGCGGCTACTCTGCTCCGCGACAGTACGTTGTGCATCCTGTGCAACGTAGACCATACCGTTGAAAATCCCCTTTGAATTGCCAGCTGCGACACACTTCGAGAGCGAACGCGACACACAATCCGACACATTGTGAGAGAGTCGCAATGAGCTCACTACCCTACTCTCGCCCGACGCCAACTGCAAAATGTTGACCTCCGCCTCCGCACCTCTACCGTCGAGCTCTACGCTGCAACTAAGCTCCGACTCACTAGTATGGATCACCGTTGCATTAACGCTCGACGACTCTGCGAGCACAATCTTCGTTGCACCGACGCCCCCCTCTGTGAGTAGCTCCACGAGCTCCAGCCTCTCGCCTGCAGCCACCTCTATGGTGAGATCGCCCGACGCCTCGCTACGAAGAACGACGAGTTGGGTCGCACGTAGCGACTGCGACTCAGGGTTCTTCAGAAGAGTCACCTCCGACGCCTCCAAACACTTTTGTAATTCAACCATCGCCACTACTCCTTAATGTCAGAAATCAACCAGTCGTAACCCTCCTCCTCTAGCTTTAGCGCCAACGACTTATCGCCCGAGTAGATGATGCGTCCCTTGTAGAGGACGTGCACAAAGTCGGGGACAATGTAGTCAAGAAGTCGCTGATAGTGAGTTATCACCACCGTTGCATTATCCTCTCTTTTGAGCTTCGTGACACCTGTTGCAACGATTCGGAGTGCGTCGATGTCGAGTCCACTATCGGTCTCGTCGAGTATCGCCAACTTAGGCTCTAGCATCGCCATCTGGAAGATCTCGTTCTTCTTCTTCTCACCACCCGAGAAACCCTCATTTACCGAGCGCGATGTGAGCTTCGAGTCGAGCTCCACGATCTTACCCTTCTCGCGCATAAGCCTCAAAAACTCGCCCGAACCGAGAGGCTCCTCGCCCCTATACTTGCGATGCTCGTTGAGTGCGATCTTCATAAAGCTAGCCATCGAGACACCAGGTATCTCGACAGGGTACTGAAAGCCGAGGAAAAATCCTGCCCTCGCCCTATTCTCGATCGACATAGAGAGCAGATCCTCGCCCTCAAACTCTGCGCTGCCACCTGTCACTGTGAACTTTGCATTGCCTGCCAACACACTCGCAAGCGTGCTCTTTCCCGAACCGTTGGGTCCCATTATAGCGTGTACCTCGCCAGCCTTCACCTCTAGGTTTATACCCCTTAATATCTCCTTGTCGCCCACTGTGGCGCATAGATTCTTTACGCTTAACATATATATACTTTTTCTTAAATTCTACTAACCGACACTACCCTCCAACGAGAGTGCCAACAACTTCTGCGCCTCAACAGCAAACTCCATCGGCAACTTCGACAACACCTCCTTGGCGTAGCCGTTGACGATCACACCCACCGCATCCTCGTTCGAAAGACCTCGCTGATTGCAGTAGAAGAGCTGATCCTCCGAGATCTTCGACGTAGTAGCCTCGTGCTCCAACACCGAACTCATATTGTAGTTCTCCACGACAGGGAAGGTGTGAGCTCCACACTTGTCGCCGATGAGCAGCGAGTCACACTGCGAGTAGTTGCGTGAATTATCCGCCCCCTTTGCGACCTTCACCAATCCTCGGTATGAGTTCTGGCTCTTGCCTGCCGAGATACCCTTCGAGACGATGTGGGAGCGTGTGTTACGCCCGATGTGTATCATCTTCGTACCTGTATCCGCCTGCTGATAGTTATTCGTCATCGCCACAGAGTAGAACTCGCCAATGGCACCGTCGCCGAGCAATATGCAGCTCGGATACTTCCACGTCACAGCAGATCCTGTCTCGACCTGTGTCCACGACAACTTCGCGTCGCGGTGGCAGACACCTCTCTTCGTCACGAAGTTGTAGATTCCACCCACGCCGTTTCTATCTCCTGGATACCAATTCTGCACAGTCGAATACTTGACGCTCGCGCCAGCCTTAACGACTATCTCGACGACCGCAGCGTGAAGCTGATTCTCATCTCGCTGAGGCGCTGTGCACCCCTCCAGGTAGCTCACATACGAACCCTCGTCGGCTACGATCAACGTCCTCTCGAACTGCCCCGTTCCCTTGGCGTTGATACGGAAATATGTCGACAACTCCATCGGGCACCTCACACCCTTCGGGATGTAGCAGAACGACCCATCCGAAAAGACCGCAGCATTGAGTGCCGCGTAGTAGTTGTCGCGATAGGGAACGACGCTCCCCAAATGCTCCTTCACCAACTCAGGGAACTCCTTCAACGCCTCCGAGATCGAGCAGAAGATTATACCCTTCTCTGCCAACGTCTCGCGAAACGTAGTCTTGACCGACACCGAATCCATCACCGCGTCGACCGCAACACCTGCTAGCGCCATCTGCTCCTCAAGCGGAATACCCAACTTGTCGAACGTACGTTTCAACTCTGGGTCGACCTCATCCATCGACTCTAGCTTCTTCTTTGGTTTTGGCGCAGCGTAGTAGCTTATCGCCTGAAAATCTATCTCAGGTATATCGAGGTGTGCCCACTCAGGATGTGTGAGCGTCAACCAGTAGCGATACGCCTCCAGCCTACGTTCCGTCATCCACTCGGGCTCACCCTTCTTATGCGAAATTAACTTCACGACCTCCTCCGAGAGCCCCTTGTCAATAATCTCTGTGTCGATATTCGAGGTGAAGCCATACTTGTACTCCTGCCCCCCGATACCCTCTATAATCTCTCTATCTTTATCCTCTGACATTTATCCTCCTCTAATTATAAAATCACTACTTCACCACCTCTAAAACATAAATTATGCAAATATATGGCTTTTTATTCGTATTTCAAAACAACCTGTCGCCAACTATACATTTTTAACCAATACGCAGGGTAATGGGTAAAAAAATAAGGAGTGGTTCATAGAGAGCATCTACCCGTTTGATCACCAATCAATCTCACCAAGATACTCTCTACCGAACCACTCTCTCACCGACTCTCACCGACCAACAACAATCGTTACGGAGAGTCTCTACCAACAACTAACAATTAATTACCACTGACGGTAATCATTCGGGGTAACCACTCCCCTACTTTGAAAAAACAAAAAACAACTAACCAATATATATTAAATAACTACTTCAAATTCTCGGGTATGACGGGCATCGCACCGTGCTGTGTACAGATATAGGCAGATATTCTCACCGCCTTCATATGTGCATCCTTTACGCTCGACCCCGCCAGCAACGACGATATAAATGTCGCTGTAAACGAATCGCCAGCACCCACCGTATCTGCCACCTCAACCTTTGGTGTAGCGACGAACGAAACGTTGCCCGACGTAAATACGTAGCTACCATTCACACCGCAGGTGAGGATCAACATCTTCAGGTTATACTTAGCCAACAATATCCAACACTTATCCTGGAGGTCGATACCTGGATAACCAAACATTCGGCTCACTGCGACAAGCTCCTCGTCGTTGATTTTGAGGATATTACACCTCTCCATCGACCTACATATCGTGTCGCGAGTGTAGAAACCCTGACGAAGGTTGATGTCGAAGATCTTATATCTATCCGTGTCGTTGGGCATTGCGTCGACGAACTTCGCGATAGTATCGCGCGTCACTACATTGCGCTGTGCCAACGAACCAAATGTGACAGCGAGAGTATTTTTCGCTAACTCCTCAAGCTTCTTGGTGAATGGGATGTTGTCCCACGCCACATTCTCCTTTATGTCGTAGATCGGCACTCCGTTGTCGTCGAGTGTCACCTGCACACTACCTGTGGGGTATGATACTCGCTCGACATACTCGGCAAGCCCCTTCGACTCGATATTCTCGACTATCTCGTCGCCCAACTTGTCGCTGCCCACGGCACTAACGACTGCGCTGCTATATCCAAACTGCGAGGCGTGGTAGGCAAAGTTGCCTGGTGCGCCGCCAATCTTCTTTCCGTCTGGCAAGATGTCCCACAACAACTCGCCGATACCTACTATATAACCACTCTTCATAACCTTATCTCTTTATATCTTACTATTTACAATAAATCATTCTCCTCAACTTTCGACCCCCAGATCGCATAGTATAGTATCACCAACTCACACAATATGATAATCAACCAAGTCCACTGCCACGAGCCCACTACGTCGGCAAGAGCCCCCTGTATCAGAGGAAACACTGCGCCTCCAAAGACGCCCATCATAAATACTCCCGACGCCTTCGATGTGTACTCACCGAGCCCCTTCACCGCGAGGGTGAAGATTGCGCCCCACATAATCGAGTGGCATAGTCCTACGGCGACCAACACCCACATATTGTTGAGCAGGATAGCGATCGTGGTGAGGATTATAGCAGCCACGGCTGTCGTTACGAGCTGTTGCCTCTCGGTAATGTTGCTTACGAAGCTCGAGAAGATACGTCCCACCATAAGACCACCCCAGTAGAGTGTCGCCAAGAGTGCCGGTATACCCAATTCAACGGCTCCGATCACTACATTATTGCGTCCGAAGAGGGTCAATCCATCACCGCTTTCGAGTAGCTCCATTGCGTGTAGGTTTACATTCACGCCAATCGCCACCTCAGCACCCACATAGAAGAATATCGCCACCACACCCAATCGCAGGTGTTTGAACGACCAGATGCTGCGCTGCGCCGTGCTACCACCCGAGCTAAATGTACCCTCGATGTCGGGCAGACGCATCTTGTTTGTCACAGCTGCAACAATAGCGATCGCAACCGCCATCAACGCAAATGGAACAAGCAGCTGGCTCGACTCTACACTCGCCATAGCGACCCCAGCAAAGAGAACCCCAGTGACGAAGAAAGGTGCAATGGTCGTACCAAACGAGTTGATCGCACATACAATACTCATACGCTGAACGGGCTGAGTATTTGGCAGATTGTACGACGCAACATAGGGGTTAATCACCACCTGCAGAATCGCCGCCGCCGTGCCCATAAGGAACGAACCGATCAAGAAAACAAAGAACCCGTAGGGTATGTAATCACCCTGAATCATCATACCTGCATCTCCCATATATGTCGCCATAGCCGAGGCAGCGAGGTAGAACAGGAGAGCTGCAACCATTATGTACAACGCCCTCATCAGGGTCGATTTGTAGCCGTTCTGGTCGATCCAGGCTCCTCCTCGCGAGCTATTCAGAAGATAGCCCAGGAAGAAGAAGAATGGAATGAGTGTTGTCAACGTATTCTTCAGTGTCTCTACCTGCGAGAGAAAAGCGACCTGAAGCGGAGCTTGAAACTGACCATTTACGGTCGTCAAGAATCCTACGATGAAGTAGATCAATGTGAGTATCGCGAATGGAGCTAGTCCATAGTTGTTTTCGCTCTTCATAGCATCTCCCCCTCCGTTACTCGATGAACGAACGAAGCGTTGCCATAGCACCATCTGCGGCGATCTTCGCGACGAAGCCGAGATATAGCTCGACAAATGAGCTGTTGGCTGCGAGTTCTACCCCTTCGAATGGTGTCGCCGCGAGGAAGTCGATGGCGTTGTCGCTCACGATGGCCTCAGGCATTGGAGTGGGGATCTGTGGCTCAAAGAGCTCGAACGAAGCACCGTTGTCGTCGCTGCGGAACTTTAGGTAGTGACGATATGCGGCGATGAGGTATGCTATGCGAACCATATTGTCGCCTCCAGCAATCATCTTCTTCGCGATAGGCATCACGTAGACAGGGAACTTCGATGCACCGTCGCCACAAAGGCGGCTGATCTGATCGCTCACCGCGCTGTTTGCGAAGCGCTCGATGAGTGTCTTTTTGTAGAGCACGAGGTCTGTGTTATTGGGCGCTGGCACGTATGGTGTGGCGTCGTAGTCCATAAACTCTGCGACGAACTTGATAATCGTCTCGTTGCGCATCGCCTCGTCGACCTTACGGAAACCGCTCAGGAACGATGGGTATGATAGCAGTGTGTGCGACGCATTGAGCAGCGACAACTTCATATTCTCGAATGGAGCAACGTCGTCGGTGAACTCCACCCCCACGCTCTCCCACGCAGGTCTACCTGCAGCGAATTTATCCTCCACGACCCACTGGATGTAGTCCTCACAATATACAGGTGCTGCATCCTCCTTGTCGAGTGTAGCGTTGATTCGCTCCACGTCAGCAGGAGTTGTGGCAGGGGTGATTCTGTCGACCATCGAGTTGGGGAATGTAACATTCGCCTCGACCCACGCCGCTAGCTCAGAGTCCTGGCGCTGGAAGAATGATGTAAAGACCCTCTTGCAAGTATCTCCGTTGTGCTGCAGATTGTCGCACGAGAGGATTGTGATTGCACCAGCACCGCGAGCGATACGTCGACGCAAACCCTCCGCAACTACACCAAACACACTCTGTGGCGTCTCAGGTTTGTGGAGGTCGCCATCTACTGCAGGGGTGTCGATGTTGTAGCCACCCTCGGTGATAGTTAGAGAGATTATCTTGATCGCAGGGTCTGCCACCTTCTCGATTATAGCCTCCAACTCCTCGCCGCTCCAGAGCAACTCTACGAGCGATCCGATCCACTCCACCTCGTTCACGCCGTCGCGTCCACATACAGTCAGTGAGTAGCAGCCATCTTGGCTCTTTAGTTTGCGATATAGAGTCTCGTCCTGCGGCATAAGCATCGCACCGCATATACCCCACTGCGCCTGCTCCGTGTCGCTGAGTAGCTTGTTTGTATATGCCTCAAGATGTGCACGATGAAAGTTACCAACACCGAAGTGTAGTATGCCCGCAGTAACTGTAGATCTGTTGTAATTTACCGATGAAGTTTTCATAGTTTTATAGTTTTAAGTTTATGTAAAAAAGTCTCTCTAGTTCGGTTCTCTATTGCAAAGATATACCCTACACCTCCCGAATAAAAGAGTTGTCTAGATATATTTTGTTGAGAACGTTTGCGAGAACGTTCCCAAAATCTGCAATCGTTTCCATAGATCTTTTTTTATCCAAATATTAATTATATATTTGCAGTGCGAGCAAAATATTTATGGTAAGTCCATTAACCATACCAGAACAATTAGAATGAAACGTATTACGATAAAAGACATAGCAGAGCACCTCACAATCTCCGTCTCGACAGTGTCGCGAGCATTGACCGACGACAAGAACATTCGTCAGGAGACGAAAGATCGTGTGCTTGCCGCAGCCGACGAGTTGGGCTATCGTCCCAACCCTGTTGCGACAAACCTGAAGTATGGGCGAACAAATACGGTTGGCGTGATTGTCCCCGAGATGGTAACGCCCTACGCTGCGCAGGTTATTGGCGGAGTCCAGTCGGTTCTCTACGACCGAGGGATAAAGGTTATCATCGCCGAGTCGCACGAGTCGTGGGAGAGCGAGCGCGACAACCTAGCTACGATGGAAAACTTTATGGTCGACGGAATAATAGTCTGCCTCTGCGACTACAAACGCAACCGCGACGAGTATGATCGACTCCGAGCAGCAGGTATGCCGATGGTCTTTTACGACAGAATACCCCACGGGATGAGTGTCTCTCAAGTTGTTGTCGACGACTACATCAAGTCGTTCTTCCTGATCGAGCACCTCATCCGTAGCGGACGCCGCCGCATAGTTATGTTGCAGGGACCCGACCATATATATAACTCTGTGGAGCGCGAACGGGGCTACCGCGATGCTCTGAAGAAGTTTGGTATCGAGCTATCGTCCGATCTATTCATCGAGTGTGGCGTTCGATTTGAGGATGGTGCTGCCGCCGCCGACCGACTCCTCGACAATGGGACACACTTCGATGCTATCTTCGCCTTTACGGACACCATCGCTATCGGCGCAATGAATCGTCTGCGCGACAAGGGGGTTGATATACCGCAGGAGGTGGCTGTAGCGAGCTTCTCGGGGACACTCCTCTCGACGATCGTACGACCACAACTAACCTCGATCGAACCTCCACTAAAGGAGATCGGCATAGAGTCTGCGAAATTGATATTGGAGCTCATAAAGAACCGAGAGGCACCAACTCGCTCCGTAGTACTCGACGCAGAGATCCACCTCCGCGACTCTACAGAGCTATAGCGCAGTACCTCATTTAGGTAGGGCGAAAATAATTATCGGAGTATTTTTAGTAGTATTTTGTGCGTTCACCCTCTATTTACTATAGAGAGGTGCTGTTTGTTATAAAAAATATCACTATCTTTGCTGCGCGAAACAAATAAACTAAATATAATAATATGGAAAAAAGATGGATTATCTTGATGGCACTGATGGTCATCATCGCTATCCTCGGTGTTTTTACGCCCGAGAGCAGCGACCTCTGGACAATCAGCGAGGGGATCAAAGTAGCTGATGTGGCGTGGATGATTACGGCGACGATCTTCGTATTGATGATGACACCAGGTTTGTCGCTCTTCTACGGAGGTATGGTTGGTCAGAAGAATGTGATCTCGACAGTTCTCCAGAGCTTTATCGCTATGGGTATTATCAGTGTGATATGGGTATTCTTCGGCTTCTCGCTAGCTTTTGGCGATTCGATTGGTAGCTTCGTGGGCGATCCCCGCACCTTCTTTATGTTCAAGAATGTGGGTGGTCAGGTCAACGAGATGCTTGCTCCGACAATTCCACTCGCACTCTACGCCCTCTTCCAGATGAAGTTTGCGATCATCACTCCGTCGCTTATCACAGGTTCGTTTGCGGAGCGTGTTCGCTTCTCAAGCTATATGGTCTTTATGATCCTCTTCTGCATCTTTGTCTACTGCCCGTTGGCACACTGGACGTGGCACCCCGACGGATTCTTGCGTCAGATGGGTGTTGTCGACTTTGCGGGAGGTATCGTTGTTCACGCCTCGTCGGGTATGGCGGCATTGGCTGGCGCTATCTTCTTGGGTCGCAGAAAGAATGCGCACAAGCCCCACAACCCTGCCAACATCGTATTGGTCTTGCTAGGTGCGTCGTTGCTATGGTTGGGCTGGTTCGGTTTCAACGCAGGATCGTCGCTCGCCGCAGATGGTATCGCTATCAAGGCGTTCCTCAATACTAACACCGCCTCTGCAACAGCTATGTTGGTGTGGATCTTTGCCGACTGCCTACGCGGACTGAAGCCCTCAGCTATGGGAGCTGCTATCGGCGCCGTTGTCGGAATGGTCGCTATCACACCATCTGCAGGCTGGGTGACAGTTGGCGAGAGTATCGCCATCGCGTTGATGACAGCACTCGTTTGTAACGCTGCCGTGCACTGGAAGAATAAGACAACGCTCGACGACGCACTCGACGTATTTCCGACTCACGGAGTGGGCGGTATCTTCGGTACTGTGTTGACAGGAGTCTTTGTCCACGGATTGTTGGATGGCAACTACCATATGTTCTGGATTCACATCTTGGCTGTCGTTATCGTCTGTACCTACACCTTTGTAGTGACATTTGGACTCTACTGGATCACCAACAAGATGATCCCTATGCGAGTGTCGGAGGAGAGCGAGGCACTAGGACTCGACCTCAGCCAGCACGACGAGCAGTATGGCGGATTTGTAGCAGTCGAGGAGGCTGACCGCGAGTTGGCAGAGTACGCCGAGGAGAAGTAGCTCCACCGCGCTGCGTCGAAAGCAGCACAACTATAGATTATGGGAGGGTGACATTGCGTCATCCTCCTTTTTTTACCTTTGCGATCCTAAAATCGCAAATAAACAAAATATGAGTAACGAATTAAAATTAGGGTTTTATCTCCGCCACAAGGAGATAAAAAGTGATGGTACTGTGCCGATTATGGGGCGCATATCGGTAAGCGATGAATCGCAAGTTGGAGGTGCTCTCAGGTGAGATCACTGCCTACCACAGCGAGCGAATCGAGAAACAGCAGAAGAAAAAACGTGGGCGAAAAATGTAAGAAAACAATCTTCTAGGTAGGGTTTATCACTACTTGTGCGGTTATGTGTTTGAATTAAGGTTAATACCTACACGATAGTATAAATTCAAATCACAATAACTATGAACAAGAGAGTCAGTTCTACCGCAAAAATCAGATCGCTATTATCAATATCGTCATTGGTACTCTTTTTAATGCTCGGATTATGCGAACCTACAAGTGCGCAAATTGTCACCAGAAACAGAGTGCCATCAAGAGCCATTGTTGTCAATCGTCCAGCTGTGAAGAGCGTGAGAACGATCCGATCAAGTCACGCTACCATACGACACAATGGGGTGTTACTGCACATATCAAAAGGTAAATTTTATCGCCAAGTTAATTCAAAATACATTCTCTCAATGCCCCCTATCGGCGTGAGGGTAAAGACGCTGCCATCGAGCAGAGTGCTGTTTCGCTACGATAATCGTCCATACTACTGTTATGGAGGTGTGATATATCGCAAGATCGACTCTGGAGAGTATGAAGTTGCATCCCCCAAGGAGGGTATGATCGTCCCAGAGCTTCCCGAAACTGGTGTCACGGAGCTAAGTATTGATGACAAAATATACTATGAGTATGATGAAATTCTATACAAAGCAGTACCCACAAAAAGAGGTGTTCAATATGAAGTAATCGAAAATCTTAAATAACAAAGAGCTATGAAAAACAAGATCATCTATTTCGTTTCGTTATTTGCTGCTGTCGCGATATTGGGTTCGTGTTCGCCAATGGTGCTGAAGCAGAGCAGTGTTCTCAATGGTGCTGATCTCTATCAGTACAAAACATTCACCATCACCCAACCACGCACGATGTCGCTACCAAAGGGTGTTAAACCATCCGATTTAGATAGGCTCAACACCGCTATCGCCAAGGAGATGGTGAGCCGTGGCTACTCTGAGGTTAGGGGTCGTGCAGATATGGTTATCTCGGTTAGCTATCAAGTTAAATTGAGCAAGGAGATGAGCAGTATGACTATGGGCACACGCACAGCGACTCGCACAGGAGGCGGAGTTCGAGCAGGCGGAAGTGCTATGGTTACAGGTTCTCGAATGGTTGGTACCTCTTCGTCAATCGAGACCGTAAGAGATGCTATTGTGATTATGGATATTTCGAGCAACTTTGACAAGGAGCATCTATACCACTCTCAGCTTGAGGTCGATTTGAGTAGCAATTCGCTTTTCTTGAGAGACAATGAGTTGTTATCGAAGGCGACAGATAAGATGTTCAAGAAGTTCCCAATTAAGAGCAACGACAAATAATAGGGAATAAACGATGAATATCGGCTATATAAATAGAGTTGTGATGTTGTTAGCCGCTACACTTTATACGTCGTGTAGCGTAGATGCTGCAAACGAAGGTAGCTATGACAATGAGGAGGAGGAGGAGAGTACGGCTCTCACCTCTCCTAATATTCTATTTATCTTGATCGACGATTTAGGTGTAGATGCTCTTAATACATATAGCGGCACAACCTCGCAATCTGTAACGAGAGCCAACACCCCAAACATTGATAAGTTAGCAGCGAGAGGTATCACATTCGATAACGCTTGGTCATCACCTCTCAGTGCGCCAACTCGTGCCTCAGTAA
This sequence comes from Rikenellaceae bacterium, assembly GCA_047178665.1. Lineage (GTDB taxonomy): Bacteria > Bacteroidota > Bacteroidia > Bacteroidales > Rikenellaceae > Alistipes. The sequence goes on along the minus strand of JBCQTK010000040.1, from coordinate 7,780 downwards.
TCACCGGCAAATATGGTGACAAAACGGGTGTAATGGCTCTAAATCCCGAGCTATCAACCAATGAGGTGACACTTCACGCAGCACTATCCAAGGAGTACGCAACATCGCTAATTGGCAAGTGGCACTTAACAAAAGATGGGGTTAACCCTGAGCTTTATGGTATGGATTACTTCGCAGGTATGACATCGGAGAGTGGTGTCGTGGATGACTATTTTGCGTGGAATCTCACTCAAAATGGGGTCTCGACACCCTGCAATGATTACGCAACCACAAAGATCACCGACCTTACGATAGAGTGGATCTCGGAGCAGCAAAAGCCGTGGTTCTGTTGGGTGGCAACTATTGCCCCACACGCTCCATACCACCTGCCGCCAAGCTATATGCACTCTCAGGGGGAGCTGCCAAGTGACGAGGCATCTATCGAGACTAATCCACTGCCATACTTTTTGGCGATGGTGGAGAGTGTCGATTATGAAGTTGGGCGATTGTTGGAGTCGTTGGATGATGAGACATTAGAGAATACCACCATAATTTTGATGGGTGATAATGGCACAAGCCGCAAGGTGATACAAGCTCCCTACACAACCAATCGAAGTAAGGGGACGCTGTTTGAGGGTGGTGTGAGAGTGCCGCTAATTGTTGCAGGGGCAGAGGTCTCGAACCAAAATAGCCGATCCGATATACTTATTACCGCAACCGACATTTTCGCTACGGTGATGGAGCTGTCGGGTGAGGAGCTGCCAATTTATGAGGATAGTTATAGCTTTGCCGATGTTATTCGTAGAGGTGGAACTACCCAGCGAGAGTACTCATTTACGGAGGTGACAATTAACGGCAGTGCCTACTCCAATACCATCCGCAACCAAAGTTACAAACTATTCACGCAGGGGGGAGTAACAACCGGATTTTACAAGATAGCAGGCTACACCGAGGGGGCGAATCTAATAGATACGGAACTTAGCACAGAGGCAAGTTTGGCGTTTGAGGAGCTATCAAGAGAGTTAGAAAGGATGAATATACCTAATGATTTATAATTATGAGAAGTAATCTTTTAGCAATAATACTCACCGTGTTGGGTGCGGTTTCTTGCAGCGAGGTCGATATGCAGTACGAATATGCAGAGAACTTTATCGTCGCATACGACCCGAACGGAGGCAGTGGTGAGATGCCGTTTGATACTTTCTCCTCTGATCTGTCGGACTCATTAAGTGCCAACACCTTCACCCTTGAGGGGTTTGATTTTGTGGGGTGGTCAACTACTACCGATGGTGAGGCGGAGTATGCAGACCAAGCGGAGTACACTGCAACAGCAAACACAATTTTGTATGCCGTGTGGAGTCCTATGGCGGTGGAGTCGGAGATGATATATATTGATGGTGGCACATTTAGCTTTAATTTTAACACCCTCTGCCAAGTTTCGATTTCTCCATACTACATCGCCAAGTACGAGGTTACACAAGCGGAGTGGAATGAGGTGATGCCGATAAATAAAAGTTATTTTTTTGGTGATAACCTTCCTGTGGAGCGTGTGAATTGGTACGAGATTGTGGAGTATTGCAACGCTCGAAGTGTTAGCGAAGGGATCTCGCCATACTACAACATCGACAAGACGACTATAGACCCCAACAATCTAAATGTCGATGATGAGTACAAATGGCTCGTCACAACAAACCCAACAAGCAGCGGCTATCGCCTACCAACCGAAGCTGAGTGGGAATGGGCAGCACGAGGTGGCAACAAGAGCGAGGGGTATCCCTACGCAGGTAGCAACGACATTGACGAGGTTGGATGGGTGCGTGAGAACTCCGATAGTCGCACACATACCGTTGGCACAAAAGCACCGAATGAGTTGGGGATATACGATATGAGTGGAAATGTTACAGAGTGGTGTTGGGATTGGTTCGGAGCTGTTCAGGAGGGTATCTTCACTGATCCAACGGGTGCAGCATCGGGCGAGAATAGAGTGTGCCGAGGGGGTCTTTGGTATATGCAGGGTGCTTTTGCCCATCTGTCGCTTAGGGGTGGCTACTATAACTATGACAGAAGTTGGGATATTGGGTTTCGTGTTGCTCGCTCTGTTGTGACAGATGTGGAGGCGGAGCAGACGTTGATCCTTGTCGAGGGTGGCGGATTTGAGATGGTTGACCTTGTGGATAAGACAAATAGGCAGAGTGTAAAACTCGACTCATTCTATATCGAAAAGAGCGAGGTGACGCAGCTCAGCTGGCAGTTGGTGATGGGAAGCAACCCAAGTTTCATAAAGGGCAATGACCTACCCGTTGAGCTGGTTTCGTGGTATGATGCTATCGAGTATTGCAACGCTCGAAGCATCAAGGAGGGGTTCACGCCACACTACATAATAGACAAGGAGACGATAGATCCCAACAACGGAAATAGCCACGGCAAAGATGATGTGATGTGGCTCGTAACACTCGATCCTGCGGGGGATGGCTATCGTCTACCGACCGAAGCAGAATGGGAGTGGGCAGCACGTGGTGGCAACAAGAGTGAGGGTTACGCATACTCGGGCAGTAATAGTGCCGATGCTGTTGCGTGGTACAACGGCACAGCCGACAACGCCTCACACGAAGTCTGCACAAAGCAACCAAATGAGTTGGGGATATACGATATGAGCGGAAATATGTATGAGTGGTGTTGGGATTGGTTAGGATCATATCAATCGGGCTTACAAGAGAATCCAACAGGTGCATCGTCGGGCAATCATCGCATCGTGAGAGGTGGCTGTTGGGGAGAGGATTATAGCTCGACACTCTGCAATGTCGCATATCGTGCGCAGCTCTATCCTACTGCGAAATCTCGCTATATTGGTCTTCGTGTGATACGTTCCATCTAACACCGCAAATGATGAAAAAGATAAAATCAATACTTATTATGCTACTCCTCCTACCGCTATTCGTTGCGTGCGAGGTGACAACTGAGACTGAGAGGATTACGATAGAGAACTATGTAGTGACATTCGATGCAAATGGCGGAGATGGCAATATGCCATACCAATTCTTTAGAGAGGAGTGTTCAACACCACTCAATACCAATATCCTGACGTGCGAGGGACATATATTTGTCGGTTGGTCGAGCGAGCCATCAGGCGACGTGGAGTATGAAGATCGTGCAAACTACACAGCCACACAGCACACAACGCTCTTTGCCGTATGGCAACAGATAGATATATCGCCCGAGATGATATTTGTAGAGGGAGGTACATTCACTATGGGGTGCGATGACACGGTAAATGCTGGCAGCGGTGGCACATTCAACGACGAAGCACCTGCGCACTCCGTAACACTCGACCCATTTTACATTGGCAACTACGAGGTGACGCAGCGAGAGTGGCAGGAGGTGATGGGGTCAAACCCAAGCTACTTCATCGGGGAGACCCTGCCTGTGGACAGAGTGACGTGGTACGACACGATCGAGTATTGCAACGCTCGAAGCGCAAAGGAGGGATTTGCGCCATACTACACCATTGACAAAACAACCGCAGACCCCGACAATATCAACTCGACCGACAAACTCAAGTGGCTCATAACGCTGAATCCTACGAGTGATGGATACCGCCTACCCACCGAAGCTGAGTGGGAGTGGGCAGCGATTGGAGGTGTAAAGAGCGAGGAGCACCCCTATGCAGGTAGCGACAACATCAACGAGATTGCGTGGTACGCCACAAACGCAAACAACACAACGCACAGCGTAGGCGGAAAACTACCCAACGAATTGGGAATATATGATATGAGTGGCAATGTTTGGGAGTGGTGCTGGGATTGGTATGGCGACTACACCGCAGAGTCTCAGACCAACCCCACGGGACCTACTTCTGGATATTTCAGATGTGTACGTAGCGGTAGTTGGCTGATCGTCGAGAGCTTCTGCCGCAACGTCAATCGAGACCGCGACGACCCTATTGATAAATATTATAATATGGGTTTGCGAGTGGTTCGTAGTGCAAAGTGAGAAAAAATATATACCTTTGTGTATGACCAAAGAGAATTTCAAAATACTTTTTGACGAGAACTTCGACTCGCTTCGCAACTTCGTCTACTACCGCTGTTCAGACACGGAGGTGGCGACCGATATTGCGCAGGAGGTATTTATGAAGGTATGGGAGCGGCAAGTTGATAAGCCACCTAAAGAGGTTGTGCCACTACTTTATAAGATTGCACGTGATACGTTGGTGAGTCGCTATCGACACGAGGAGGTAAAAAAGAGGTTCTATTCCGAGCCACCACCCAACGATCACCACCCATCACCCGACGAAGAGCTACAATATGAGGAGCTAAGGGCAAATTACGAGGAGGCACTTCGAGAACTTCCAGAGGGGCAGAGAGAGGTCTTCTTGATGAGCCGAAATGATGAGCTAACATACAACGAGATAGCCCAGCGATTAGAGCTGAGTGTTAAAGCGATAGAGAAACGGATGCGTGGGGCATTGCATTTTTTAAGAGTTAAATTACAGAGAGAATGAACAAGAGTAGGTCACATATAGAGGAGCAAGATAGAGCGTTTTACGACTCACTACCCAAACTCGATACTCCTTATCCAAGGAGTAAAGAGGATGTGTGGGCTGCTATCTCGTCTCAAATCGAGGAGGGTAAAATCGAGGAGCAACCACAACCCAAAGTGTTCTCATTACGATCAACTCTAATTCGTGTCGCCTCTGTCGCAGCGATCTTTGCGATCATCCTCGGAGTCTCAGCAGCGGTGATATACAATGTTGTAAGCGACACAAAAGAGGAGGTGCAACCTACACAAGAACAGCTTGCAAAAAATATCGAGATCAAGGATGGCGTATTCATATTCACCTCTGCCGCGCTAAGCGACACCTTCTCAGAGATCGCCAAGGAGTACGATATAGAGATTGAGTATAGAGGCTCTGCACAGCGACAATATAGCGGTAGGTTCAGGCGGTCACTCGATATTGACGAGGCTCTACAAATTGTCTGTCGCTCGATGCAGCTAGAGTATAAATTGGTTAAAGACAAATATATAATCACAAGAGATTGAAACATATTTTACTCTCAACAATCCTGCTATTTTTCACCACATTACTCTCAGCGCAGAGCATTGTGGTGAATTGTCGTTCTATGGCTATAGATGAAGTTTTGATAGATCTAACAGAGCGATACGAGGTTGAACTATCCTTTGATAGTGAGCTATTGAGTCGACATAGCATCACAATAGATAGAGAGTTTGAGAGTGTGGATAATCTCCTCGATTACCTTTTTGATGGACTACCTTTTGAGTGGGAGTTGATAGGAGGAGCGTATGTGATTTTCCCAAAAGAGATAGAAAGACCAAAACCAATAATCGGCAGAGTGGTAGATAGTCAGAGTGGCGAGCCATTGCCATTTGCCTATGTTATGGTCGATGGTGAAGCGGTTGCAAGTGATGAGAATGGCAATTACGTAGTCGAGCAAACCGATATTGAGACCAATCGAATCAAGGCATCCTACTTGGGCTACTACAAGTTAGATACGCTCCAAAACATCAAGGCAAATAGCCGAATAGCCCTCACGTCAGCACCGCTCACGATGGATGCGGTCGTTATCTCATCGTCAAGAGTAGAGCGAGCAACACAAGTTGGCGAGCAAGCTGGACTTCTAACAGTAAACCAACAAATCGCAGGCTACCTACCAGGCAATGGAGATGATGCAATATTCAACCTCTTGCGTCTGCAACCAGGAGTCTTAGCGTCGGGCGAACAGTCGAACGAACTCATTTTGTGGGGAAGTCCCGAGGGTACGTCTCGCACCTATTACGACAACATTCCACTCTGGGGATTGAGCAACTTCAACGATAATATCAGCGTCATAAATCCATTTATGGTGAGCCGAATAGATCTCTACCGAGGTGGCTATGGCGCAGACTCTCCCGATGCAGCAGGAGGCGTGGCGCAGATACGTGGCAAGGTCGGCAGCAATAGCCCAACAGCATCACTACTACTAAATAACGAGACTCTAAACGGCTCTGTGCAGATACCAATAGGCAAGAGAGGTCGTGTGATAGCCGCATATCGACAGAACTATCTTAACCTATTTGAACCTGAGGATTTCAAGCAGACAAACAAACTCACCAATAGCGACACGGAAATTACTACGGAGTCTAATTATAAATTCCGAGATTGTAATCTAAAGTACACATTCAATGGCAACAATGGTGATCTATTCTATATCAGTTCGCTCTATGGTTCGGACGAAGTGGGTTATAACTCCGCATACGAAACCGAGGTTACTCTGCCCAATAGCAAAACTGCAATGCGCAATGTAGATCAAGGGGCAACAGATGGCAAACGACAATTTGGCGTAAGCTCATATTATGGTAAGAGGTGGAGCAATGGCTTCTCCTCATCCCTCACCGCTACATATTCGCAGCTACGCAATAACTATGATTTTAGAAGAACATTTAGCGATGACACAAACGAGACGCTGCACAACTTCAATATTGCGGCTAACAACAGTGTCTCGGAGATGACTTTCAAACTCGAAAATAGTATTCGTGTTGCAACCTCTCACACCCTTAGTTTCGGCTTAGAGTACAACAACAACGATATTTCGGTAGGAGAAGATGGCGGCTCTGAAGGCGGTGTCTCGTTCGGAGAGGGTACCAATCGAGTAACCATATATGCAGAGGATAGGTACCAAATAATAGAGACCCTTTCATTGTGCACAGGGGTGCGGTCAACTCATAATGTCACCGACAACAAGCAATATTTTGACCCTCGTATAGCCGCAAATTATCAACCGCTAAAGAGCCTTAGGTTTAATCTTGCGTGGGGGCTATACCACCAATATGTAGCCGAGTCATCGGTGGAGGACGATAGCGGCAACTATGTATATTGTTGGAACTTGGCAGGTGTAGGTGATATTCCGGTATTAAAGTCACAACACCTGGTTTTGGGTGCTGCATACACACCGAAAAATTATATATTTACGATAGATGGCTACCACAAATCGTTTGATGGATTAACTCGCTATGTCGCAGGCGATAGATACGGTACATCATACCGAGGCGACAGCCAAGTTGTAGGGTTAGACCTCTATGCAAAGCGTGATTTCAGAGGTGGCAGTAGTGTTTGGCTATCCTATTCTCTCTCTAAAAGCGGCGAGCATTTCGACCACTTCTTGAGCGATGATTATCTTCGTTCGCCACTCGACCAACGCCACGAGTTTAAAGCCGCTGCGATTTGTCGTTTGGGTAGATTCCACCTCTGTGCAACATATATTTATGGTTCGGGCTTTCCGCTCTACACAAGCTACAAGGATAAAATCTACACTGAATCCAATTATAATCGCCTAGATGTAAGTGCAATATACTCGTTCAAAAGCAGCTGGTGCAGCGGAGACATCGGTATATCAGCGTTAAATGTCACCAACGCCCAAAACGAGAAATATAGCAGTTTCAACAGAATCCCAATCGACCAACAGAACAGCATCTCGATCGAGAGTGGTAGCACACCATTCACTCCTTTACTCTACATAAAGTTGCATCTCTAAGTTAAGGAACAACACGATAGGAGAGCAACCGCCAAGCATTACGACGCAATCCACCGACTCTACCACGTTGAAAATCCGTCACCTATTTTGCTTTTAGATCTGCAAGCCACTGATTTACAGCAGTGTAAATTCAATCCTTAGATTCCCGCAATAAAAGCAAATGCAAGCTAGCTTGCCGCCCGCGCGGTAGGAGTGTTCGGAAGAAAAATAGCTGCATATTTTTAGGTTAAAATACTTTGAAAATATGCAGCTATTTTTTTGCTAATGCCATT
>JBCQTK010000039.1:0-21078 GCA_047178665.1 Rikenellaceae bacterium | reverse complement strand
TGGTGATGGCGATTGTCGGAGGCTCAGTGATGCCACCACTTCAGGGCGCAATCATCGACCTAAAGCAGGTGTGCGGACTCCCCGCGGTAAACGCCTCATTCATCCTACCCCTGATCTGTTTCGTGGTGATCGCACTCTACGGCTATCGTTCATACAAGGCTAGAGATTAAGGTGATGTGCGATTAGTACTCTGAGGCAAATATTAGATACTCAGGAATACACTATTTACAACCCGATAGACTACTTTTGTATTAGAGCTCAGGAGGATCTGATACTCACGATCAAATAGCTCTAAGGTTCATTCGGTTTATTATTGGTTTTTGGTTGAGATCCAGAGATGGATCGTGAAAAGAGTCGTTAAACGCCTTGGTTAAGCGTTTGATGATAAATAACTCTTTTAGAGCTATAAATCTTCAAATTGTTGTCTGCCAATCTTATAGTATCATTTTTTTTTAGTGCTAATTTTACTATCTTTGTAGAGTTAAAAAAACGAATATGATTAAGTTTATTAGTTGTCGCGGAGTCGCTCTACTCTCACTCATAATTGCTATGCTCTCCACGAGCCTATCGCTAACAGCGTCGGAGCTCGATCGCTACGTCTCGCCTGCAAATAGAGCTACCGCAGAGTGTTCCGATGCTACATTCCTGCGTCGAACCTACCTGCTCCTGACGGGCGAGCTGCCATCTATAACAGAGACGAGGGCGTTTCTAGCAGATCGCTCACCTCAGCATCGCGCGGAGCTCATCGACACCCTTGTTGCCAGCGAGGAGTCTACGCGCTATATGCAGATGCGGTGGGGCGACATCCTGCGTATAAAGTCGGAGTTCCCAAGCAATCTATGGCCCAATGGTGTGCAGGCGTATAACTCTTGGCTCTACCACCATCTACTGCGCAACACCCCCTACGACGAGATGGTGCGAGATCTACTTCTCTCGACAGGCAGCAACTTCAAGGCGCCTGCGGTTAACTTCTATCGCGCATTTCTCGATCGCTCGCCACAGACGATATATGCCAACATCAACCTACTCTTCTTGGGGCAGCGCACGACAACCGACAATGGTGCGGATTGCTTCTCGCAGCTCCGTTACAAGTCGACGAAGGAGTGGAAGGAGGAGATAGTCTATCTCGATGTCAACACTCCGAGCCACACACCCGATGTAACCCTCGCCGATGGTACACGCCTCGCGCTGCCCGATCGTGGGGATTGGCGCACAGCTTATGTAGATTGGCTCACCACACAGGAGCAGTTTGCAGGGGTTATGGTCAATCGACTCTGGTTCTGGATCTTCGGTCGTGGACTGGTCGACGAACCCGACGACTGGCGAGCTGACAACCCTCCGATGGAGGCGAAGCTATTAAAGCACCTCACCACCTACTTCATCGAGAGCGGCTACGACTGCCGCAAACTCCTCACCTACATACTCAACTCGAACACATATCAATCCGCCGCCAAGGAGGGTTCGCTCTTCGAGGCGAGGCGACTCCCTGCCGAGGTCATTATCGATGCACTTGCCGACATAACAGGCGTTTGCGAGAGTTACCAGAGCCGTGTGCCCGAGCCATTTACCACCTATCCGCAGGGGAGTCGCAGCCGCGACTTGGGTGACGCAACTGTCTCTAGCTCAGCACTAGAGCTCTTTGGTAAGGTGTCGAGGGATGTGTCGTTGGAGAGTCAACGCAACAACTCTATCACCGCGCGACAGCTCCTCTACCTGATGAACAGCACCGACCTTGAGTCGAAGATCCGCCGCAGCCCACTGCTAAAGAAGATAAAGGGGCGAAAACTATCACCCACAGAGCAGGTGAAGCTCCTAACCCTCGCGATCCTCGCACGCCCTGCGACAGCACGCGAAGTAGACCTATTCGTCAACTACGCAGAGAGCAGTAGCACGTTGGCGGTCGACATAATATGGACACTGATAAATAGCAACGAGTTTCTATACATATATTAATCAAAGAGTGTGATGAGAAGAGCATATATTATATTGGTGGCCCTCGTTGCAGCGCAAGCTGCCGCAGCACAGCAGGCGAAGTCGGTGATCCTCCTCTACCTCGATGGTGGTGTGGCACAGACCGACACGTTCGACCCAAAGCCCGATGCTGGGCGTGACTACTACGGACTCTACACGGAGGCAGCGATAGATACCAACGTGGAGGGGGTGCAGATTGGGTGTAGCCTCCCGAAGTTGGCACAAGTTGCCGACAAATATAGCCTTATTCGAGGAATGACGCACGGTGTCAATGCACACGAGACAGGACACTATGCGATGATAACAGGCGATCTGAGTCGTGGCGAGGTGGTGTACCCCTCATACGGCTCTGTAATATCGTATATGCAGCAGGATAGCTACAGCGGAATACTGCCATCTTATATATCTATTCCACAGACTAATAGTCGATTCAACGAGGGCGGATTCTTGGGCAACAGCTACAAGTCGTTCGACACCTCGGGAGCACCCGAAAAACCGCTCTTTGCCGTTGCCGGTATCGTCAATCCGCAGGTCACGGAGGAGCATCAGAGGTCGAGGATGGAGCTGCTTCGAGAGTTCGAACAGTCACCCTACGACAAGGTTTTGATCGACTCACTGCGAGAGGCAAATATGGAGTTTATTTGGGGCGATGCACGCAAAGTCTTTGACCTCTCGTCAGAGAGTGACTCGCTGCGCAACGAGTATGGGATGACACGCATTGGGCAATCCTGCTTGGTCGCCCGCAAGTTGGTCGAGGCAGGTGTGCCATTTGTAAATGTCCGCACCACAGGGTGGGACACCCACAAGAAGCACTTTGTACATATGAACAAGATGCTGCCAGAGCTTGATAGCGCACTATCGACACTGCTGCGAGATCTCGACGAGAGGGGGCTTCTCGACAGCACGATTGTCCTCTGTGGCAGCGAGTTTGGGCGCACACCGCAGGTTATGTGGGAGGCACCTTGGAACGGAGGGCGTGGGCACTTCGGTGCAGCATTCAGCTACCTCATTGCAGGTGGTGGTTTCAAGGGTGGCGAGGTTGTAGGCGTAACAGACGTGAGGGGTGAGAAGATTGTTGAACGCAAGGTCTACCCCTGCGATCTGATCGGTTCGATCTATCGTCAGCTCGGCATCGACCCCTACGGAACACTACCACACATCTCCTACGGCGAGCTACCGATTCTCCCTTCGTTGGGGGTCAAGGGGCAGAGCGCAGGTATGTTGGACGAGTTGATTGAGGAGTAAAAAAAGAGGATTATGAAGAGGATATTGTTGCTGTTTGTTGCAGTTGTAGCGGCAGCGTCGGGCGAGCTCTCGGCACAGAAACTGACGATGGGATTTATCTATCCTGCAGGTGGGGAGCAGGGGAGCAGTGTGGTGGTAGAGATTGGGGGACTAAACCTCAAGGATGCGACATCTGTCATCCTTAGTGGTGATGGTGTCAGCTGCGAGATTGTGCCGCTTGAGGGCAGCACACCGCAAAAGACGAAGAGCAAGAGACTAACCGATCAGAGTGCGCCACAGCTATCCGATAGGGTAGGGGTGAGGGTCGATATTGCGGCCGATGCCACGCCAGGGTTGCGATCCCTCAGGCTGCAATCACCCAAGGGTGTGTCGAACCAACTGAGCTTCGAGGTGAGCCAATACCCCAACTTTGTGGAGTCTCAGAGCGGTGAACCAAACATTGTGGAGTCGCTCCCTGCGACACTCTGCGGATATGTGAAGTCGGGCGAGGTAGATAGGTTTGAGTTCGACGCAACTAAGGGGATGATGATCGTTGCGGAGGTTAAGGGACGTGCGCTCGTTCCATACATTGCCGACGCTGTGCCAGGGTGGTTTCAGCCTGTGGTGAGGATCGTCAACAGCAGAGGCGAGGAGGTCGCATACGGTGACGACTATCTAACGAGTCCCGACCCTGTGGTGAGGTTCAAGGTGGCTGCTGACGACAGATATACGCTCTCAATTAACGACGCCATATTTCGAGGGCGTGAGGATTTCAACTACCGCATACAACTTGGCGAGATCCCATTCGTCGAGAGCCTCTATCCCATTGTCGCAAAGGTAGGTGAACGCAGCAAGATGGAGGTGAGTGGATGCAACATCGCCAATAGCAGCGTGAAGATAAAGCCTACGGAGTCGGGCGTGAACTACCTTACGGCAGATGATGGTAGAGGTGACATATCGAATAGAGTGCCATATTGGGTGGCGCAGAGCGACGAGGTGGTTGTGATGAACCCAGAGTCGGGGTGTGAAGTTGCATCTGGACAACTTATCTATGACTGCATCGAGAGCCCATACGAGCAGAGGCGATATAGCGTTGAAGTAGAGGAGGGTGAGAGCTTCGTGCTGGAGGCGATCTCGCGACGTGTTGGCAGCAGTGCCGACCTACGTATGACACTGCTCGACCCCAAAGGTGACAGCGTGGCAGAGAGCGACGACGTGGAGGATATAACACAAGGTCTAATGACTCACCACGCAGACCCACAGATCAGCTATCGTGCGAAGAGTTCGGGGCGACACACTCTCATTATTGAAGAGGTGCTGGGCAAGGCTGGTCGTGAGTATGGCTATATCCTGCGCCGTGGAGAGTCAGCTGCGCCATTCGATGCCTTTGTGTCGCCTGCCAACCTTACTATTTCGCAGGGTGGCACAGCGTCGTTTCTGGTGAATTTCGAATTCGAGGATCGCAAGAGGAGTGGCGTGAGTCACGTGGAGTTGGAGGGGCTGCCCGATGGCTACCGCGTGAGTAGCCTCAAACCAACGCTCTACCCCAGCGTCTGGGAGATCTCTGTCACCACGCCCGTCGATGCTGAGCTAGGGACGTTCCCTGTGGAGGTGAATATCCACACCGCACCACGCAAGGGGAGCGACGAGGAGCCCACGGTGCTATCGGCACGCCCCACCGACAAGATGATGCAGGCGTTCTACTACAACCACTACATCGCTGCGGAGTCGTTCACGGTGGAGATAGTCCCTGCAATTCCCTACTCTGTTAGTTTCGCTGAGGAGTTGATGCAGGATCTTGACAAACCCATCGCAATCGACCCCACGATGTCAACCCTACCTCTCAAAATCAGAGTAGAGAGACGTGGTGGATATGACGGCGAGATAGAGCTAGCTATGGGCAAGAAGATCAGAGAGATAACCATCGAACCCGTGACGATTGCAGCAGACGAAAAAGAGGCGACGATAGTGCTCAAAGTCAACCAAGAGAGGCTTAACAAGTTGAAACAATATCGTCGCCAAATATACTTCACAGCGAGCGTCAACGGTGAGATCCAGATAGTCGGCAAACGCACCTTCCAAAATGCGCTTTACAAGGATATGACCCCGATTGTGACGATTAGAAAGTAGAGTTATTGCGCAAGATACAAAATGCGCTCAGCTACCAAACTCTCCTTGCTAAATGGCGTAGTCGATGGGTCTAGCTCGAATGGTGCAATTAAGCCTGCGCTCTTGAGGTAGGCTAAGTCATTAAGTATCAATACGCTCTCAGCCAACGAGTGGGAGCTCTGAACAATAGCTTTGACACAACTCATATCGACCCTCTCTCCTGCATTTGCTAGTGCAATGACAGCACGTGAGCGAATGAGTGAACGACTATTACCATTCACCACTTCACGAATAGAGTTAATGATCTCTTTTTCGAGCGATTTGCCAAACCACGCAGCAGCGGTTAATCCCCACCATTGATCGATAATGTCCTGAGAGTTGATCGCACCAATTACCCCGCTTTTCGACTCCCGATAGGGGTTAAGTTGAAGATTTGCCAGATCACAATACCGCTTAATGTCATCGCTGTGATCTTTGCCAAACTGCTCTGGGTCAGAGAGTGCATCCTCCAACAAAATCGTCTCGGGATAGAATCCGAGATCTAACCTCTTGGTGGTGGTTGCATCGAGCTCCTTACGCATCGACTCCGCAATTTTGCGATATTGGGGATCTTTGGCAAGATTAACTAACTCCTCAGGATCACGCTTCAGGTCGTATAGCTCCTCCGCCCCTTGTGGCTCGTAGAAGGCTGCCTGTTTATCACTCAGTTTTCCTGCTGCATAGAGGCTAGCCCACTCCTGAAAAGCGAGTGATCGGTAGCGGTAGAATGTATATATTCCCTTAGGATGATATGGCGTATAGTTTCGTGCATAGCGATAATCGCCTCTGTAAAGCACTCGGCTAAAGGCGTACAACTCATCGAAGCGATCTCCATAACACACCACGCTCTTGTTCTCTTTGTGACCCTTGCCTAGAAATGGCGTGCCATCTATCCCCTTTGGCTGTTCAACGCCTGCAAGTTTCAGAACCGTAGCTCCGAAATCCATAAACGAAACAATATCGTCACAAGTCGTCCCTGCCTCAACGCCTAGCTCCTTGCGCCACTGCTCGGGAACATAGACAAGGAGTGGTACACGAAGTCCGCAATCGGTAGTATATCCCTTTGTGCCAGGCGTAGTACCGCCGTTGTCGCCAAAGAAGAATATGATCGTATTCTCCATCAACCCATCCTCTTCGAGATTGTTGAGCATCGATCCAAACTCTGCATCACTTGCTGCTAACTTATCGTAGAATGTAGCGAACGTATATCGCATAAGATCGGTGTCGGGAAATGACTCAGGGATATATACATCCTTTGGGTCAGTCTCTGTCTCCTTACTCTGATATGCACTCTCCTTAAAGAGCAAGCGACCCTCGTGTGTCACTACATTGGTGGTCATATAGAAGAATGGTTGATCCTGATTCTCTCGCTCTCGCCAATCTGAACTCATCGCTTTGGGGCGTTGCCACACGCTGTTTTCGTCAAACTCTACATTGTAGTCATCTTTCTTTGCATTGGTTGTAAAATAACCATTTGCGGCGAGATGTTGTGGGAACATATCGACACCCTCTGGTAGTGGGAATCTCTCGATGTGTCGATGGAGTGCTCCACCAAAACGAGGAGCGTAGCACGATGTAAGGAGCGTTGTTCGTGCCGCAGAACTCACTGGTGCATTCGAGAAGGCGTTGGTGAATGTCACAGCCTCCTTTGCAAACCTCTCAAGGTTCGGCATCTTTGCACCACGACCATCGTTAAAGTGGGCAATATATTGAGGCGATGTATCCTCCGTGATATACCACGCAATATTGGGGCGTTCACACCTCTGCGTCGCCAAAAGCTGTTGCGCTGGGGTCATAGCCCCCAACGCAACAATAGTTAATGATACTCTATTCATAATCTCGATGTTTAAGTTCGGAGTTTTATCCAAAACTAAGGTTTATAGAGACTCTATTTGAGCGAGATCTTAAATACAGGAAGTGTATTGCAGTTCTCAAGGTTCGGAAGATTTATGGTCAGCCCCTTGTCGCTTACTTCCCACGTCAACTTCTCTTTTGAGCCAAGAAGAGTAACCGATTTCACACTCTCCGCAACGCGTCCAATCTCCTTCATATTGATGGTGCTGTTAGGCATTCCCATCGCTGTGGCGTAGATATTTTGGTGCTTTTTGTCTTGTGTGTAACGAATATCTTGCGGTGTATATTCGAAATCCTCTTGCCAATCGGACTTCTCGCCTCGCTGCTGAGGACCCTCGCCAAAGACAACCCAAGGACGTGATGAGTATATCGCCTCACCATTTACATCTAACCACTCTCCAACAGTATTTAGGAGCTCAACAACCTCTTCGTCTACACTTCCATCAGGACGTTGCAAGACGTTGAGAAGAAGATTTCCATTCTTGCTCACAATGTCGACAAGTGTTGTAAGTACCCAAAATGGTTTACGATACATTGACCCACTATCTTTGCTGACCCAATTTTCGTTGTAGAACCAGTCTCCGATAGATGTATCTGTCTGCCAAGGTGTTGCGCTAATATCGGCAAGACCTCCACGCTCACGATCCTCCACGCAAATATCTGCATCGAACATTGCCCAACCACTGCTAGCACGACCCGGTTTTGCAAGATATACTGCATCTAGCTTGCCCTTGTTATCCTTTATATTCTTGTTGTAGAAGTCAGAGAGCATCATCTCGCCATAGTTGCCAAATGGTAGAGCACCATCAGAGTAGAGAAGGTCGAACTCATAGTTCTCGATAAGATCCGACATTCGTGCATACCATAGCTGCGCAAACATACCATTTGTTGGTGTCCACTCTTTATGTGTTTGTACCGCTTGTGCGTAGTATAGATCCCAGTTTTTAGGATCTGCGCCATCGTAGGCAACACCTTTCATAGGACCCTCGGCATCGGCAGATTTATTCGCCTGCCACCAGCTATATCCTGCTGAAAGGTGCTCCGAGATTCCGAAATAGAGACCTTCGCTCTTTGCTGCTTCAGACCAAGCCTTAACAATATCTCGTTTCGGGCCCATATTAGCTGCGTTCCAACGGTTGTATTTAGAGTCCCACAAATCGAAATTGTCGTGGTGCACACCCATTGAGACAAAATATTTTGCTCCTGCACTCTTGTAGAGTTTCATCAACGCCTCAGGGTCGAACTTCTCTGCCTTCCAAAGAGGAATAATATCCTTGTATCCAAACTCCGATGGATGCCCATAATGTTTTATGTGATATTCGTATATATCTTTCTTGTAATTTTTGATGTTGTCAGGCTCATACATAGCGCGAGCATACCAATCGCCCTGCATAGGGACAGATTGAGGACCCCAGTGTGCCCAGATTCCAAATTTTGCATCTTGAAACCAAGCAGGGCATTCGTATTGTTTTAATGAGGTGTTGTTCGGCTCAAAAGTAGTTGGCTCTTTTGCTCCAACGCTGGTCGATACCGCCGCAAGAGCGATAAGTGTTAAGAGGTGTTTTTTCATCAGTTTGTAGTTTTTTATTATGTATATCTTATTTTATGTTCTTTGCATATAGATCTCTAT
This sequence comes from Rikenellaceae bacterium, assembly GCA_047178665.1. Taxonomy (GTDB): domain Bacteria; phylum Bacteroidota; class Bacteroidia; order Bacteroidales; family Rikenellaceae; genus Alistipes. Next base: position 12,251 of record JBCQTK010000039.1, on the reverse strand, counting down.
TGCATTTTAGAGATAGCTCGATGCGCTCCACGGCACTCCGTAGCTTGAATCTTGGGAGCTAGTATGGCTTTCATTGCGGCAACTCGCTGTGGCTCTTGGGCTGACAGATCATTCTCTTCTCGCAAATCCTCATCGATGTTATATAACTCATATTTTCCAGTAACATTACAGTATCGCAACTTCCACCCATCATTCATTATCAACGTCGGACCTTCACGTGAGTCGAGATATACAAATCTATCCGTAGGGAGTTTCGCCGATGGATTCTCCAACAACTCGAAATATGAAGAGGCATCCTTCTTCTTGTTGATCTTCACATCAAGCATCTCTGCAACTGTCGCTATAAGGTCGTAATTCGCAACTACATCATCGCACGCTGCCGCCTCCAAAACACCTGGCATATAGTAACACAACGGCACACGAACGCCACCCTCTAGGTTGCTGCGTTTTTTTCCCGAAGTACCCATATTTCCATTGAAGTAGTCGCCGACAATCTCTGAGGTGAATCGAACATCATAGTTGTTAAATGGTGTGCCATCGAGGGTTGTATGGTTCGATGTTTTACCCTCACTATTATAGTATATCTCGTGACCATTATCCACCGAGAAGATCACCATCGTCCGATCATCAATGTTCAAATCTTCAAGCTGTTGTAGGATCTTCCCTACCGCCTCGTCCAGCAATATCACCATCGTCGCATACTCCTTTTCGATCGGGGTAAGGTTGGGCTTATACTTAACCTGCTCGTGAATGTATGGCACTGAGACTGCTCCGTGAGGTAGCTGCGTAGGGTGATACAAGAAGAATGGTTCGGATTTATGCTCATCAATAAAGTCTGCGATTTTATCATTGAAAAGATCTTGAGAATATTGCTCCTTTCCACTCATATCAAGACGCTTTCGGTAGCTCTCCTCAGTGTGGTAGGCGTAGCCTGCATCTGCACAATCTGTACGTGTATTGCCATCGATCATCACGATACGTTCATTCTCAAACAAAAATGGAGGGTAAAATCCGTGACATCGACCGTGGTCAAGAAACCCATAAAAATAGTCCCAGCCGTGAGACTTCATCTGTTGGCGCGATGTTGCGAATCCATACTCCAACTTGCCGATCTGACCAGTGTAGTAACCCGCTTTCTTGAAGACCTCGCATAGGTATTCATCATTTTTTGCTAGACGAACATCTCTGTCGTTTAGCTCCGCCTCGATAGAGGCAATCTCGCAGGTGTCGGCAACGATCATAACACTTCCATTCTCTTTCTGCCAATGTCCTTTATGACAATCCGAATATCCCGTAAGGAGTGACGCACGCGCTGGCGCAGAGTAATGCGCTCCGTATGCCCGATTGAACTGCACACCACCCTTAATTAGTTTGTCAATATTGGGGGTCTGGATATACTTCTGACCATACGCCGACAAGATACCTTTTCCCATATCATCAGCATATATAAATACAACGTTGGGTTTCTCTTTTGCAATCTCCTTTAGGCGACTCTTTGTTGTGGCAGCATTTATGGTGTTGACACAAAGTCCACCTAATGCAAGTAATTGTAGTGATTTGATATTCATAGTTTTATTGATTTTATTTATTGCAAATTATCTATCTACTCTAAAATAGTCGAACTTAGCACTGTTATCTTGGGTCATACTCCTCTCCGAATCTATGAATATGCCGATTGTTCCTCCCGTCCAGTATGTAAACTGCCACCCTAGATCTGGAGCTCCACCACGTCCAAAGAATAGCTCATAATCGTCAAACCCTAACCACTCTCGACCATCGACACTATAATAAAACCGTGCTGTCTCAGGATCTACGACCTCTATTTTAAGGTGAAGTTCGCTCTGGTCAACTGGCAACTTCTTTAGGGTCGTATATTTCCCCTCAATGGGTCGGCAATACCCCTTAACTCGATCAAAAGCTCCGCACTTAGTGCGAATTTGCAACATCTGCACACCCTTGATTTTAGTCAATCCATATTGAATATAGTTCTCCTTATTGACATACATCAACAACCCTGCGCACTCTCCATCTTGTGATGGCGTGAAATCAACCTTTGTTGTAATAGTGTACTCCTGACCCTCCATTCTCTGCATCACAAATCGCTCTAACGTGCGCTCCATTGTACGTTCGCCGATATAGTTCATTAGCTCAATGTCACCTTGCTTTGGGTTCAATTGCCACTGTTTGCCAGAGTAGTCGGGCGTAGTGTGGAAAAACCACATCGCACCAAGATCTTTGTCGCTAAACTCATCGCTCTGGTTTAATCTTATATCCGAGATAGGTAGATTGGGGGCTTCGAACTCCGTAGCTGGTAATACTCCCGCATCACTCTGCCACCAACCACTCTCGTCCCACTTTATTGGCTCGATACACATCTGACGAGCCAATGTAGGATAGCTCAATTCAAAAGCGTGGTATGTCAAAAACCACTCACCATTCTGAGTCTGAACAAGCTCTCCGTGCCCAGGTCCCTGAATTGGAGCCTTCGTCGTGTGAGGGGCATATTTCTTAGGATTGTCGGGATCAGCCTCCCACGGACCTTCAAGAGACTTTGCTCGATAGCTCAATATCTTATGGTGCTCGTATGGCAGCGTGCCACCCTGAGAACAGGTGTAATAGTAGTAGCCATTGTGATAGACAATCTCTGCGCCCTCACCAAAAGCCTTCCCATTAGCACCCTTTACACGACTCACCTCTCTCTCGATCTTCATTCCATCGCGTGAGAGTTGATAGATAACACTCTTCTTCGAGCTCATATATAGTGATCCATCACGGTCGATAAATACACCTGGGTCAATATCCATCTCTAGCAGCTGAACAGCTGAACTATATGGACCTTCGGGTCTCTTGGAGGTAAATACATATATCGCTTTATGCTTCTTGTCGTCCAATCTGTCGTAAATGGGCGCAAAGACCTGAAAACGCTGAGTATTGGTGTTGTAGATAATGTCTGAGCCCCAAACACCGCCCCAAACTTCGCCAGCAGCGAGCTCTGGGTTGCCACTGCCCTTCATTGCGTGCCCGATATACTCCCAATGCACTAGATCTTTAGAGTGCATTATCTGCAACCCCGGCTGCCACCCGAATGTCGAGCGCACGCTATAATAATCCTCTCCAACACGAATTATCCCCGGATCACTCCAATCACCCGAAACAATCGGATTCTTAACTATCTCTGCCTTCGTCACAAGTGGCAGAGAGAGCAGTATTGCCAATAAAATTCTTCTAATCATAGTTGTAATTTTTTACTCTACATTCTCCATATATATAAGTTCTCCACGATATTCACTGTCGAACGAGGGCTCTTTTTTATATTGGATTGTCATAGTTTTTGAGTTGCGGCTTTGGTATGGCAGATTCAGAAACTTGAGATCCTTGCAGTGCTGAAGATACCCCTCCAATAGTGCCTTGGAACTCTTAGTGAGTGCAGTCTGATCGAAACGATACCAATCCTTGAAATCTCCGCTGTGCATATTCTCAATCCGACTCTCGACATCGAGAACTGCATCTATCTCACGAATTGCAGCGTATGCAGAGAGCTGTGCAGCGTGGTAATCTTTATTAACATAGGCGGCAACACTGCGATATAGATCACACAACATAGATGTCAAATGATACATCTTTTCGGTCGGCAATAGCGCATCCACTCTGTAAAAATCCAATCTGCTACCACTCAACTCCGATTGTGCATCATACGCTCTGTCAAGCGATACTCTCCATCTGCGTGCCGCAGGTTCAAGTCGCTCCAAATGCAGCTCGACAATCTTGGTCATCTGTGCATCGAACCCCGATAGAGCCTCGACCTCTCCACGCCACGATTTTGGAATTGTCTTTGGGATAAAGAACTTTACAAACTCACGCTCATAAATCATCTTCAAAAATTGCTCAACCATATATGCGTAGTTCTCGTCACCCAATGCTCTGCCCTCATCCTCTAGTTTGTAGTGATTGCTAATAAAGTCCTGATAGACACGCGCTAACGCTGGCGAAGTGGAGTTGTATTTATCTTTTACATACCAGCTGTAATACCTATTGTCATCTTGATTGCGGTAGCTATCAAAGTCATTCATATAGTTCACAGCCTGCTGAATGCCAAATACCTTCTCTTTTATATTTCCTACATTGAGCACACACAACGATGTTAGCCCATCGTCGACCGCCCTCTCCATAGATTCATACATAACATCTGGATTAACCATATTGATACGCATATGTGATTTGCGTGAGTGGTATGAGACGTGTTGGTACACACCCTTCGGATAGGGGCATTTTGCGGCACTTCGCCAAGAGCTGTTATATATTACGCCATACCCATTGTCGGTGAATTGCACGATTGTCTCGGCAGGATATTTAATCAACCCTTTCTCAAATAGTCTACTAATTTCGCCACGCATATTTGCCGTAATCAGAGGCTCTTTCTCGCCTGTAATCTCCATTATCAGACGATATTGAGTCTCGATAACCTCGTTTATCACACTAGCCTTCTCCTCGTCTGAGGCATCTTTGCTAATGACTGGATCATCATCCCAGAAGTCACGATCCAAGAGCCCACGAAATCCCAATGTCCATATAACATTACGCCCCTTCTGTCTCTCGATAGCCTTTGTCCAAAATCGTATAAACTCATCCTTATTTGTCGACCACGAGAATGGCTCATTTTTAGACCAATAGAGTGGCACACTACCAACAGGTTCAGCGTGGTGTTGCATAATATAGAGTCCCATATCGGATGCTAAACGAAGATGCGGTTCATCCGAAAATACCAATGTCGATGGTATTATACCTGTCATCTGACAACGCAAAGCCGTCTCGTAGACCCTCTCCATAAACTCCAAATTGAACCCATACTCCACCTTTTCGAGCTGAAAGCCTGTGATAAGATCCTCGTCATTGATGAAGAATCCACGATGTAGAAATGTATATGGCTTCGATTTAATAATCTGAATATCTACATTCAACTTATCAACCAATGGAGGCATTACCTGCGTGAAGTGTATAAAAGGGTCAATACCCAACACTCTATGCGAGAAGCTATATATTGAGTGTAACAATCCTAGCTCATCACCTCCAACAAAGTCAATCGCACCCTTTTTGATCTCAATCCTATATTGGTCAAACTCTGCGATAGTGCTATCTATCAAGAATCTTATCTCAATAGGGGTGGCATCCTCATCAATTATAGGAGAGCCAAATTTGCGATTGAGATCATCTTGCAGAGCTCTTGCGGCAAACTCCACAGAGCGATACTTCGTGCAGTTCTCCATATTTACGTTGTTACATAGAGAGATCTTTGCTGCCGAGGCTACACCAGCACACATAAATAGGAGAAGAAGGGTTGTTATTACTCTATTTTTCATATTCGTTACTCCATTTTAAGATTTATCAACATCGAATCATTCCACGTCTGCTCAACTCTGTTATATGATTTACGACCATACTCCTCACCTTCAAAACTCAATCTATAACTACTGAGCATCGACATAATCTGTTGCTCATACCCCTTGAACATCTCATTTGTAGGGAGTGGATTTTTCTCATAGGGGTCAGCAACAATATCATAGCACTCAACTACTTTCGCTGTTTTGTACAACTTATATTGGTTGTCACTATAAGATCCTTGGCGCAACGCACCTGTGATGATTGGCACTGGACGCTCGCTCTCTTTACCTGCCAACATACTCTTAATATTTATACCATCGAGTTTGTATCGACACTTGCTATTGTCGACCCCCGCTGCGGCTGCCAATGTTGGGAGATAGTCGCAGGTGTAAGCTGGATAGTCTGTTATGAATGGTCTCTTAATAACATCTCTCCATATAATAAATGCTGGCACGCGAACACCGCCCTCGTAAAGACTACGTTTCCTCCCTCGATAACCACCCGTGACACCGCCCATATTCTCAGGCGCATTCTCAGGTCCATTGTCACTGCAAAAGCAGATTATCGTATTGTCATACAGATCGTTGTCGATCAAATATTTGCGAAGTCGACCAATCTGCTCATCCATCGCTGTGATACATCCAGCATAGTTGCGGAATCGTGGCTCATATTCGCTATACATATTAGCATATTTTTCACCTGCTACAACTGGCATATGTGGTGCGTGAAACCATACAACGGCAAGAAATGGGCTTTTTTGCTCTTGACTCTTGTCGATAAAAGGCAGTACTCGATCCATAATAATCCGACTATCATCACCGCTCATATTCTCAGTCACTTTTGAACCCTCAATATCCCAATACGAACTACCCGAAGGCTTTGTCGCTTGACCCTCCTTTATCTCATCCCAACCATCTCCATTATCTCCATCTATGGGCATAACTAATGGATCGTACGTTGGCACAGATACCTCAGTCACCAATGCTGCTGTATATCCGTGAAGTATTGGTGGATTATAATACTTTGTCTCGCCATCTCTTCCTCGACGACCATCCTTCTGGGTGTGAGTAAGTGTCCCAAGATGCCACTTCCCAAAGTGCCCCGTTGTGTATCCTTGCTCCAGAAGAAGCTCGGGTAGAGTAATCTCCTCCTCTCGCAAGAGACCTCTGTTTGCCGAGAATACACCCGTGCGAATAGGACTACGACCCGTAAGAACACTTGCTCGCGTTGGTGAGCTAACGGCCGATGCGGAGTAAAAACGATTGAACTTAACCCCCTCACTCGCCATCAGATCAAGATTCGGGCTCTTTATGATCTCATTGCCGTTGAAGCCGACATCACCCCAGCCTAAGTCATCTGCCATAATCAAGATTATATTAGGTCGTTTTGCTGCGGTAGCCGCCGTGCAACAGAGTGACAGCGTCATCGCACAAGCTATGGAGGATAGATTTTTCATTCGTTAAATGTTGTTGGTTATTCGTAAAGCAAATTTATAGTGTTTATTTATAAATTATGTATTCAGTGATATAGTTTACGTGCCACAGAGTCGCAATATACACGCAAAGCAGATATAACCTACATAATACATCAAACAGACTATATGCAACAAAACTACACCTATTTTGTACTAACTTTGTTTGAATTAACAACACATATAAACTAACAGCAGATGAACAGAGTAGCAATTTTGGCAATTTTAGCCATACTCCCATTTGGAGCGCTCGCTCGTAGAGTGAATTTTAGTAACGATCGCACTGAAGCAGATGTTCTAGTGAGAGAGCTTCCTGCGCAGTGGGATAATCTTGTTGAGGGTGGTCAGTTTATAGATCGGTTTCATCCGATGCCAGATGGCACGACTATCGACAATCCGTGGGGACGTGAGGGGGTGAGGTCTCGATTTGTGGATAACGGAATCGAGAGTGATATATACTCTTTTTGGGGTGGAAATATCATCAAGGACAAAGAGGGTCTCTACCATCTTTTTGTCTGTGGCTGGAAGGAGGACAATCCACGAGGTCATCGTATGTGGGGACGCTCGCTGCTCTTTCACACAACCTGCGATAACTCTATTGGTCCATACCATATAATAGATACGATTGGATATGGACATAACGTCGACACCTTTCAGATCTCTGATGGCAGCTACGTAAGTTACAACATATCGCGAGCCCGTGGTGGAAGAACCTTTGGCTACTACCACTCACCAACCCTCTATGGAGAGTGGGAGTATAACGAACTAGAGTTTATCGCGCGAGATAGAACGATAAATGTAATGTCTAACTTCTCGTTTACGCAGCGTGCTGACGGATCTGTGTTGGCAGTGGGCAAGGATGGGCGACTGTGGATTAGTCGCGACGGACTCAATCCATATATGCTACTCACAGACTATAGCGTCTACCCCGACAGAGAGGGCTTTATGGAGGATCCTGAAATTTGGCGTGACAACGTACAATATAATATGGTCGTAAATGATGCACACGGTCGAGTTGCATATTATGGTCGCTCACGCAACGGTTATAACTGGATTTGGGAGGATGGTTTGGCGTACACCCCAGGCAAACTATCTGTACACAAAGATGGCACAGTTGAGGATTGGCATAAATATGAGCGAGTGAAAATTCTGCAAGATGATATGGGGCGTGCTATTCAGGCGAATTTTGCGGTGATGGATATGGATAAAATTCTCGATAAGGGCGGTGACAACCACAGTGCAAAAAACATCTCTATACCGATGAACGCTGGAGTTATATTGGAGTGGGTCAAAGGTGATGCTAAGAGGATCGCCAACTCTCGTCCTACGATTAGAATCAAAGCTGAGGAGGGTTTCGACCCATCTCAATCGGTTGATATAGAGAGCCTACGTCTGGGTAACTACAACGAAGTGAGCTATGGAGGGGGAAGTCCTGTGGTAAGCTCAAAGGTTGAGGGCAAAGATCTTATTGTCACCTTTGAGAGAGGCGAGCACCACCTCGCAGAGGATGATTTCGCAGCAAAATTATTGGGTCGAGATAGATCTGGCGAGTTGATATATGGCTATGTTCGTCTCCCGTGGGCTAAATATGACGAGGCAATATTATCTCCACTTGCTCCTGTCGCAGAGGGTAATAGGCTCTCGGTTAGGGTTGATAATTTGGGTGTTGCGAAGTCGCAGCCATCTGAGGTTGTCATAAGTGTCGATGGCAAGAGGATTGGATCTGCCCCACTCCCCGAGATTGAACCATACAAAGACTACACCGCAACTATTGTCTGCACGGAGATTCCGACACATTGCTGCGTTGAGGTATATTGCAATGGAGAACGCATCAGTGATTTTGACACCCCAATAAAATAATCGTGTCGCATCTAATTGCGACCCAAACACAATCCTCAAATGAATAACAACTATATAAAAGGGGCAGTATCGCTAACCATTGCGATGTTAGGTATATCCTGCCAAGGAGAGAGAGATGGCAAACCCAACTTCCTATTTATCATTGCCGACGACCACTGCTACAATGCGCTAGAGTCGTTGAATATGGATGGTCTAAAGACCCCAAATCTTGATAAATTAAGAGCTAGCGGAACATACTTTTCGCACGCGTTCAACCAAGGTTCTTGGGTGCCTGCAATATCAATGGCGAGCCGCAGTATGTTAGTAACGGGTCAAAATGTATGGAATGTCAGGGAGTATAGTGAGAATAGTCGAACGGTAGTGAGCCAAACACCAGCCAAGGATGGCGAGAAGGTTGTTAAAACATATAAGCTCAATGAAAATTCATACTGGCCTCAATATATGAAGAGCGCAGGGTATGATACATACTTTGCTGGGAAGTGGCACAACACTGGCATCGTTGAGCAGCTTTTTGACCACTATCGCAATGTGCGAGGAGGGATGGCACAACAACATAAAGATTGTTACCGACGCAACTTCATCGAGGGGAGAGCCGACAAGTGGCAACCTTACGACACAAGCTTTGGTGGCTACTGGGAGGGAGGTACCCACTGGAGCAAAGTTCTCAAAGATGATGCTCTCTACTACTTCGACCAGATCGAAAAGAGCGACAAACCATTCTTTATGTATTTGGGTTTTAATGCGCCACACGATCCGCGACAATCGCCCAAAGAGTACGTAGATATGTATCCGACATCGGAGGTCTCAGTACCAACGAATTTTGTCCCTAAATATGAGTATGCAGATCAAATTGGTTGTAGCCAAAAGCTGCGAGACGAGCGACTTGCACCATTTCCACGCACGGAGTACTCGGTGAAGGTTAATCGTCAAGAGTATTTTGCATCCATTACGTATATGGATAAGCAGATTGGCGACATCGTAGCTAAACTCAAGGCTTCGGGTGAGTTTGATAATACATATATCATCTACACAGCCGATCACGGATTGGCAGTTGGCGATCACGGTATGTTAGGCAAGCAGAATATGTATGATGCGAGTCTGCGAGTTCCATTCTTTATATCGGGTCCTGATATTCCCCAAGGCAAGCAGATTGACGATTTAATCTATCTTCAAGATGCAATGGCTACAATTATGGATTTGGCAGGCAGTAAATATATGGATAATGTAGCGTTCAAATCTGTGATGCCACTTATTCGAGGCGAGTCAGGACGAGATGCCGTATATGGCGGTTACACTACATTTCAGCGTATGGTTCGTAACGACAAATATAAGATGATAATATATCCTGAAGCAGAGGTTATCCGACTCTACGACATCCAAAAAGATCCTCTTGAGATGAATGACATCGCTAATGAGAAGGGCAACAGAGAGATCTTATCACAACTATATGCACGCTTCAAAGAGTTGCAAATCGAGATGGGCGACACCAGCAACTACGACAATCTGTTCAATGAATTCAATCTGCAAATGTAGCTGAGTATAATTAAATGGGGGGGGGTAATCACTCCCCCCCCCTCTTAATGTTACAGTCTCTGTTACAGTCTCTCTATTCTAGCATAATACGCCCCACATATCTCCTCGCCTGCCGCATCACAGAAGGCTGTTCGAAGATTAAAATCGCCCTTGGGAAGTGTCACCTTAAATGATATATACCTATCTTCTGCCCCCACATTAGCGACATACTGCGTGTCGTTAATAAGCATCTCGACGCTCTTAATTGGCAACGCTACACACTCATCAAATTTTACGAACTCACGTTGTCGAGCGGGGTATGCTGCCGAGATTGCACAATCCGCCTCCTCTGGGTAGCGGCTGAGACGAATCTCATACTCACCAGCCTCTTCCGCACTCAACCACCAAGTGCCATTCATTCTCTGACCCTGCCAAATTGTGCTCTGCTGTGTACGGTTGAATTTAGAATTTGGCGTTGTCCAGTCGAAACAAGTTATTGTCATTGGGTTCTCGTCGCCACCAGCGATAACTCTATGGAATGCATTTGCTTGGTATTGATTGCCCTCCCACCACTGAGCGTAGTGATCCTGCATCTGCTTCATAACGTCAGGGTTCTCATCTGAGATATCGTGGTTCTGCAATGGGTCATTCACAATGTCATATAGCTCGTTGTTGTGCACCAATCGCCAATTTTTCCACAACACAGCGGCAACACCATACTCAGGTCTCTCCAATGTCGAGAACTGAACTACAATTTTGCGATCCTCCAACTTCGCCGATTTATCACGCATAGCATCCGCCAAAGAGAACCCGTCGAATGACTCACGCAACTCCTTGGATGTCTCAATATCACAGAGGTCTAGCAACGTAGGCAGAATATCCTGACTATGTGTCAACTCCTCCAAATCGTATGATTTGAGCAATCCCCCGGCAGGCCACTGTACAAAACAAGCTGCACGGTGCCCACCATCGTAGAACTGATGTTTGTGACCTCGGCGATTACCATTAAATAGCTTTACACCCGTTGTGCCGCCATTGTCGGTGAAATATATCACAATAGTATTCTCATAGAGCCCCTCCTTCTTCAGAAAATCATTGAGACGACCCATATTCTCATCCAAGTTGGAGATCATACCAAAGAAATCAGGCAGCCCCTTGAGCTTTTGATCTTTATACGGTTCCGAGTAACGCTCCTCAACATATTGAGGCGAGTGAGCCGCATTTGTCGGCAAGTAGATGAAGAATGGTTGTTTCTCATCCTGACACTTACTCATAAAGTTCATTGTTAAGTCAAACCACACATCAGTACAGTAACCCTTAAACTGCTTGATCGAGCCATCATACATCTTGTAGAAGTCATCGAAGTTGTCGTTCTGCCAATAATCTGCCGACTGGTGTGTCGCAGCACCACCAAAACGAATAGACTCTTGGAATCCTTTATCCTGAGGTCTAAATGGATAGTTATCCCCCAAATGCCACTTTCCGAAGTGTGCGGTTGTATATCCTGCATCAGCGAAGATGTTAGCAATAGTTGGGACATTAGGGTCAATAACCTCACGACCATATCCCCACGACCACGCCCCATTGTTTAGAGCGTCACGACCTGTTAGAAATTCACCTCGTGTGGGGGTTGAAACTGGAGCAACGTGGAATTCGGTCAACCGAATACTATTTTCGTGCATAATATCGAGATTCGGAGTCTTAATTACAGGATTCCCGTGGCACGAGAAATCGCCATACCCTTGATCGTCCGCCAATACAACAAGTACGTTAGGTCGCTCCGACTTCTCTGAGCAACTACATAATCCTGTCACCGCTGCAAATAAAATTAATTTGTAATCCATTATTAGAGTGTTTTTCTGGTTAATACTGCAAAGGAATAGAAACATCGCCATATATATGTATCTTATGAGACCATTGCAGAATTACGATTCACCGCCCCTATATTCTCAACTTGATTTTTTTTGATTTTTTGACCGATTTTTTCGTGATAGAATCACGCACGGTCTTATTTCGGAGGCTCTTATTA
>JBCQTK010000038.1:0-22147 GCA_047178665.1 Rikenellaceae bacterium | reverse complement strand
GATTGATTTTTAGTACTTAAAGATACGAAAAATCAATGGCATTAGCAAAAAAATAGCTGCATATTTTCAAAGTATTTTAACCTAAAAATATGCAGCTATTTTTCTTCCGAACACTCCTACCACGCGGGCGGCAAGCTAGCTTGCATTTGCTTTTTGTTGCGGCAGTTATAGGGTGCTTCGCACTGCAAAAGATTAAGGTATAGAGCTTTATGAAAGTGAACTTTCAATGCTCTATACCTTAATCTTTTTTTGTGTCAACCTTCGGCTGACAACCCTATAATTGCCGTATGTGGATGCTGGTGTAATATTATCGGGACATAATCGGTGACACCATCGGAAACATAATCATCGGTGACATTATCAATGACATAATAGTGACATATGGGCATAAAAAAAGAGGAGAGTAACCACACTCTCCTCTAATTCGTGAGGCTCGCGACTAATATTCGGGCACCTACTCCAGTAACCACTCCTTCGTAGACCTTAGAGACCTTGACGATCTCAATTAGCCGCTATCCTCAACCAACCTAAAACTACTAACCTAAAAATGAACCTTAAAACTTCACTACAAAGATATGGCAAATATTTCGTTCCTGCAAATTAATTCGCAATTATTTTTAATAAAAATTAATTAAAAACCACATACAAAACACCAACTGCCTAATCATCAATCATATAGCCAAATCTAGGAGTATGTTAAGATTCTGTTAACGATATTAATTTATTTTAATATGCGCTATTTTTCAATCCCATCGCAAACTTCGCGGCAGCACTCAACAAATCTATCAGCTATCCTTCTCGACGACTCCTCTCTCCTAAAGTTAAGTTCGGGGTGCCACTGAAGTCCTACTATATAACGTCGATTATTCATATATATTGCCTCGACTAGCCCATCTTCCGAAATTGCCATCGGCTCGAACGCCTCACCGACCTCGCGAATCGCCTGGTGGTGGTAGCTATTGACCTCTAGCTCAGATCTCTCGATAATAGTCGCGAGGGGTGTGTTGTCGACCACACAAACCCTATGCCACGGACGATCGTACGGCGCACTCATCTGGTGACTGACCCCACCATACTCCGTCGGCAGATCTTGGTAGAGAGAACCTCCACCAAACACATTCATCAACTGAACACCGCGGCAGATACCCAGCAGCGGCAGATCTTGGTCGACAGCGTAGTCGAAGATCCACCTCTCCATAGTGTCGCGCGACTCGTTTGCCACACCACACAGTTCGCTCCTACTCTCGCCGTAGAGTGCAGGGTCGACATCGTGCCCACCTGTCAGCACGAAACCCACACACATCTTACACACCTGCAGCAGATCGTCGCGATCGCTTCGCAGGGGCAGTATAACGGGGATGCCCCCTGACTCACGGATCAAATCCATATAGCCAGGGAGCATCCATATACTCTCTCTCTCGTCGTCCCACAGAGGAACTATTCCGATGATTGGTTTCATATCGTCCTCTTCTACAATGATTTATGAGTGTCGCTTGACCAGCTCTTCCTCTACGTCGGCTATCGACTTACCTGTAGCTTCGAGCAGCACTAGCAGGTGGTAGATCATATCGGCGATCTCGGGGATCATCGCGTCGTAGTTGCCTGCAGCAGCCTCGATGATGGTCTCTACGGCCTCCTCACCCACCTTCTGCGAGATCTTGCCCACACCCTTGTTGAAGAGTTTTGTGGTGTACGACCCAACGGGCATCTCGGCGTGGCGCGTCTGAATCACATCCTGCAGCTGGCGAATGAACCCCTCTGCCGAGTCTCCATCCTGGCGGAAACAGCTGCGTGCGCCAGTGTGGCACGTTGGCCCGATCGGAACGACACGTATCAACAGCGTGTCATTGTCACAATCGACAGCGATAGACTTTATATTCAGGGAGTTACCGCTCGTCTCGCCCTTTGTCCAGAGCGTGGAGCGAGTACGGCTGTAGAAGGTTACGCGACCCTCCTCTAGCGACTTCTCATACGCCTCCTGGTTCATATAGCCTAGCATAAGTACCTCTAGCGAGCGATCGTCTTGGATCACCGCAGGGATAAGTCCGTCGGGACACTTCGAGAGGTTCAACTCTGCGAATGGTAGTGAATTGATCTTCATATAGTTATTTTTTTTTGTTATTATCTCACGCAGATACCCTGTCGGCGAAGCTCCTCCTTCAACACAGGGATTGGTATCTCGTTGTAGTGGAAGATACTCGCCGCCAACGCAGCATCTGCACACCCTGCAGTCAACACATCCACAATGTGCTGCGACGTACCTGCACCACCCGACGCAATGATCGGAATGGGCAGTTCCGCGAGACGCGCAAAGTCCTCGCAGGGGTAGCCGCTCTTAGTGCCGTCGTGATCCATCGAGGTGAACAATATCTCCCCTGCACCACGCTCATATGCCTCGCGCGCCCAGCTGAATAGCTCTCCGTCGGTGGGTCGCTTGCCGCCGTGTGTACAGACTCTCCACACACCATCTATCTTCTTTGCGTCGATCGCCACGACAATAAACTGCGAGCCATACTTCGAGGCGATCTCATCTATGAGGGTCGGATTTGCCACTGCCGAACTGTTGATCGTGATCTTGTCCGCCCCTGCGCCCAACAACCTCTCAGCATCTGCGAGCGAACTGATTCCGCCACCCACGGTGAACGGGATATTGATACGCTCCGCAATCCTCGTAACAAGGTCGGTGAAGGTGTTACGCCCCTCCAGCGTGGCGCTAATATCCAGATACACAAGCTCGTCCGCCCCCTCGGCAGCATACTTTGCACCCAACTCAACTGGGTCTCCTACCTGCTGCAACCCGAGGAAATTGATCCCCTTGACTGTCTGCCCCTCCTTGATGTCGAGGCAGGGTATTATCCTCTTCGCAAGCATTCCTCTAACTCTTTAAGTGATATACCGCCCTCGTAGAGAGCCTTTCCGACGATTACGCTCGCCACACCTGCTGCGTCCAACTCCTCGACGTCCGCCATCTTCGAGACACCTCCCGAGGCGATGATGTTGAGCGTCGGGAACTCTGCGTTGAGCGATTTGTAGAGCTCTGTGGCGGCACCGCACATCATACCATCTCTCGATATGTCGGTGGTGATAATGTGTCGCAAACCGTGTGGTGTGAAGAGGTTGAAGAGCTCAGATGCCCCCATCAACGACTCCTCCAACCAACCCTGGATAGCTACCTTTCCGTTTTTGAGATCTGCACCAAGAATCATTCTCTCGCCGCCGAACTCATCCAACCAAGCCGCGAAAACCTCGGGCTCACGAACTGCCAAGCTGCCGACGATAGCCCTCTCAGCACCTGCCGAGAATACATCTTTGAGAGCCTGCGTACTCTTGATGCCACCGCCATACTGCACGACGAGAGAGGTGTGTGTAGCGACCCTCTCCAACACCTTTAGGTTCATCGGAGCAGAGCTCTTCGCACCATCCAAGTCGACCATATGCAGACGCTTGATACCTGCCCCCTCGAACGCTTTCGCAGCCTCCAGAGGGTCACTATAGTACTTTGTTTTGCGGTCGTAGTCGCCCTGTGAGAGGCGGACGCACTCGCCACCAATTATATCTGTCGCTGGGATTATCTCAATCATATTTAGATCTTTAGAAAGTTATTCAATATCTGTTCGCCCACCGATCCGCTCTTCTCGGGGTGGAACTGTGTGCCGTAGAAGTTGTCGCGGTGGAGCGAGGCGCTGAACCTCACGCCATACTCTGTCGTGGCGATCGTCTGGTCGCACAGCTCTGCCGCATATGAGTGCACATAATATATATGTACCCCCTCCTTTGTCTGGTCGAAGAGAGGAGTTTTGAGCCCCTCGATCGTATCCCAACCCACGTGTGGAACTTTGAGCAGCTCTCCGCTCGCAGTTGTCGAGGGTAGCTTCACAACTTTGGTCGAGAAGATTCCGAGACACTTTGCGTCACCCTCCTCGCTGCTCTCGCACATAAGCTGCATACCGATGCAGATACCCAACACAGGCTGCGTCAAGCTAGGGATGAGCGTATCTAGCCCCCTCTCGCGCAGCTTCTCCATCGCCGTCGACGCCTCACCAACACCAGGCAGCAACACCTTGTCGGCCGCACGCAACGTCGCGTGGTCTGCCGTCACCACATACTCTACACCTACCCTTTCGAGGGCATTCATCACCGATCGCAGGTTGCCTGTGTCGTAATCTATAATCGCTATCATAATATACCTTTACTACTTGGAATCTCCATCGTCGCCTCGCGCTTGACCGCCATCTTCAGCGCCCTCGCAAATGCTTTGAATACACCCTCAATCTTGTGATGTTCGTTCTCACCCTTCGCCGAGATCTGCAGGTTGCAGCGTGCAGCGGCGCAGAACGACTGGAAGAAGTGGCGGAACATCTCCGTCGGCACATCCCCCACATACTCCCTCTTGAACTCCACGTCCCACTGGAAGTCGATCCTGCCCCCAAAGTCGATCAGAACCAACGCACTACACTCGTCCATCGGCAGCGCGAAGCCATACCTCGCCAAGCCGATTTTGCTACCTATCGCCCTATCCACAGCCTCGCCAATAACTATCGCCGTATCCTCGATCGTGTGGTGCTCGTCGACCTCTAGGTCGCCCTTCACATCGACTGCAAGCGCCACACCGCCGTGGTGCGAGATCTGATCCAACATATGGTTGAAGAAGTTGAGACCTGTCGAGATCTTCGTGTTCTTCTCAGGCGTGCGGTCGAGGTCTAGCTCCACCATAATGCTCGTCTCCTTCGTTGCGCGGTCGATTTTCACGTGGCGCTCGCCTCCGCGAATGAGGGCTACGATGTCGCCCCACGACTCTGTCACCATCGCACACGACTCCTCGACACCAGCCTCGCGCAGAGCGCTCCAGCCAGCCTCCGACTCCATAATCAGCACACCCCTCGCACCGAGGTTCTTCGCCAATATGATGTCGGTGACACGGTCGCCAATGACATAGCTCGCCGCCATATCATACTCTCCATCGAGGTATTTGCCAAACATCCCCGTGCGCGGTTTGCGCGTCGGCGCGTTCTCGCTCTCGAAGGTGCGGTCGATCAGCTGATCGTCGAACTCCACCCCCTCGCTCCCCAAGATAGAGAGCATCTTGTTGTGGGCAGGGTGGAAGGTCTCCTCGGGGAACGACTCCGTGCCAAGCCCATCTTGATTTGTAGCCATCACCAACTCAAAATCGAGCGTCGAGAGGAGCTTTAGCGCAGATATTGCCCCTGCGCAGAACTCCAACTTTTCGAGGCTATCGACCTGATAGTCAACAGGTGGCTCTAGGATGATCGTGCCGTCACGATCTATGAATAGTGCTTTTTTCACAATCTATTTTGTTTTTATTATCTCCAACATCCTATTATTCTCCGATGGCGTGCCGATCGTCAGACGCAGTGTATTTTTGCACCCCACGATCTTCGTGCGATTGCGCACTATCACCCCCGCCTCAACCAACTCGTCGTACATCTTGTTGGCGTCGGCAACCTTCACCAATACGAAGTTGGCATCGGTCGGATAGACTCTCTCCACTGTGGCTAACCCCTCAAGCACCTCGATCACACGAGCGCGCTCTGCCACAATCTGCGCAACCTGCTCTGCAACGCCCTCCGCCAACGCCTTTGCGACGTGAGCCTGTGTCAGGACATTTATGTTGTAGGGGTACTTCACCCTGTTCATCAGCGAGATAACAGAGCTCGACGCGAACGCCAAGCCAAACCTCAACCCAGCCATAGCCCACGCCTTCGAGAGGGTCTGCAGCACAACCAAGTTCTCATACTTCGTGAGCTCGGGCAAGAATCCTGCCCCCTCAGCGAAATCTATATAAGCCTCGTCGACAACAACCACACCCCTGAATCCCTCGATCAAACGGACAATCTGCTCCATCGGGAACGAGTTACCCGTCGGGTTGTTGGGCGAGCACAACCACAAGATCTTCGACCTCTCGTCTGCCGCCGCCAATAGCTCCTCGACAGGTAGCGAGAAATCTTCGCCAAGCTCCACCTCTCGCATCTCCACGTCGTTGGTCGACGCCGCAACCTTATACATACCATATGTAGGTGCGATCGAGATAGCATTGTCTATACCTGGACGCGCAAAGACTCTAAATATCAAGTCAATAGCCTCGTCGCTTCCGTTACCTATAAATATCGACTCCGCCGCAACCCCCTTGATCCTCGAAAGCTGCCCTTTGAGGGCTGCCTGGTGCGGGTCGGGATAGCGATTCACACCATTGTCGAACGGATTCTCGTTGGCGTCTAGCCAGACGTCGATGTTGCCACCCT
This sequence comes from Rikenellaceae bacterium, assembly GCA_047178665.1. Lineage (GTDB taxonomy): Bacteria > Bacteroidota > Bacteroidia > Bacteroidales > Rikenellaceae > Alistipes. Next base: position 15,887 of record JBCQTK010000038.1, on the reverse strand, counting down.
CATACTCGTCGCGTGCGGTCGAGTAGGGTTCGAGTGCCAATATGTTTGGGCGCACAAGGCGCAAAACCTCCTCCTGTGTCATATCTCTATTTTTTTGCTGCTACACGTATCTTTACCGCATTGGCGTGGGCGTCGAGACCCTCAGCAGCTGCCATCGCAATGACCGTCGGCGCCAACGCCTCGATACCCTCGCGAGTGAGCTCCTGGTAGGTCTGCTTACGCATAAAACTCTCCAACCCCACACCGCTGTATGAGCGTGCCCAACCACCTGTGGGTAGCGTATGATTCGTGCCCGACGCGTAGTCGCCTGCGCTCTCGGGCGAGTAGTTACCTATGAAGATGCTGCCTGCCGACGTGATCTTCTCCGCCACACTCCACGGCTCCGCCATAGAGATAATGAGATGCTCCGCCGCATACTCCTCGGCGAACTCAACCATCTTGTCGGTCGTGTCGAAGATCACTGCGCGCGACTGCTCCAGCGACTTGGCGATAGCCTCACCGCGACTCAAACTCTTCGTCTGCTCCTCGATTGCTCGATCCACCGCCTCGGCAAATTCACGCGTGCTGCAGACCAAAATAGCCTGACTATCAGCTCCGTGCTCCGCCTGCGACAATAGATCCGACGCCACAAACTCGGCTCTCGCACTCTCGTCTGCCATCACCAACACCTCCGACGGACCTGCTGGCATATCTATCGCCACACGATTCGTGTTCACTATCTGCTTCGCCTTTGTCACATATCTGTTGCCAGGTCCAAAGATCTTGTCGACCTTCGGCACACTCTCCGTGCCGCACGCCATTGCCGCAACAGCCTGCGCACCACCTAGCGCGAAGATTCTCGTCACTCCACACAACGACGCGGCGTAGATTATCTCGTCGGAGATCTCGCCACCCCTCGAAGCTGGTGTGCACAACACAACCTGCTCGCACCCTGCGATAAGGGCAGGGATAGCCAACATCAACACAGTCGACACCAATGGCGCAGTGCCACCTGGAACATATAGCCCCACGCGACGAATCGCCACAGAGCGCTGAACACACCTCACACCCTTCATCACCTCCAGCTCCACCACACGTGGCTTCTGCGCCGAGTGGAACGCCTCGATATTGCTCTTAGCCTGCTTCAGTGCAACCTTTAGCTCGTCGCTAACGACCTCCGCAGCTCGTGCAACTCTCTCCGCACTGAGCTCAAACGACTCGGGCGCACTACCCTCTATCGAGGTGACAATCTCGCGCAACGCCTCGTCGCCACCCTCGGCAACCTGAGCGATGATCTGTGCCACACGCTCCGCTATCTCCTCGTCTTGCGGAATGTTGCGCTGCGTCAGCTCTCGCCACTCCGCCTTTGTTGGATTGTCGAAAATTCGTATCATAACAACCCTATCGTATCATATTCTCCAACGACAACACGAGGATGCCCTCTGCACCCAACGCCTTGAGCTGCTCGACGATCTCCCAAAGAGTCTTCTCGCCAATCACCGTGTGGATCGAACACCAACCCTCCTGCGCAAGTGGCAAGACTGTTGGGCTACGCATACCAGGAAGTAGCTTCGTCGCCTCCTCTAGCTTCTCGACAGGGAGGTTCATCAACACATACTTCATATTCTTGCTCTCCAAGATAGTCGACAGACGGAACTTCAACTGCTCTAGGATTGCGCGCTTCTCCTCCGACAACTCCTTGTTGGCGATCAACACAGCCTCCGAGAAGAAGATCTTCTCCACCTCGACCAATCCGTTAGAGACCAACGTGCCACCAGACGACACAATGTCGAAGATAGCGTCCGCCATACCGACAGCTGGAGCAACCTCCACCGAACCCTCGATCGTGTGGATCTCAGCATTGATACCCTTCTCGGCGAAGAAGTTGCTCAAAATGCGTGGATAAGACGTTGCAACACGCTTACCCTCGAAGTAGTCGAGACCCGTGTAGTCGTCAGCCTTGGGCACTGCGAGCGATATGCGGCAGCCACCGAAACCTAGTGGCAACACCTCCTCTACATCGAAACCCTTCTCTGCAGTCTCGTTCTGACCCACGATACCGATGTCGGCAACACCCATCGAGACAGCCTGCGGAATATCGTCATCGCGCAGATAAAGCACCTCCAACGGAAATCCCTCCGCCTTTGAGATCAGCTTTCGCTTGCTCTCGACAACACCGATACCCGCCTCGCGGAGCATCGACACACACTGCTCGTTCAATCGACCCTTGGCCTGAATTGCAATTCTCAACATAGTTTTCTCTCTTATTTTTGTTATTATTATCTCAATCTACTCTATCAATGGTACGTTTACCTACATACTGCAAAAAAACCCACCCTTTGATGAGGATGAGTTCTTTGCTCTATTATCTATTGACACACGATACACATAGCAACCCTACCCCACGCAGATGTGGCGATGATGATGGTGTAGCGTATGTGTCGCGGCGTATCTCATTGTACGTTATATTCTCTTTGTTACTTTACGCACCAAAAGTAGCGATTTTTCGCAACTTATCAAAATTTTTGTCACACAAATCGCACAAAAAAATAGCCACCCCACTCTAGGCGAGTGCTACGCGACGCTCCTTTATCAATTTGCGGAGGTTAATCAACGCATATCGCATACGACCCAGGGCGGTGTTGATACTCACCCCCGTATGCTCCGCTATCTCGCGAAAGCTCAGGTCGGAGTAGTAACGAAGCTGCACCACCTCGCGCTGATCCTCGGGCAGCAGCTCCACCAAATCGCGCACCTGCTGGTGTGTCTCGTTGGTTATGATCTGCTCCTCGGGAGCCGACTCCGTGTGGCTCTGTGCGCCGAGTATGTCGTAGCCTGCATCCGCCTCGTTGGTCACGGGGCGACTCTTCTGCGATCGGAAGTAGTCGATCGAGAGGTTGTGGGCTATGCGCAACATCCACGAGAGAAGTCGCCCATTGTCGGTGTAACGTCCCTCGTCGATCATCTTTATGCTCTTGATAAATGTCTCCTGCAGAATATCCTCCGCGCGGTCGCTATCCTTCACCATCAGGCGAATGTAGTTGCGAATGCGTGGTGTATGTCTCTCAATCAGAGTTGATATTGCCGTTGTATCACCTGCCCGATAGCTCTGGAGCAGCTGATTGTCGCTAATTTTTAGGGTGCTCATTTCCTTAACCTTTAGTTATTATTCAAAGTAGAGCTTTCGCGATAGGCAATTTTAATTTTTAGATTTATACTTAATAATATAGTCGTCTCTCAACTTGCGCAAGATATGCATTATATCTAACATCTCCAAATTTTTTGCGTCTGCTCCCAAAAAAAAGCTGCAAATACTTAGCCAAACGACGCTTTGGGCAGTTCGACTTAGCGACCAAACCTCACGAGCAGAACGTTGATGTCTGAGGGCGACACACCAGGTATGCGCGACGCCTGCCCTATCGTAGAGGGGGCAATTCGCGTGAGCTTCTGCCGCGCCTCGATCGTCAGTGCGTTGAGCTGCGTGAAGTCGAAACCCGAGGGTATTGCGATCGAGTCGAGCCGCTGGAGCTTCTCGGCGATGGCGCGCTCGCGCTCGATGTAACCCCTATACTTCACCTGTATATCCACCTCGTCGCACACCTCGTCGGATGCGGCGCTCTGCTCCAGATGGCGAGCGATCTTCGAGGAGCAGCTAGCGAGTGTGCGCACACTCATATCGTTGCGGGCCAACAGATCTATCGCCTTGCGCCCCTGCGTAGTGGGCTCCTGACCGATCGACTCAAGATACTCCGAGAGCTGCGCAGCCTTGATTGTCGTGGTCGACAACAGCTCCACAAGCTCCTCTATGGCAGCTCGTTTGCTCTCAAACTCTGTCCACTGCACCTCTCCCACAAGCCCTATCTCGCGACCTATCTGAGTTAGTCGTAGGTCGGCATTATCTTGGCGTAGAAGTATGCGGTGCTCAGCCCTCGACGTGAACATTCTATATGGTTCGTCGACCCCCTTGTTAACAAGATCGTCGATCAGTACACCGATGTATGCAGCATCGCGCGAGAGGATCAGAGGCTCCAACCCGACGACAGATCGAGCCGCGTTGATACCAGCGATGAGACCCTGCGCACCAGCCTCCTCATACCCCGTCGTGCCGTTGATCTGACCAGCAAAATAGAGCCCTCGACGCAACTTAGTCTCGAGCGACGGGCGCAGCTGCGTAGGTGGGAAGTAGTCGTACTCGATGGCGTAGCCAGGGCGAAATATATGGACGTTATCGAAGCCACGGATCTTGCGAAGTGCCTCATACTGAACCGACCACGGTAGCGACGACGAGAAGCCATTGAGGTAGTACTCGGTGGTGTCGCGCCCCTCGGGTTCGAGAAACAATTGGTGTTGATCCTTGTCGGCAAAGGTGCGCAACTTATCCTCGATGCTGGGGCAGTAGCGTGGACCGACACCCTTGATAGTGCCGTTGAAGAGGGGTGAGTATTGAAATCCCTCTCGCAGAGTGTCGTGGACATCGAGCGAGGTGTAGACCAGGTAGCAGGGCAACTGCTCCGACACAGGTTGTGTCGACGACGAATATGAGAACTTCGATGGCTCTGCGTCGCCCTCCTGTGGCTCCATCACCGAGAAGTCGATCGTGCGTGCGTCGAGCCTCGCAGGTGTACCCGTCTTCATACGTCCAGCCTCGAACCCCTCGGCTGTGAGCGACTCTGTGACGCCGACGGAGTTTTGGTCGCCTGCGCGTCCTCCATCTGCCTGAGCCTCACCGCAGTGCATCAATCCACCAAGGAATGTGCCGCTAGTGAGAACCACCGCCTGCGCCTCGAATGTAACCCCAAATTTGGTGGCAACACCACACACCCTATCGCCCTCGAAGAGCACCCTCGTGACGCTATCTTGCCAAAGGTAAAGCCCCTCCTGTCGCTCCAATATACGCCTCCACTCAGCTGAGAACTGCGCCTTGTCGCACTGCGCACGAGGCGACCACATCGCCGCCCCCTTCGATCGGTTGAGCATACGAAACTGAATGGTACTGCGGTCGGTGACACGTGCCATCTCGCCCCCCAATGCGTCGATCTCGCGAACAATCTGCCCCTTGGCAACTCCTCCCACAGCTGGGTTGCAAGACATATTGGCGAACTTTGTCATATCCTGCGTAATTAGGAGTGTTCGTCGTCCGAGTCGTGCCGCTGCCAACGCCGCCTCGCACCCTGCGTGCCCTGCGCCGACAACTATTATGTCGTATTGTAGTCTCATAAGTTTTTTGTGATGTGTGGTGCAAAGATAGTGATTTTTTTGCGAAGTTGATACTCAAATCTCTCTTGTTTTGTTATGTTCGCTCCGACGCCGCTATTATGCAAACACAACATATCACGGGCGACAAAAGATCTACGCGAGAGGGAAAAAATTGGTAGAAAATGGTTGTATATTGGTTTTTTTTGTAACTTTGGAGGCTATTATTAAATATAAGTATAAAATAACATACATCTTAAAATTAAATTAACGTTATGACAAACACCAAACAAGAGAGTCTCTTCGCGGAGTTCCCTGCGATCTCTACGGAGCAGTGGGAGAGCGTAATCACGAAGGATCTCAAAGGTGCCGATTACGACCGTAAATTGGTATGGAAGAGCGCAGAGGGTTTCAATGTACGCCCCTACTACCGTGCTGAGGATTTGGAGTCGGTTAAGTTCCTCGGAACAGCGGCAGGACAGTATCCATTTGTTCGAGGAGTCTGCTCGAGCAATAAGTGGAGAGTGCATCAGACTATCGAGATCACAACAGTTGAGGCAGCAAACGCCGAGGCTCTCGAGATCTTGATGAAGGGTGTTGACTCGATCAGCTTCATCATCCCCGAGGGTGGGCTCACTGCGGCTAACATCGACACATTGCTTGCTGGCATCCACCTCCCTGCGGTTCACCTCACGTTCGGCGGCAAGAAGATTGCGGCAACTGCGGAGTTGATCGTGGCAAAGTTGGATCGCGAAGTAGAGAAGAAGGAGTCTATTTTCATCAACTTCGAGGTCGACCCGATGGTGCAGAACCTCACCAAAGATGGTGAGTATGTGTGCGGTGGCGACGGAGCTGCTTGCTACACGAAGGTTGCAGAGTTGATGTCGCTTACGCAGGCATACCACCACGTTCGTGTGGTGACAGTTCACGGCACATTGTTCTCAAACTCAGGATCGACAATCGTCGAGGAGTTGGCGTTCTCGTTGTCTGCAGGTCACGACTATATCGTGAAGTTGATGGAGGAGGGAGTCGGTATCAACACCATCTCACACAAGATGCGTTTCGAGTTTGGCGTCTCAGCCAACTACTTTATGGAGATCGCTAAGTTCCGCGCAGCGCGTCTGTTGTGGGCTACTATCGTCAAGATGTATGGACCAAAGGAGAGCTGCGCAGCTAAGATGAGGGTTCACGCCGTAACATCTGCGTGGAACCAGACTGCATACGACCCATACGTGAATATGTTGCGTGGTACGACTGAGGCTATGTCGGCTGCGTTGTCTGGCGTCGAGTCGTTGGAGGTGTTGCCATTCAACCACTCTTACGAGAAGGCTGACACCTTCTCGAAGCGTATCGCACGCAACGTGGAGTTGCTGTTGAAGCACGAGTCGCACTTCGATCAGGTTGTAGACCCTGCAGGTGGCTCATACTACATCGAGACATTGACACAGAGCATCGCCGACGAGGCGTGGAAGCTCTTCCAGAAGGTCGAGGAGATGGGTGGCTATCGTGCGGCATACGCTCAGGGATTCATCGTCGACACAGTTAAGGCGTCGGCTGCGAAGAAGGATAAGAACATCGCCACACGTCGCGAGATATTGCTTGGTGCAAACCAATACCCCAACTTCACCGAGACAGCATCGTCGTCGATGAGTGCCGAGGCGGTGACACGCCTGGTGTCGGAGGGCAACACACTCACCCCATATCGTGGATCTATGGCGTTCGAGCAGATGCGTCTTGAGGTGGATCGTTCGGAGAAGGAGCTTAAGGCATTTATGCTCACCTGCGGAAACTTGGGTATGGCACGTGCACGTTCGCAGTTCGCTTGCAACTTCTTCGCTTGTGCTGGTATCAAGGTTGTGGACAACACCTACTTCAAGTCGATTGAGGAGGGTGTGGCAGCAGCTAAGGAGGCGGCAGCCAACATCGTCGTTGTATGCGCCGCAGATGACGACTACGCAACCCTCGCACCACAGATCAAGGAGCTCTTGGCAGGTAGCGCGACGTTGGTTGTGGCAGGTGCACCAGCGTGCGCCGCAGAGCTTGAGGCTGCAGGGATCACCAACTTTGTCAACGTGAAGAGCAACGTTCTCGAGACATTGAAGTCATACATTAAAGAACTAGGGATATAATGAGAGCAAAATTTTCGGATATTAACTATACGCCTGGCGCCAACAAAGGGTGCTGCGGCACAAATAAGGGTGAGCACAGCAACGAGGATTGGCTCACAGCGGAGCAGATCTCTGTAAAGAAGAGCTACTCATCAGAGGATCTAGAGGGTATGGAGCACCTCAACTACGCAGCAGGTATCGCTCCATTCTTGCGTGGTCCCTACTCGACTATGTATGTGATGCGTCCGTGGACAGTGCGCCAGTATGCAGGATTCTCTACAGCAGATGAGTCAAACGCATTCTATCGTCGCAACTTGGCGGCAGGTCAGAAGGGTCTCTCTGTAGCCTTCGACTTGGCTACACACCGCGGATACGACGCTGACCACCCACGCGTGGTTGGTGACGTAGGTAAGGCTGGAGTGTCGATCTGCTCGGTCGAGGATATGAAGGTGTTGTTCAACGGTATTCCGTTGGATAAGATGTCGGTTTCGATGACTATGAATGGTGCGGTGTTGCCAGTGTTGGCGTTCTACATCGTCACAGGAATGGAGCAGGGCTGCACACTCGATCAGCTGGCAGGAACTATCCAGAACGACATCTTGAAGGAGTTTATGGTGCGTAACACATATATCTACCCACCGAAGTTCTCGATGAAGGTTATCGCCGACATCTTCGAGTACACGTCGCAGAATATGCCTAAGTTCAACTCTATCTCTATCTCGGGCTACCATATGCAGGAGGCAGGTGCTACGGCTGACATTGAGTTGGCATACACCTTGGCAGACGGATTGGAGTATCTCCGCGCAGGAGTCAACGCAGGTATGTCGATCGACTCGTTCGCGCCACGTTTGTCGTTCTTCTGGGCTATCGGAATGAACCACTTTATGGAGATCGCGAAGATGCGTGCAGCGCGTATGTTGTGGGCGAAGATCGTGAAGCAGTTCAACCCACAGAATCCTAAGTCGTTGGCGTTGCGTACCCACTCTCAGACATCGGGATGGTCGCTCACAGAGCAGGATCCATTCAACAACGTAGCGCGTACAGCTATCGAGGCGATGGGTGCAGCGTTGGGTCACACACAGTCGTTGCACACCAATGCGTTGGATGAGGCGATCGCTCTTCCGACCGACTTCTCGGCACGTATTGCACGTAACACACAGATCTACATCCAGGAGGAGACTAACATCTGCCGCGAGGTAGATCCTTGGGCAGGTTCATACTACATCGAGAGCCTCACAAAGGAGATCGCCGACAAGGCGTGGGCACTCATCGAGGAGGTCGAGGAGCTTGGCGGAATGGCGAAGGCTATAGAGACAGGTCTACCGAAGATGAGGATCGAGGAGGCGTCGGCTCGCAAGCAGGCGCGCATCGACTCTGGCGAGGAGAAGATCATCGGTATCAACGAGTACCGCCTCGAAAAGGAGGATCCGATCGACATCTTGGCAGTAGACAACACAGCGGTTCGTTTGAGCCAGATCGAGCGCCTAAACGCACTCCGCGCAGGACGCGACGAGGCAGCTGTGAAGGCTGCGTTGACAGCAATCACCGAGTGCGTTAAGAGCGGCGAGGGCAACTTGTTGGCGCTAGCGGTTGAGGCTGCAAAGCTTCGTGCGTCGTTGGGCGAGATCTCAGATGCGTGCGAGGATGTTGTAGGTCGCTACCAGGCGGTTATTCGTTCAATTTCAGGTATATACAGTTCGGCAGTGAAGTCAGATCCACAATTCCAGAAGGCTACCGAGATGGCGGCAGACTTCGCAAAGCGCGAGGGTCGTCAGCCACGCGTTATGATCGCGAAACTTGGTCAGGATGGTCACGATCGTGGCGCGAAGGTTGTAGCTACAGGCTACGCAGACATCGGCTTCGACGTCGATATGGGACCTCTGTTCCAGACACCAGAGGAGGCTGCAAAGCAGGCTGTGGAGAACGACGTTCACGTAGTAGGTGTGTCGTCGTTGGCTGCAGGTCACTTGACGCTCGTTCCACAGATCATCGCCGAGCTCGCTAAGTTGGGTCGCGAGGACATCGTAGTAATCGTCGGCGGAGTGATCCCTGCGCAGGACTACGATCAGCTCTACAAAGATGGTGCAGCGGCAATCTTCGGCCCTGGAACACCAATCTCTACCGCAGCAATCAAGATCCTCGAGATCCTCGAGGCATAGGCTAGTTAGAGTAATTTTGAGATGGGGGAGGTCACTGCGATCTCCCCCATTTTTTTGTGCGCAGGTAGTGTCGGGGTCTTGTCGGGGTCTGCGCTAACGCCGCGCGGGCGGCAAGCTAGCTTGCATCTGCTTTTATTGCGGCTATTATACCGTAATACCATACGTGTAGGCTCAATGTGATCTATAATATGCAATATAACAAAGCCTTAACACTCGCAATATAGGTAAAAGGGACGAAGTCCCCGCCATTTTCTGTATACCTTTATCCTAAGCGCTCTAGTAGTTGTCGGATTCGGGGTTGCCGAAGTGAAATAGTTGTGCCTCTTCGCTCTTCGAGAGGTACTCGTCGTACTTTGCCAACACGTCACGCACGTAGGCGACAGTGTAGCGAGCACCACGAAACGAACCAAACCTGACACACTCTCTGCCATACCCCTCCACATATCGCAACCTGAGCAGCGCCAGCTTTACGTCCTCCCACTTGTGAGGGTCGCCCCCCACTTCGCGCGTGAGTCGCTGGGCGTCGAATAGGTGTCCGACACCACCGTTGTAGCTCGCCAAAACGAGCGCCATACAGTCGCGGTTGGATGTGCCGTGTGGGATCTTCATCATACGTTCAATGTCGAGGTAATAGCGATTCGCCACATCTATGTTGATCGAGGGGACGAGCAGTTCCAGCTCTGAGCGCCCAAAGATTCTACCTGTGCGAGGCATAATCTGCATAAGCCCCACAGCCCCTCTGTGGGAGGTGGCACGTGGGTTGAAGCGAGATTCGATGTAACCTATTGCGCTCATCAGGCGCCAGTCGATACCGTGGCTCGTCGAGATGGCGTAGTAGAGCTCGTCGAACTCCGATATTTCGCCCACAAATGGCTCCTCCTGTGTGGAGTTGAAGCGTAGATCGTCGAGTATAATCTGCACGTGCGACTCCCACTGATGTTGGCGTATCTCCACCACACACTGCACGCCGATCTCGAACAGCACGAGCGAGGCGACAACGATCAACGTCACCACTGCGAATGTCACCTGACGCTTAAATCCGCTGTATCGTATCATATTGGTATAGGCGTTTTTTGGTTCGGGGTCGATAAATCTGCTACATTATCCTCTCTGCCACATATTGGTTAGTCGTAGAATCCCCAGGAGAACATCATCTTTAACATCCCTGGGTTCTGCGGATAGTTGGCTACGGTGAAGTATTCATTGTTGCCAAACATACCATTGTTGAGGTGCTGATACTTAACCAATATCCTCATTCTCTTCCACTTAGCCGACACATAAGCGTCGATGTAAGGGTATCCTCCGATCTCCTGATCTCGTTGGTTGAAGAATGTGGAGAGCGCAGGGTTGTAGTCGGGCATATAGTACTCTGTGGTGTAGCGTGCGTCGACACCTAACTGTGCGCGCAATACATTTTTCACCACGTCGAACTCGTAGTAGTAGGAGATGTAGCCACTAAACTCGGGCAGCGGCACAATGCTCTGGTCGCTACTCCACTGCGCCAACAACCTGTGGTCGAGGTTGAGTCCCCCTAGCTTGAAACGTTTGCGCAGATAGACCTCGCTCAACGACACGACATCGTTCGACTGCTGTATGTTGCAATCGGTGTCGTAGTAGATTAGGTTCGAGACCATCGACTGCCGCACGCCCAGCTCCAGGTCGTAGTCGGGGACGTGGAACTCTACGTTGATACGTGTGTCGCTCTCCTTGTCCAGCGGTGCAGTGAAGATAAAGTGGTTCGACACCAGATTCTCGTCCCAGTAGCTCGGCGACCGCAGCTCTGTCGAGAACTTACCCGACAAGATAATCGGTTTGTTGCGAATGAACGCCGTGAGCTTCAGATCGCCACCTGCGTAGAGGTCGCCTGCGCGAGCTCCCGAGGGGTAGACCTTGAGCTCGCCACCCCACTCCAAGTAGCGGCGGAACTTACCTGTGGCAGATCCGTAGGCGAACCAGTCGGTGCGCTTCTCGCGGCTAAACTCGCCCGACAGATAGCTGCCGATTCCAAACTGATTGTAGACGTTGAAGTCAAATCCCACACCGCCGTCGAGCGTACCGACGATGGCGTCGCGATCCCACGGCTGCGCCTGCACAAAGAGGCGATTCGAGATCCTCCTTTCGCGGATCGAGTCGCGCGAGTTTTCGGCATTAATAAACCAGTTGTCGTAGTAGTACCCCTCCTCCGAGAAGTAGAGCCCGTCACTGCCGATACCTGCGCGGTCGTTGGTGTATGAGGCTCTCGTATCGGTGTAGACCTTGCTCCAGGTCGTGTACTCGAATGTGTGACCCACATAGAACGCCGTGTGGTTCGCCATCGTGAAGTGCTTGTCGGTGAGCGGCTGCAGCGGTATTCCGTATGATTGCTGCAGGAAGATGGTGTTGTTGCGATATTTGTTGCCTGCATCTGCCTCGCCTAGCTTGGTCGGCACACCGATCGGCATCTCGAATATCGAGTCGCGGATTGCCCATAGTCCGACGATACCGCCACTCTCCTCTGTGGTTATGGTGTTATTGACATACCCTGCGTGCGCCGAGTATCGTTTGCCTGTGTGGGCAGCGGTGACGGCGAGGTTGTGGTTCTTCGTATCTTGCTGCTGATAGAGACCCTTCGTCGAGCGCGCTTTGTAGTCGATCGTGAAACTTGTCGAGGGATTGATGTTCTGTGAGTGGGTTATCCCGAAGTTCGACTCACGGTAGTTCTTCGAGCCCGACTCGCCGTAGCTGAAGAGTGTGAATGGCTTCTTGACGCTGTAGAATGGGGCATTTTCGACATTGAACGTGTAGGCGTCAAAGACCTGCGAGAAGGCGTTGTCGTAGTAGTTCTCGCGGCTATAGAAGCTGATCGGTTGCGACGCCTGACCCAATCCGCCCAGACTCATATCGCCCACACCCTCCTTCTGAAAGGGGTAGTCGATGCGCCAGTCGGCGAGAGTGGTGTCGATCTTCACAATCTTCACCCTGTTGTATTGTCGGTTAATGTTCCAGCTGAAGTTGGGGAGCGAACGGATCGAGTCGCTAAAGAAATAAGACTCCAGGGGGCGCTTAACCCTCACCTTGGTGCTATCCACCTCATTAGCAGAAACTTCGCCATCCTCACCCTCCTCATCCTCCGTGTCGTCGAAGTTGTGTTGTGGGACTAGGTCGCTGGCGTTGAAGCTCTGTGCACGCGAGGGCGCGAAGGCTCCGATCGCAAGTGTCGCAAGTAGCAGTAGCGAGGCTATGTATTTTAATCTTATGGTCTGCATTTAATATCTTCTGCTTTGTGTTTAGTGTAATGGGTGCTTAATCCGCGTCGCGCTACCCCTCGTTGCTCCACATCTCGACGAGGTGCGTCACACCCGAGAGTGCAATGTAGAGGAGTATGATGAGCGGCACGCTGTCGAGCTGAAGCCACAAAAATAGCGCCGCAGCAGCCAATATGAAGCTATATCGGAGAGCATTTCCGCTCCATCCAAAACCCTTGAACTTGAGCGCAAAGAGCCTGAGCGGCGAGATCAGCAGGAGCGCCATAGCCACCGAGAGTGCAACAATCACCTCTCCACTAATCACTAACCCCTTGGCGTGGAGCATACCAATCGAGCTGCAGAAGAGCGCGCAGGCAGGCGTAGGTAGCCCAATGAACAGCGTGGTCTGCTCCGTGTCGAGGTTGAACTTCGCAAGTCGCAGAGCCGAGAACGCAACTATAATAAGTGGTGCGTAATAGCCATACTCTACCCACACAGGGTTGTCGAAAACCTTCGTCGCGTCGGCAAAGAGCGAACACATAATCAACGCTGGGGCAGCACCAAACGAGACCATATCGGCGAGCGAGTCGAGTTCCAGCCCTATCGCCGAGCTCTGGTTGAGCATTCGCGCCGTGAAGCCGTCGAAGAAATCAAAGACGCCAGCGAGGACAATCAACATAAACGCAAGGCTATAATCCTCCGCAAGAAGCGTAGCCCGAATCGCCAACACTCCACATAGGAGGTTGCCGAGGGTCAACATATTGGGTATGGTAAAGAGTCGTATTTTCATCGTAGGTCATATTGCAACCCCAATCATAAGGGCACGTTAAGTCGCAAAGATACAAAATCTTTCTTACTTCCACAACGAGTATCGGCAAATAGTCAGAGCAAACGCACAAAAATCGGGGTCAGCCGACGGCTAACATAAAAAGATTAAGGTGTAGCGCTTTATGAAAGTAAACTTTCAATACGCTACACCTTAATCTTTTGTAGTGCGAAGCACCAATATGATTGCCGCCTACTCTATACCGCGAACGTTCTTCTCCCACGCCCACGTTGCAGCTAGGGTGTCGTCGAGGTTGCGTGTTGCGTTCCATCCCAACTCGTCGTTGGCAAGCGTTGGATCTGCCCAGATCGCTGTGATGTCACCCTCGCGACGTGGTGCGATCTTGTAGTTCACCTTTACGCCATTGACAGCCTGGAAGCGTGTGAGTAGCTCCATAACCGACACGCCGTTACCTGTTCCGATGTTGAACACCTCGTAGTCCGACTTCGACTTGCCACCGAGCATACGAGCCACCGCCACGACGTGCGCCTTCGCCAAATCGACAACATCAATATAGTCGCGGACGCAAGTTCCGTCGGGCGTTGCATAGTCGTCACCAAAGACAGCCAAGCACTCGCGCAGACCCGCTGCAGTCTGAGTGATGTAGGGGACAAGGTTCTGAGGAACACCCTGTGGGAGCTCGCCGATGAGAGCTGTGGGGTGTGCTCCGATTGGGTTGAAGTAGCGGAGAGCAATGCCTCGCATACCCTCATACTGAGTCATCGTGTCGCGAAGAATATCCTCGCTCATAGCCTTCGTGTTGCCATATGGAGAGAGGGCTGGTTTGCGCGGCGTCTGCTCCGTAACTGGCTGTGCATCAGGCTCACCATAGACTGTGCACGACGACGAGAATAGGATATTGGGGCGCTCATACTTACGCATAAGAGCGATAAGATTCATCAACGACGAGAGGTTGTTTGAGTAGTACTCCAAAGGCTTCGTCACCGACTCGCCCACCGCCTTCGACGCAGCGAAGTGGATAGCCGACTTGAAGTTGTGCTTCTTGAACACCTCCTCGAATGCTGGGTAGTCGCAGCAGTCAACATTATAGAATGGTACGTCGACACCCGTGATCTTACGCACACCCTCTACGGCTGCCTCGATTGAGTTCGACAAGTTGTCGACAATTACGACATCATAACCTGCCTCGATAAGCTCGACAGCAGTGTGTGAACCGATGTAGCCAGCACCTCCAGCTACCAATACAGACTCTTTCATAGTTTGATATTTTGTGTTTGTTGATTAGTTTATAATCAGGGTTAACGTATTGTGTGAGTAACAAAGGTAGTAAAAAACGATGATATAATTGCTAAAGTTACGATTTTTTTTATATCTTTGTGTCATACGAATCAAATAACTAACAGAGGATACTCCTCACATAACAACAATTATGAAACCAACACTTTTTGTATTAGCAGCAGGAATGGGTAGCCGTTACGGCGGACTTAAACAGCTCGATGGTCTCGGCCCAAGCGGAGAGACTATTATGGACTATTCGATCTTCGATGCGCTTCGTGGCGGATTTGGTAAGGTCGTTTTCGTTATCCGCAAGGACTTTGAGCCAGACTTCCGCGAGAAGATCCTCTCAAAGTACGAGAATCACATCCCTGTTGAGCTTGTGTTCCAGTCGATTGACGATCTACCAGAGGGCTTCACAATGCCAGAGGATCGCAAGAAACCTTGGGGAACTAACCACGCCGTATTAATGGGCAAGGATGTTATCAAGGAGCCTTTTGCGGTAATCAACGCCGACGACTACTACGGACGCGACAGCTTTGCAGTTCTCGCAGCAGACCTTATGAGCAAGGCTGAGGGCAAGGCTGGCGACTACTCGATGGTGGGCTACCGCGTCGGCAACACACTCTCAGAGAGCGGCTCTGTAGCTCGCGGCGTATGCGCAACAAACGAGGATCGTCTCCTCACAGATGTTGTTGAGCGCACAGCGATCGAGCGTATCAATGGCGACATATCGTTCACCGACGAGAACGGCGTAGTTCAGGTTATCGACGAGACAACTCCCGTGTCGATGAATATGTGGGGATTCACTCCCGACTACTTCGACTACTCGGAGCGTATCTTCAAGACATTCCTCAACACAGAGTTGAACAACCCTAAGGCTGAGTTCTTCATCCCATTGGCAATCAACGAGCTAATCAACAACGGAGAGGCTACAGTTAAGGTTCTCGACACAACTTCTAAGTGGTTCGGCGTAACCTACGCAGCAGACCGCCAGTCGGTTGTCGACAAGCTACAGGCATTGGTAGATTCAGGCGAGTACCCATCGCCACTATTCTAATAGGCTGGGTATCCGATGCAGATCTAGGGGGGGGGCGCCATTGCGGTGCCCCCCCCCTCGTTTTGTTTTGTTCGGGTGGTGTTTTGTTGGGGGACTTAGCTT
>JBCQTK010000037.1:0-22147 GCA_047178665.1 Rikenellaceae bacterium | reverse complement strand
AATGGATTGAAAATAAGCTAAATAATCGACCTCGTAAAAGGCTCGGATACCTCACACCAAATGAAAAATTTAAACAAATATTAACTATGAATTCAGTTGCATTTGCAGGTTGAATTCAGCCTATTAAAAGCGAGCCGTCGGGCAAAGATCTAATCGTAGTATTCGAGGGTAAAAATCACTGTATCGACCAGAATGAGTTTGCACCTAAGATGCTAGGAAAATATAAGAGTGGGAGGATGCTGTTCGGTTATACTCGCCTACCTTGGATCAATTACATCACCGAAATTGTTTCGGCACGTAGCCCAATCATCAAGAATGGAGAGCTCTCTATTTTGGTTGAGAACCACGGGCAGGTGACATCTCACCCTACATATCTTGCAATCGAGAGATACAACGATCAGGGTATGGCAGAAGAGGTTGTGACGATGGCTGTTCCTGAGATTGACCCTTACAAAGGGGTGACTCTAAGTGCATCCTCTGCAAATCTAAAAGTTGGTGAGCCAATCATTGTTAAGATCTTGACACGCGAGGGCAATCCGACGCTCTTCAACACAACCGTAAATGGCGACTAATTATGGCAAAACAATACCTGCCATTTGTAGCAGCTGCACTGAGCTGCTGCGCAAATGTGACGGTGGAGCAGCGACCTAACATTCTATTCATTATGTCGGACGACCATACTTCACAAGCTATTGGAGTATATGGAAGTCGTTTAGCAGCACTAGACCCTACACCTACCATTGACAGGATTGGAGATGAGGGAATCGTAATGGAGAATGCTTTCTGTACTAACTCGATAAGCACCCCTTCGCGCGCAAATATCATCACGGGAGAGTATAGTCAGACAAATGGGATCAGAATCCTAGACACCCCTCTGCCGATTGAAAAACAGAATCTGCCGCGCGAGATGAAACAGCTTGGTTATGAGACTGCAATTGTTGGGAAATGGCATCTTGGCAACACACCCGAGGAGTTCGACTACTACAATGTCTACTATGGGCAGGGGCAGTATTTCAACCCAATACTTGCTGAGAAGGGTAGTACGGACTCTACGATGGTCAACTACTTAGGCAAAAGCCGCCGCCCTGGGAGAAAATACAAAGGGCACGAGAGCGATGTAATAACGGATATTTCGCTCGACTGGTTGGAGAATAAACGCGACAAGAGCAAACCATTCTTCTTGTGTCATCAATTCAAGGCTCCGCACGACAAGTTTGAATTTAATCCACGCTATGCAGATTATCTGGAGGATGTCGAGATCCCCGAGCCTTCATCGTTATGGGATAATGAAGAGAATGGTTCGGTGGGCACTCGTGGATATAATGACTCACTCATTGACACTATTGGTTCATCTATTGGGCGTAGAAATGTTATCCGAAACAAGAACTCCGAGTTGAAGATGAAACTCCCCGACACACTAAGTGACGATGAGTATAAACACACTCTGTATCAAGAGTATTTGAAACGATATTTGCGATGTGTGAAGGGTGTGGACGACAATGTAAAAAGAATATTTGACTACCTTAAGCAGAATGATATGATGGATAATACAATAATCATATATGCTGGAGATCAGGGTTTTATGCTTGGCGAACACGACTATCAGGATAAACGTTGGATGTATGAGGAGTCGATGAGAATGCCATTTATGGTGCGCTATCCAAAACATATCAAAGCAGGTAGTCGCAGTGATGCAATCGTAAACAATGTAGATTACGCTGAGACAATTATAGATATGGCGGGTGGCGATGTCCCTCAATATATGCAGGGTGATAGCTTCAAGTCGATATTATATAACGAGGGCCGAGAACCAGAGGGATGGAAACAATCTACCTACTACCGCTACTGGATGCATATGTCAAACGGACATAGCAACCCTGCACACTTTGGAGTTCGCACGAAGGATTATAAATTGATATTCTTCTATGGCGTTAACTTCGATGATTATGCGCCACCTCGCTCGCTCTCTGCATTTCAAACCCCTGCGGCTTGGGAGCTCTACGATATGAAGAACGATCCAGAGGAGCTACATAATATATATGGCAAAGCTGGCTATGAGGAGGTTACAAAACAGTTGAAAGCGGAGTTATTGAGGTTGCGGAAAATCAACAATGAGGGGGATGATAGTTACCCTCATATTCAGGAGATTATAGACGATAATTGGGATAAATAACAACATATAGTTATGAGAGTAAAATTGATAATTTGTTTAATGTTTTTTATGGCATCCTACTCTGCGAAAGCAGTTACAACGCAGGTGACAATCAATGATGATTGGAGATTCTCTCTTGGCGATACTCCTGCGGCTAAAGATATGGAGTATGATGCAGACTTATGGCAAGAGCTAACATTACCTCACGACTGGGCATTCGAGGGCGGTTTCTCTGAGGATGGGGCGCAAAGAGAGAATGGAGGATATGCGATGGGCGGTATCGGATGGTATCGTAAGGTGTTGAATATCAAAGAGGAGCAGATCACCAACGGACGAGATTTATATATAGATTTCGAAGGGGTATATATGAATAGTGAGGTGTGGATCAATGGACACTACCTTGGGAAACGTCCTTATGGGTATATCTCTTTTTCATATCTGCTTACAGAGTATTTGCACGCTGGTGAAAATATTCTTGCCGTGAGAGTCGACAACTCGTTGGAGCCTAGTGCTCGTTGGTATCACGGATGTGGCATCTACTCTAATGTACACCTAAGAAGTGTCGATAGGTGTTATTTCGAGAGCGATGGAACATATATCACCACTCCGAATATGGAGAGTGTGGCGATCGCTTCGGAGGTAGTAAGCAAGGTAGATCAAAGAGCGAAACTAACCCTTTCGATCTTCGACGACAAGGGCAAAAAAGTTACTCGCAGGATTATGCGCTCTGTGGATCTTAAAAAGGGTATAAATAATCTAGAGATCTCGGCAGAGGTAAAGAGTGCAGAGCTGTGGTCGCCAGAGAGTCCAAACCTATACTATGCAGAGTTGGAAATCTGCAACAACCGAGGTGAGTTATTAGATACGCAGCAGAGTCGGTTTGGATTCAGAAGCGTTGCGTGGGATACCGACAAGGGGTTGATACTCAATGGTGAAATATGCAAACTGCGAGGTGTCTGCGAACATATGGAGGGAGGGCCTATCGGTGCTATCAACTCCGAAGTCGTGCTTCGATGGCGACTCCAACAGCTCAAAGATATGGGGTGCAATGCTGTGCGCACTGCCCACAATCCTTACTGCCCGATATTCTATGACATATGCGATGAGATGGGATTGTTGGTGATGGATGAGATCTTCGATGGTTGGAGCCGAAAGGCAGATCACGACTATGGTGCTCAGGCGTTCGATGAGTGGTGGGAACGAGATCTCCGCAGCTGGTTGCGTCGAGATCGCAACCATCCATCAATATTTTTATGGAGCTTAGGAAATGAGACACACGGAGATGTTGCAAAGTCATTAGTCGCTGTATGTCAGGAAATTGACCCCACTAGGTTGGTGACATCGGGGGATAGTAACGCTAACGATATGATGGTTTATGGCGTGAATGGGCGCAGTGAGAAGAGGTCATTCGTGGAGTTTTGGGAGAAGAGTGAGATGGATAAACCTATGATCGCTACCGAAAACCCACATACTTGGCAGGTGCGAGGTTTCTATCGCTCAAAGACTTGGTATCGAAATGGTTATCCTAGTGAGAAGTTTGAACCTTTCTATATTCCAGATTTTACAGAGAATGAGATATTTGCATACGATTGGATCTCTCCTGCCGAACGACGTAATAAAAAACAGATCTTTAACTCATCGTATGATAATGCGACAGTACGAGTTACGGCTCGCCATCTGATCGAGATGCTGCGTGATGTAAATTGGCTATCGGGTAGTTTCCGTTGGACAGGGTATGACTATGTAGGCGAGGCTGGATATGTACACGGTGGTTGGCCTTTTAGAGCCTTCCAATCGGGGGCTTTGGATTTGGCTGGATTTCCGAAGGATCTATACTATTTATATCAGAGTGAGTGGACCGAACGAGATATGGTGCATATACTACCTCACTGGACACACCCTGTAATGAAGATTGGCGAGCAGATCCCTGTTGTGGTATATACTACGGGGGACTCTGTGGAGCTATTCTTAAATGGTCGCTCGATGGGGCGAAAATCGAAGGGTCGTAGCTGGGATAAGATGCAGATTGAGTGGCTTGTGCCTTTTGAGGAGGGGGTTGTCGAGGCTGTCGCTTATCGCGATGGTTATGAGATTGCTCGTGCTTCTCAGCGTAGCTCTGGAGCTCCTGCAGATTTTGAGGTTGCAAAATATGATGATAGAGAGCTTGAAGCCGATGGTGCCGATGTTGCAATACTATCTGTGGCTCAGCAAGATCAGAACGGGACACTATACCCTTATGGTGAGAATCGACTCTATGCTAAGATATATGGTGCGGCACGAGTGTTATCCTTTGAGAGTGGTAGCCCAGTCGATACGGAGTGTAATTTCGGAGCTGATAGTCGTGAGTTCTTCTTTGGGTTGAATAGACTTTTTGTGCAATCTGTAGCTCAGGAGCAGGTTGAGGATGTCTCGATTATCTTGGCTACGATCTCGGGGGATAAGAAGTTAATGTTATCGAATCGCATAAATATCAATGTAGAAGAGGTTGCTTTGAGGGGCAAATTAAAACCGCGAGAATTCGAGATTAGATACACGACAGATGGAAGTCGTCCAACTCGACAGAGCGCACTCTACGACGGAGATTTTGAGATCGAACTTGGAACAACAGTTCGTGCTGAGCTCTTTGTAGATGGAGAGGTGATACTCTCAATGCAGGAGGAGTTCAGTGAAAATAGCGGTCTATATTGGGGCACTGCGGGAGAGGAAGTTTGCAACTTCGATGGCGAACAGGCGGAGGTTGCGATGTTGAGTAATGCGAACATACGCAAGATTGGCGATGGTTTCTATGGCGACTCTTATGTGACATTCAAGGGTAAAGGTGGTGCTATTACGTGGTATCAGGAGAATGATGGCGGAGCTTTCGACGCAGAGATTATCATACGCTACTCACAGAAGTTGGAGAGTGGCGAGAGCTGCCGAATGGAACTTTACAACGATTCTGAGCGTCTTGGGATCGTTGAGTTCAAGGATACTGGCAGCGAGGCATCACATTGGCGAGAGGTAACGGCTCGATTTACAATGAAGTCGGGAGGTAATAATATTAAATTGGTTGCGCTGGATGAAAATACGCCATCAATAGATCAAGCTAAATTTGAATAACTAACTATATAAGTATGAGGAGATTGATAATCCCTGCAATGGGTGTTGCCGTATCATCTTGCGGTGGCGAACAACAGAGTTCTGCGATTCCAGAGAGACCAAATATTATCTGGATAATGGCAGAGGATATGGGGCACGACCTTGAGTGCTATGGTATGCACGCGGTTAAGACCCCTAACCTAAATATAATGGCTAAGGAGGGTGTGCAGTACAATGCTGCGACGTGTTCAAATCCAATCAGCTCACCCAACCGCTCGTCGATGATTACGGGTGCTACTCAGGTAGTTACGAATACACACAACCACCGTTCTAACCGAGATGTGCCACTCGACCCTCAATTTAAGCCTATCACCTCATATCTTCGAGATGCTGGCTACACCTGTATTTTGGGACACCACGGAGTCCGTAATTTTGGGCGCAAGACCGATTTTAACTTTAAGCATAAACCTGTTGGTGAGTGGGATGGTGTTGATAATTTTGGTGTTTACGACAAACTTGATGAGTTTACCACCGAGGATCAACCATTCTTTGCTACTATTCAGCTGGTTGTCACCCATCGTGGCGATTGGTGGCAGGAGGTTAGCGCAGCGTCAAAGCATCGAGTGAATCCAGCTGAGGTTGTCTTGCCGTCGTTTATGGCTGACCATCCACAGATTCGCAAGGAGTGGGCTATGTACCTAGATCAGGTGGAGTATATGGATAGCGAAGTGGGGATGATTATGGAGGAGTTGCGTGAGAAAAATATGCTTGACAACACCATTATATTCTTTATCGGCGATAATGGGCGTTGCGATATTCGCGGTAAGGGTTATCTCTATGAGCAAGGTCTGAAAGTGCCGATGATCGCTTGGGGGCGTGGAATCAAGCCTGGAACGGTGGAGAGTATTGTGAGCACGCTCGATATTTCGGCTACTGTATTGGATCTCGCAGGGTGTGAGCTACCCGATTATTGCGAGGGAGAGCCATTGTTTGATCTCGCCACAGGAGAGAGTGTTAATGAGCATAAATATATCTACTCGGCGCGCGATACTTGGGATGAAATAGTGGAGTGCAGTCGTGCTGTTACAACCGAAAAATATAAGTATATCCGCAACTACTTCCCCGAGATACCGTGGGATAACCATCAACAATATCTGGAGTTCCATCGTCCTGCACTTCATATTATGAGAGCACTTAAAGATGAGGGCAAACTCAATGAGGATCAACTTAAATTCTTGGCTCCGAGTAAACCTCGTGAAGAGTTATATGATTTGCAGAGTGACCCTGAGGAGCTGAATAACCTTGCTGTGAAACCTGATATGTTCGCTACGCTCAAAGAAATGAGTGATATGATGGATGAGTGGCAGGCTACACATCGAGATTGTGGTCTTGAAGATCGCAACAATCGTCACCCCGAACCTACTCCTGATGTTATTGGGTATTTGAAGAGGAATGAGCCTGAGAAATGGAGGTATATTGAGGAGGGAAACGTAATTGATTTCTACAAAAGCGCAAATAAAAGTGCTAGAACAGCAGACTCTAAACCGAAGAGTAAGAAGAAGTAACATCATTATAGAGACCTCTGCCTTAGGGCGGAGGTTTTTTGTGTGTAGATAATCTTGTGGCTCATTACCTTTGCCGCAATATCTCTAAATATGTATCACAGAATGTGGTAATTCGTATCTTAAAGTACTATATTCGCAGAATATGACTAAAACACTCTATGATACAAAAAATATATACAATGATACGATATGCCTCTATTATAATTATATCTTTGTATTTGCAATCTGGTGCTTTTCGACAATTTATGGCAGTTATAAAGGGGTCTAGCACCAGATAACAAACTAACCAACCTACTAAAAATTAATCTTTTATGAGACAAATGTACACAAAACTTTTGTGTGTTTTAACTTTGATAGCTCTCTTGTTCGCGCCATTGCAGAGCACGATAGCACAGGGTAAGACACCAGTCTCTGGAGTCGTTACGGACGCCGACACCGGAGAACCTCTAATTGGTGCAACAGTTATTCTTGTCGGGAAATCAGGCGTTGGTACGATAACAGATGCCGATGGACACTATACGCTTAAAGTTGCAATGGGTGATAAGCTAGAATTTAGCTTCCTGTCAATGAAGAGTCGCACGGTAGTGGTCAAGAGCTCCGAACTTAACATTCAGCTAATAAGCGATAATGTAATGATCGAACAAGTTGTTGCAATCGGTTATGGCTCAGTGCGCAAGAAGGAGCTGACAGGTGCGACAGCCCATATCAGCAGTGAGCGTATCGAAGAGTTTGTAGCAACGGATCTTGGTCAAACCCTACAAGGTTTGGTTCCTGGACTCAGTGTGTCATCATCGGGTGGAGATCCTGGAGACCCCGCGAATATTCAGATCCGTGGTATATCCTCTCTCTCGGCTGGTAACGACCCTCTATATGTAATAGACGGTATCCCTCAGGATGGAGTTCCTGAGTTGAATAGTAATGAGATCGCTACAATCGACATCTTGAAAGATGCTGCATCGTCTGCTATCTACGGTACTCGTGGTGCCGCAGGTGTTATCCTCATCACAACAAAGCAGGGTGAAGTCGGTAAATTAAAAGTCTCATTTAGCTCCTCTATTGGATTCCCTATTGCCAACTACGACAATCTTCCCGAATTGATGAACGCAAATGAGCAGACCTATTATAAGTTACTTGTAAGTAGGCGATCTGGTACAGACCTCAATGACTTCACCTACGATCAGAATAAAGATCAGTATATGTTCCAAAATGACAACGATGCCGTTAGCACTGTTCTTGCAAGTGGAACACCCGTAAAGCAAAACTACTCGGTGTCAATGTCTGGAGGTGTTAAACAGCTTACTTATAGTGGTTCGCTTAGTTATTCAGATATAGATGGTATAGTCCTAAACTCTGGCTACAAACGCTTTAATCTTCGTGCAAATATCAACTATCAGGGTAAGAAAACAAAGATCTCTCAAAGTTTCTCATACTTGATGGATGACCAAGACAAGGCTGGTGGAGCATCATTTGCTACTGCTATTAAGGTTAAACCATACTACCCTTTGGTGACTCGTGATATGACCGAGTATGTATTCCCTATCGATACAGAGTCAACATCGCAATCATCTTCGATCTCTAGTTTGTTGCGAAACTTCACCTCTGTCAATAATAATCAGAAGATTGTATTTAGCTACAATCTTGGTATTGACCATAAAATCACAAACAATCTTACCTTCACAACAAAGGCAAGTATCGGAACAACGACATCTTATGGTTTCAAAAAGACCCCAAAGGTGGCAGTATATAATATATATGGCGTTGAGCTAGGATCTTCAACAGCCTCTACAACTAGTAAGATTACCAACTCAACTTCTCGCCGTGTAAATTTCTCCTCTTATGGAGGTTTGAACTACAAGAAATCTATTGATAAGATTCACAACTTCTCTGCTAACGCCTTGGTATCTTACGAGAGCGCGGCATCGAAGGGTTTTACTGCATCACAACAGGGATTGGTCGGCGACTTGGATGTTCTCAACTCAGGTACGATGCTCCCGAATGTCTCCTCGTCGGACTATACCAACAATTTGATCTTTGGTGTCATTGGACGTGTGCAGTATGACTATCGTGGTCGCTATTTGTTTAGTGCGTCTCTACGTGCTGACGCATCGTCAAAATTTGCCGATGATAATCGTTGGGGTTACTTCCCCTCAGTCTCTGCTGGATGGAATATCTCGGATGAGAAGTTCTGGAAACCTCTCAAGAGAGTTGTTACAAATGCTAAGCTCCGAGCATCGTATGGTACTACTGGAAATGAGAAATTTGACGCTTACACCTATCAGGATGTTGTAACTCTTGGTTATGACTATGTTTTAGGAGGAGATACATACTATGGTTACACCGCTATCGAGTACCCTAACTACGATGTTAAGTGGGAGACCTCGACTCAGATAAACCTAGGTCTAGATTTAGGACTATTCTCAAACAAGCTCCAATTTAATGCCGATGTATATCGCACAGAGAAAAAAGATATGTTAGCAACGGTTCGTCTGCCAATATCTGTCGGAGCAGGAGATAAGACAAATATGATTCAGAATGTAGGAAATATGGTGAATACTGGTATTGAGTTGAACCTTACATATCGAAAAGTTTTCACCAATAAAATATCATTGATCACGAGTGTAAACTTCTATAAAAACTACAATGAGATTACTAGCCTCGGAACGACTGATATGATGTTGAATCCAGCCTCTGCACTCACAAGTGATGCTAACTCAACCGTTACTGCGTTTGCTACGGGGTATGAGGCAGGAGCGTTCTTCCTATACAAACACGATGGAGTTATCAAGACACAGGAGGAGCTAGATGCATATAATAAGGCAACTAACTCTGAGGCGGAATTAGGAGATATGAGATACAAGGATGTCAACGGAGATAATTATATCACAGATGATGACAGAGCCTACTGCGGTAGTGGATTCTCGGATTTCGAGATGGGTCTCAACCTAAATTTCAAGTGGAATAACTTCGACATAGCTGCACAGTTCTTTGGTTCATACGGAAATCTAGTGTTAAATGGTTTGAAAGCGGACTCTTTTGATGATGAGCGCAATGCAGAGCTTGTAAATATGTGGAGCACCCAAAATCCAACATCGGATATCCCAGTACGAAGAGCAAGTTCTTCAACTCAGATGAACTACATCGGTTACTCGGACTTGTGGTTAGAGGATGGTTCATATATCCGTCTAAAACTACTAAGTGTAGGATATACCATCATTCCAAAGAGGCACTCATTCTTCTCAAGCGCACGATTCTACATTTCGGGACAGAACGTCCTAACACTCACTGGATATAGCGGATTAGATCCAGATGTTGGAGGAAATGGTTTGACAACACGTGGAGTCGACAAGGGAGCGTTCCCTACGCCAAAAGAGTATATCGCTGGAATAAAGTTTAACTTTTAACCATTTGACAAGAGTATGAAAAATAAATATATAATATTAGCGATTGCTGCCGTGGCACTTCTTGCAGTGTCGTGTATTAAGGATTTCGATCAAGACAACCCAAATAACTCACAGCGAGACATAACATCGCTAAATGATTGTCAGTACCTACTCACAGCGACCTATAACGCTCTATACAACCAAGATATATGGAGCTTCGAGGAGAGTGAGAACTCATCTGATATGGCTCACCCTGGTAGTCAGCGTTTTGGGACGATTACGGATCAGACAATTGCAGCATACTATTTCAAGAATTATAGCAATTCGGCATCTGGTATTCAAAAACGCTACTCAGCACTATATATTGGTGTGTATCGTGCAAACCAGGTTATCGAGGCTCTCGATAGCTTAATTGAGGATGGGATTACGACCGAAGAGAGTGATGATTGGGCATTCAAGATGGCACAAGCGCGTACCTTGCGAGGAATGTTCCACTTCTTTCTCCACTCTCTATTCAACCAAGGAGATGTCGTGATGTTCGACCACGTGCCTTCTGATATTGAGAGTCTCACTGTGCCGTTGTCAGCCTCGGCGGATGTTATTGCATTCTTTAGATCTGATTTTGAGTGGGCTATTGAAAACTGGCCTACTGGTATAGAGAAGATAGATGGAGAGTTGACAATGCCCGTAGCTCAAACACTACTAGGAACATCGTACTTATATGAAGGAGAGTGGGAGAAGTGTAAAGAGCTGTTGACAGATGTAATCGACAACGATGCGTACAGTTTGATCCGCAGCGACAATATGCAGGATCTATTTGGTACAAGTTGTGAGTTTAATAATGAGTCTATCTTTGAGATCAACTACGAGGATGGTATTCACACTGAGTTAGGAACTGCTGTTAACAACACTGTTAATAGTATATATCTATTAAGTAGGACAGATTTCTCATACCCTGCGTGGCTCGTGGTAGCGTATCAGAACGAGGTGATAAACACAAAAGATCCACGTAATATTGTCCTCGACCGTGATGGTATCTTCCAATATAAGACTCGCCACGCAAATGGCTACCCTCTTTACGACATCAACTCTAGCACGCAGCCTCACGATCCTTCGCTAATTCCAGTGACGCTAGATCCCGATTTAGCACGCTATCGCACACTATCAATGCGCGCAGGTGCAACGAGTATGATTGCTATGGATGATGACTTTCCATACTACGTAGATCAAGGCTACACCTCGAATTGCTACTCGATTGGAACAGTAGGTATTGGATACAGCCGCAAATACCTCAACTGGGACATCTACGAAAGTGAGTCTGATATGATAAATGGTAAATCTAATTCGGGACGTAACGTACAGGTTCTTCGCCTAGCAGGTGTCTACTTGATGTATGCAGAGGCTAATATCGAGCTTGACAACATCCCTGAGGCATTGAAGTATTTGAACCGTATTAGAGACAGATGGGGGTTGCAGCTACTCGGTCGATCTACGGAGAGCGGCGTGGAGTACAATACTACGACAAATGATTTTGATAATATAGAGTACACACAAGAGACACTCCGTAAAAGATTGCAAGATTACGAGCGTCCATTGGAACTATCTCAGGAGGGTTTCTCGACACGCCTGATCGACCTACGTCGTTGGGGAATTGCGAAGGAGCGTTACGACGATTTGGCAAGTAGAGATTATGTATTGACGAGATTTGGATATGATGGCTCTGGGTATGATACCACTGGCGAGCCAGAGGTTACAAAATCCGCAATGATACTCGAAGTTGATGAGACAATTAGTGCCCAAGTTCTAGCGGATTCTGGAGATATATTTAATGATTTCGTAGAGGCGAGCAAAAACTACACTGAGAATAATGACTATTGGCCCATTCCACTTGCTGAGATTCAGAACAACCCATCACTTGAGGAGAATGGTGTTGAAATTCACTACTAATAGGAGATAATTACGATGAAAAAATTATTATATATAACATATCTTGCACTTGCGATGTTTGGCGTAGGGTGCGAACAAGAGTCCGCTGTATTTGAGGATTCAAGCAATTACTCTGACTTTGCATTTATCTCAACACTAGGAAATGAGGATGACAAGCGAAAGCTAGGGGTTGAGGTCGGAGAGACTGTTTCGTTTATGGATCTATCACGTAACCCCGTATCGCACGAATGGATTATTCCAGAGTGGTCGTTGACTCTACTTCGTCCAGGATTTAATAGCCTAACAACCGATTACTCGGAGTTTGCGATATACGGGGAGACCTCAACAACAGATGCAAACGCTTATGTTTTAACCGAGGAGCCAGGAATGGTTGAGGTGATAATAAAAAACTCATACCTCTACCCAGTCTCATTCTATCAAGAGGTTTACGATCTTGATTACCCTGGCAATTGGAGACCAGAGCCACTTGAGTCTACCTATGACGAAGAGACGAAGCTATACAACATAGAGTATGTAGTAAGTTTTGAGATCTTCGACAAGTTGTATATTGATTATATGATCTACTTAAATGGAGATCGAGACAACCCGATATATTGGTGGAGCAAGGGCGACTCAGTTGAGGAGATCACGACATTGGATGTCGATTTGGCGGATCAGATCACATTAGAGGTGATGGTGCATCACGGACAAGCAACCACCAAAAAGTGGCTGTTTGAAGGGTCTCCAACCATTATCGTAGATGGCACTGATCTCTCGACAATACAGTATAAGGCTGTGGGTGTGTATGATGTAGGAAGCTACTCGATGGTGCGTAAAAGCTCATATAATCCAGCGATGCCAGATGGATCGGCAATTCAGATAATACCAGTCAAATTTAACGTTACAGATAGTAGTCAATTAATCGATTAAATAGAGAGATTATGAAAAGAACATACAGCATTTTAGTCGCACTCCTCACTCTCTTTGTGGTGAGTTGTAGTGACGACGACGGCATAACTACTTACGAAACAAAACCTGTGAGACCAGAGACAGATTTTTCATTGTATTATGTCGACGAAGGCAATGCCTATGAGAGAGGTGCATTCGAGTTTGCGCCCTCTTTCGAGAACCAAAGCGACTATATCGTTGTGGTTGAAACGGGCACCATTCCAACATTAGTAGACAAAGATGGAAATGATGTTTACGATGGTAGCACAATGACATTTACCACAAAAACAGAGACCTTTGAGCTATTGAGCGAGCATAAATTAACAGCCGAAAATAGCCCTTATACAATCTCTTACACCTATAGTTTGTTGATGGATGGTGACGAGAAATTGGAGGGTCTAATTGCGGAGGGTACATTTGAGCTCTCTACATTCCCCATTTTACCTGATCTTGTGAGCTACGAATCGACTGATCTTGTATGGCATATCCTTGATGAAGCGATCGCAAAGGAGAGTTCTGTGGCAACTATTACGGCGCTAGATCTTAGTATGGGCAAGGATTATACCTACACGTATGAGATGTCAAATACGGAGGATGCACTAACCATTGATCCTGCGAGTGGCGTTATCTCATTGGTTGACAACTTCGAATATCCAACTATCGAGGAGGCGTTTTTGACGGTTAATCCTACGATCACGATTACGGCGACATCTACAACCGACAACACGAACGTGCAAAGCGCAGATTATAACGACATTATTGAGTTCTCGCTCTATAATAATGCAGATGTAGGAATCATTGATTTGGAGTATTATGCAGATGGAATATGTTGGTTCCTAGCAGCAGATCCAGTCATAGCAGATCCTATCACGCCAACGCTTATAACCGATGGAGGCTCAATTACAAGCGATATGGAGAGTGAGGAGTGTCTCTATGAGATTAGCTTTGGTTACACAGCTGCTGTTGGCGAAGAGTATCCGTTGTTAATCGACGCAACGAATGGTACGATCTCGTATAACCCCAATTATGTTTGTGAATATACGGAACTTGTAAAACCTACGGTTACAGTCACTAGAGGTAATGTAACTGCAACAATTCAGAATGTTGCGCAGATTACCCTAATGCGTGAAACACTGAGTGTTTCATATACGAAAACAGAGGATACTTGGGTCTTCATTGGTGATTATTCTACGAAGAAAACAGATTTTGGTATAACCGTAACATACGATGGCGAGTTGCTCGTCGCTGGAACGGACTTCACCTATTCATCGGGTGGTGACAACCCAGAGACAGTCGGTATTAATGAGGATGAAGATATTATCGTTCAAAGTACTGGAATGGTCTGGAGCCAAGCAATTACGCCACGTACTGATGGTCTTATGATCAAACCACTGATCAAGATTACTCAGGCTAATGCAGCCAACGCTTGGTCTATTATACTTGACGATTTCACTATCTACAACGATGCTGAAATTGATTTAGATGGTAAAGAGGTTGAGTTCGAGATCGTACCTGTCGAGAGCTCAGTCACCTGGATGACTGGAGGATTGAACGTAAATGGAAAGAAGACGATCCCCAAGCCAGAGGTCAAAGTTAAGATCGATGGTGTGGATTATAATAACTCGATTGGCAAGTTCTATATCGGCACAGATGTAGCTGATAACACAGCGACTGCGTTAAATGAGACTAACTATATATCGTCAATTGTTGACGGCGTGATCTACTCTAAGGCATATGACAACTATGGAACAGGCACTATCCGCCCAACATATAAAATCTTGTTGCTCCATAGCGATGATTGGAGCAGAGAGGGTGTCGACGGAGGAGTAGATATTGAGATTACAGATGGTGCTGACAACGTGATTACTGCGATGTACGGCAACGACGAGACCTGCGATGTGGAGTGGGCAAGTAGCAGTGATAGCTCTATCGAAATGACAATTGATGCACCTACTACAATCAGTGATGACTCAAATTCATACGAGGTCGGAACTGGCAAGAGTTATACATTCACAGCCGTTAAGGATAACCTTGTAACCAATGACGATGAATCTGCACTATTGAGTGTATCTGCGGATGGAGTTATATCGGTAAAGGATGGTGCTAGCTTGACCAATGTCTCCCTTGTTAAACCACTTCTGGAGATGTCAGATAGTAATGGTAATGTGTATGAGGTGGAGACTAATATCTCTATTACGGTTAAGGCTCACGTAGTTATAGCGGAATATGATCCAACAGCCTATACGTGGTATAGTGATACTTCTAGCTATGTAACAGACATACCACTATATGTATCTGTTGATGGTGTAAAAGAGACTATGCGAGCTTATAATGATGCTGTTGCAGCTGGTGTAACCGAGTATTACTTAATTCATAAATCAGTCGTTAATAACGCAGATACAGATATTGATGAGAACGCTGTTTTACAATCAAATTCGTATGGTGAGATACTAATAAAAAGTGATTTTGCATCATCGGTTGGAGTGATCAAGCCAAGTTTGACTCTCTGGAAGTACGAGATTAAAGAGGGTGCTACCGCAGGCTCTAAAGTTTGGACTCAGGAGTTCACACCTGATCTAACGATCACGGTTATCAACGAACCAACTCCGTCAACCCCTGGTGAAGATGTTGATCCAACCACGCCCGACTCAACAGTTGCCAACTACTCAACGACTACACTTAGTTGGAATGTTGCGGATGATAGCGCCTCAACGAGCGTTGTGCCCTCTGCAATTACAATTGATGAGGAGAGTGTGACACCCGGTGCAGATGATAGCGACTACGAATATGTTGGAGTTGCTGACAATACGGAGACTAACGAGGTTGATGAGTCTCTCTATTTGAACGTGACAGCAACAGGAGTTATTTCGCTTAACAACGATAACGTGGCAGATCTAGAGGTAGGTACATACACACTGAAACCTGTTCTAACGCTGAAGAACACAGCTGACGATAGTGAGATCTCAATGTCAACGGATCTTGTGATTACACTTGAGCAACCAGCGGCAGATGACCCTAGCGTGATTACTGCGATGTACGGTAACGAGGCGACTTACGCTGTGGAGTGGGCAAGTAGCAAAGATATTGCAAAGGCTACTTGTACGCCTACGACTATCGAGGATAAAGATACTACATATACGGTAGGAGAGTCTGGGGCTTACAACTTCACCGCTGTTAAGGACAATCCCGCGACGACTGATGTTGATGAGTCTGCATTATTGGAGGTCTCTGCTGATGGAGTTATATCAGCAAAGACAGATGTTGATTTGACCGTGGGTGAGATTATCATTCCACTCCTAGAGATGTCAGATAGTAATAGTAATGTGTATGAGGTGGAGACAAATATCTCTATTACGGTTAAGGTTCACGCAGTTGTGGTTACATATAATCCCAATGCCTATACTTGGTATAGTGATACGGATAGCTATGCTACTAGCAAACCAGAAACCGTATTTATTGATGGCGAAGAGGTCACTTTGCTAGCCTTTAAGGATGCTTCGGAAGCTGGAATTACCACGTATTACTCAATCAACAAAACAACATACGACAACGCAGAGACAGCGGCTACTGAGGGTGGTACTTTAATCTCAGATGCCTATGGTGTGATAAAAGATAATGCAAAAATATCAACAGATATTACATCATATGTTGGAGAATACAGACCAACGTTAAGACTTATAAAGTATGAAATTGTAGATGGTGAAGATGGCACAGCTGCTACTGCAGGGACGAAACTTTGGCAACAGGATTTTACTCCAAATCTTACGATCACTGTTAGTAATGAACAAACTCCAACAATCCCTGGTGGAGATGTTGAGCCAACCACGCCAGACTCAACAGTTGCCAACTATTCAACGACTACACTTAGTTGGAATGTTGTGGATGATAGCGCCTCAACGAGCGTTGCGCCCTCTGCAATTACAATTAACGAGGAGAGTGTGACACCTGGTGCAGATGATAGCAACTGCGAGTATGTTGGAGTTGCTGACAATTCGGAGACTAACGAGGTTGATGAGTCTCTCTATTTGAACGTGACAACAACAGGAGTTATCTCGCTTAACAACGATAACGTGGCAGATCTAGCGGCAGGTACATACACACTAAAACCAATTCTAACGCTGAAGGACACAACTACAAACGCCGAAATCTCTATGTCTACGGATCTAGTGATTACACTAGAGCAACCAGAGGCTGTTGTTGACGTATTTACATTGACCTACTCAGCGACAAACGAGTGGAGCTTTACGACGACAGAAGTTGCGGATATGAAAGTAGAGCCCTCTACATTTAACAATGCTAAGAAAAATGTCACTTTTGCAATCGAAGATAATGCCTCAACTGCAAACTACAACGAATCTGAGCTTTTGGAGATCTCTGAGTCGGGTGTAATCTCTGTTAAGCAGGAGAGTGAGGGAGTTTATCCAGAGCTGTTAGTTGGTGCCATAAAGCCAATTGTCGTGGTTGCGGATAATGACGATAATAGTGAGTTGATGAGAGTCGAGGATCTTACGATCACGGTTATGCCTCACGTAGTTGTGGCTACGTATGCCCCCAATGCCTATACTTGGTATAGTGATAGTGAGAGCTATGCAACTGCAGTTCCTACAACCATAACTCTTGATGGTCGAGAGGTCGATTTGTACTCTTCAAAGGATGCCTCTACGGCTGGGCTGACCGAGTATTACTCAATCAACGGAAGTGTCTTGGACAATACAGAGACAGAGGGGGTTACGGAGAGCGCCATTTTATCTGCAACAGTCTCTGGCTCGATTGGATTTAAGAGCGGCGTAACAACAGAGACAGAGAGCAGCGCTGGAGATCACAAACCAAAATTAAGATTCATAAAGTATAAATTTATAGATGGCGTAGCCACGAAACTTTGGCAATATGACTTCACTCCAGATCTAACGATCACGATTACCAATGAATCAGCTCCGACAACATCTGAGCCAGTGGAGATTACATTGACCTACGCAGATGCAGCCGAGTGGTTATTGTCAACTCCTGCCGATATGAAAGTTGAGGCAACAGCGTTTGATATGGGTGGAAATAGTGTAACTTTGACAATTGAAGATAACTCAACAACTGAATCCGTCAACGAGTCTGAGCTATTGGAGATCTCGGCGGATGGTACCATTACGGTGAAAACAGGAGTTACGCTAACTGCAGGTGAGCTAAATCCAATTGTTGTAGCAACTGATAGTGGCAATGTTGAGTTGACGAGAATCACCAATCTTACTATCACAGTTACGGATGACTCAACTTCGACAGAGACGACAGACCCAGTAGTTGTATTGGAGTATGCTGACGATATTACGAACTATGACTGGTCTGAGTATACACTAGAGAATACCACAGTCAAATATAAAATAGCAACTCCATCAAAAGTCACTGTTAATAAAGTCGAAGTCACAATATCGACAGCAAATCCAAACAATGGAGAACCATATTATATGTTTGTTAAAAACAAAGTATATAATGCTAGTGGTAGCGTAGAGAGCTTGTTGTCTGGTCAGACGTCAGGAGCTATTTGGAGTCTGTTAGAGAAAGATTATACCGTAGGTGTCGTGTATTACCCATACTTGAGACTATATAAATATAATTCAGACGGTGTTGTTGAAGAATCGTATGATGTAGAGCTTCCATACACAATCACAATCATAGAGTAATCAATCTGTGAAACATAGTAGCGCCCCTTAGCTTTAAGTTAAGGGGCGCTGCTATTTGTATTGAATATCTGAGATCATTGCAAAACGCACGTTTTGCTCCACTTTGCAACAGTCTCCATCTATAGATTTACGCCCGAGCCTTGAAGCGAGGTATCGTGGTCGCCCCAGCAGATTACCCAAGGGTCAGAGGTTCTCTTCATATAATCTAACAAGCGAACCTTCATCGACTCCAAAAGCTCAGGCTTCTCCGCTGCAAGATTATGGCTCTCGTTAGGGTCGTTCTCGATGTCATATAGCTCAAAGCGAGGGCGCTGCAAGAAGTCGCTCATCTTCCTCTCTCCGTAGAGTTCCGCATTGTCACGATATGATCTCTGCCAAGTTGACGACACCCACAAATCCGATGCAAATGGGTACTCCTGCTGCCACGCGACATTCCAGATTAGCTTATAGTGGCGGTCACGAAGAACTCGCATAGGGTAGTACATCGTAATCTCGTGGAAGTTGTGCGCTGCAAAGACCTCATTACGTCCCGATCCTGTTGGCTTGCTGATCGCTGACGAGAATGTACGACCGTGGAAATCCTCCTCCTCATACTCAACACCTGCCATATCGAGAAGCGTAGGGGTCATATCTGCCCACGTCAACATTGCATCACACGTGCCGCCCTTGTTGGAGTCTGTTCTTGGGTCGGAGATGATACACGGGAGGTTCATACCTGCATCATAAAGCGTTGTCTTAGCACCGGGGAATGCCATTCCGTTGTCCGATATATATATCACAATTGTGTTGTCTCGCTTACCCGAAGCCTCCAAATTCCGCATCATCAACCCAAATCCTTGATCTATACGAGAGATTGACTCATAGTACTGCGCAATCTCCTCGCGACTCTCCTTTGTGTCGGGCAGAAATGATGGCACCAATACATCTTTGGGGTCATACTTAATAGTCTCAACACCCTCATACCCCTCATCTTTATTTCCAAATCTATTGGGTAGCCTCCAATCTTTTCTATCCGCAGATCGGTGTGGATCATCCGTGCAGAAGTAGAGGAAGAATGGAGTCTCGGAGTCAAAAATCCCCTTACTCGCCTCCGCCATCTCGACTGTATTTCGGGGGTCAGCTTTGTAGGTTGTCTGGAAGTGGTAGACGCTCTCTGGGGCTACGTGATACTTTCCGATACGAGCCGTTGTATATCCGCTCTCTTCGAGGAGTACGGGTAGCGACTTGACACTCTCGTAGGTGCTGAAGTGGTGGTAGTCGTGGGTGTGACCATACGCACCTATTGCGTGACCATACTGTCCCGTGAGGAGCACAGAGCGACTTGCAGCGGAGCTTGCCGATGTGCAGAAGGCGTTCGAGAATCTGACTCCATCATCTGCCAGAGCATCAAGATTTGGCGTTTTTATTATGGGGTTGCCGTAGCAGCCGAGTGCATCAAGACCGTGGTCATCGGCGACAAAGAGGATGATATTTGGACGATTGTCCTCCACGTTCTGCATCTCAACAGATCCGCAACCAGTAGCCACAAGGGGCAGGATTAGAGCTGAAGTTGATAGTTTTTTCATAATGATTAGTATTTAGTATTTTGCAATGCGCTTGTTTAATATCACAAAATTATAACTTAATGCGTCGATAAAGGTGTATTGGGGTCTCAATTTTGTCTTAATGGGTATTTTCAGTAATTTTTAACGCCACAACAAGCGGTTTTTGTGGGGATTAGGGACTTTTAAAATAAAAATAAACACTACCTTTGTAAGGAGTTATAAATAATAGATTTTATTCTATATTGTGAATATATGAGATGGGGATGGTACATCTATTGAGAAATTGGGTGTAAACTCGATTAAGGAAAAAAGAAAAAATGTGTCAACCTTTTCTAGGAAAAGTCACCGAAACAATCACTATTACGACAAAATGCTCTACCGCAGAGCAATTTATTCTTGCTTGTGCTCTATTGTTGAGCAAAAATTATTATCTTTGCAGAAGTAGAATAAAATGTTATGGATAAATTACAAGAAAATTTCGGCAAATTATTGCGAGGTGTCACCTCTGGATTTTATCGTTATATGTACGATAGAATTGATTGGAGCAGCCGTATGATAGGTCTCACTGGACCACGAGGTGTCGGTAAGACCACTATGGTTTTGCAGCACATAAAAGAGAACCTTAATGTGTCAGAGACCCTATATGTTACAGCGGAGGATTTCTATTTTGCTGAGCATAAATTAGTAGATTTGGCAGACTCCTTTGTAAAAAGAGGGGGTAAGAATCTCTTTATTGACGAGATCCACAAATATAATAATTGGTCGAGAGAGCTAAAATTGATATATGATTACCACCCCGAATTAAAGGTTGTATTCACTGGTTCATCGGTACTTGACATCAATAAAGGGGCATCTGATCTGAGCCGACGAGCCATTATGTATCATATGCAGGGGCTCTCATTTCGGGAGTATCTAAAGCTGTTTCACGATATTTCACTCCCTACGGTTAGTTTGGAGAGTATTCTTGCACACGACATCGAGACCCCAAGTGACTTCAAACCCCTTGCATATTTTGACGATTACCTAAGGCGTGGCTACTACCCTTTTTCTGGAGATAGCGACTTCACCATTCGACTGCATCAGGTAATTAATCAAACTATCGAGACCGATATTCCGCTCTATGGAGGGCTTAATATCTCGACTGCAAGGAAACTAAAGCAGTTGCTCTCGATAATCTCTCGTAGTGTTCCATTCAAACCTAATGTGAGTAGTATTGCCACATCGCTCTCAGCGAGCAGAAATAGCATTGCCGATTATCTACTATATATTGAGGAGGCTGGTCTTATCTCTCAACTTCGAGATGTTACGGGTGGAATTAAGGGACTTGGGAAGGTTGATAAGATATATCTCGACAATACATCACTGATCTACACTCTTGCATCGGATGGTGCTAATATAGGCAATGTTAGAGAGACATTCTTTATGAATCAGCTACGTGTCAATAATGATGTTATTACATCTAAAGTAGTTGATTTCAAGATAGGTGACATTGACTTTGAAGTTGGCGGGAAGAGTAAAGGACTAAAGCAACTTGAGGGTCTGCCGAGGGGATATGTCGTTAAAGATGATATAGAGTTCGGCTACTCGAACACTATTCCACTTTGGGTTGTTGGTATTAACTACTAAACGGATCTGAATAAAACTAACCCCATTTTTAACATTCGAAATATGTCCTACACCTCACTGGCGCGTCAACCTTTATGGGGGAGTATTATCCATAGAAAAGCTATTTAGTTATAGGTATAAGGTGTACGGCTACTTATATAGTTGTATATAATAATCGAAAAATAGTCCACCATACTAATTGAAAAGTATGCCACTAAAGATGTTTCAAAAATAGAAATTATTCTTTAAAATTGCACTATTTCTTCAGTAGTTTTTTTGT
>JBCQTK010000036.1:0-22275 GCA_047178665.1 Rikenellaceae bacterium | reverse complement strand
AGCTTAGGGAACAACTTATGATAGAGATTGTTAAACTCTGTGGAGGAGACCCTAGCTTGTTCTTTGGATAAGGAGGGGGTTCTTCCGAACACTCCTACCCGCGCGGCGTTAGCGCAGACCCCGAAAGTCCCCGAAAGACACACTCACACTCACGAGCCTATTCGCACACCCAGTTGTCTGTTCGGAATGATGAGACTGCCATACCTGCGGCGTTAAACAGGTCTCCGTCTGCGTAGTTGTGGAATGCGTATCGTGCTGCTACGGGCTCTTTGACCTTTTCGCTCCATACCCAGATTTTCGCTCCTTTGTTGTTTATGAGTTTCACTTGTGCGGGGTAGAATACTCGATCTTCGCCTGCTATCTCGAACTGTGTAGATGTTGAGTTTCTCTGGGCGAAGTGAAACCCTGTTGTAGCGTAGTTGAATGATAGTGCGACGCCCTTCTGCTTCTGTGCGGGGTCGTATGTGACAGACATCGAACGATACTCGGGTGCACGGCAGTCGACACACCCGGGGGCATATTTGTCGGCAAGAGCCCACATAGCCAACCTCTCGCCCACCTCTCGTTTGAATCGCGGATGAATTACGTGCGACTCGCCTATGTCGGTTAGAGCGACCATACCTGTGCGAGGAGTTATATCCATCAGTTTCACCATCGCTTCGCGCATCAGGACGACGTCGAACTTGTCGAGTCCGTCGCCAGCGTGTGGTGCGATCTGAGCGTAGTATAGAGGGAACTCGCCGCCCCGAAAGTGCGATCGCAGCTCTGCGACGAATGCAGGGAATAGTGTCAAATACTCCTGGCGCCTCTTTCTGTTGGACTCACCCTGATACCATATTGCACCTGCGACCGATAGCCCTTTGAGCGGTGCGACCATACCATTATATAGGTAGCAGGGCTGCATCATCACAGCCTTTGGCAGCTCCTCGCGATCGAGCACTGCGAGGTTTGTCAGCCCTATCTTCTCCAACACCTCGCGGCTCATCCAGGTCTCTATGGTCGACGCACCGCGGTTGACCGATATGAGCCCAATTGGTATGTCGAGACTCTCCTGCAACGTCTTGCCGAAGAAGTAACCTGTGGCGCTAAAACTTCGCACCGCCTCGGGTGTGTTGAGCTGCCACGCTCCGCCTGCGCTCTCCTGGGGACGACGCTGAGGGTTGTACTCTGCTGTAAATAGACGGATTGATTGCGATGGGTTGGCGCGCGAGATCACGGCAGCTCCCCCCTCCACGTGTTGGTGTCTGATTTGGTTGCCTGCGACTTTCTGATCGCCGTAGCCGAAGCCGTTCATCGGCATCTGCATATTCGACTGCCCCATTAGTAGCCACACGTCGCCTAGTAGTATATTGCTGAGTGTCAGGCGGTCGCCATCGTCGAAGGTCATTGTCTGCGGTGTGCCGTCGCTCTCGGGTGTGGGAATCTCAACACTCCACTGCCCCTCCACCACTGCTGCGCGATACTTGCTCTTGCCGCTCCACGAGGTTGTGACAGTGACGCTCTCGCCATCCGACTTACCACCCACCAGCAGCTCCGCGTTGCGCTGCAACACCATCCCGTCGCCCCAAATCGAGCCCATCGTAACCTCCGCTCGCAGGCTCTGTGCAGCAAACAGCGCGAGGGCTGCCACCACAAAATAAGATCTTCTCATAGTTTTTTAATCGTTTTAGATAAGCAAATATAGTCATTATATCTCAAAAAAACGCCACACTCAATAAATTTATGTAGATTTGCAGCAGAATCAACAGCAAAATCAGCACTCCGCAATAGTAGGCAGCAAACCCCACCTACTCACACTCCCAGTCGTCTGTTCTGAATGATGAGACAGCCATACCTGCGGCGTTAAACAGGTCTCCGTCTGCGTAGTTGTGGAATGCGTATCGTGCTGCAACGGGCTCTGCGACCTCTTTGCACCAGACCCAAATCATTGCTCCTTTGTTGTTTATGAGCTTCACTTGTGCAGGGTAGAACACTCGATCTTCGCCTGCTATCTCGAACTGTGTAGATGTTGAGTTTCTCTCGGCGAAGTGAAACCCTGTTGTAGCGTAGTCGAATGATAGCGCCACCCCCTTCTGCCTCTGTGCTGCGTCGTATGTGACTGACATCGACCGATACTCGGGTGCACGACAATCGACACACCCAGGGGCATATTTGTCGGCAAGTGCCCACATAGCCAACCTCTCGCCCACCTCTCGTTTGAATCGCGGATGGTGAACTTCCGACTCTCCGATGTCG
Organism: Rikenellaceae bacterium; assembly: GCA_047178665.1. GTDB lineage: Bacteria > Bacteroidota > Bacteroidia > Bacteroidales > Rikenellaceae > Alistipes. The sequence continues at coordinate 20,040 of JBCQTK010000036.1, read as the reverse complement.
GTTAGAGCGACCATACCTGTGCGAGGAGTTATATCCATCAGTTTCACCATCGTCTCTCGCATCAGCACGACGTCGAACTTGTCGAGTCCGTCGCCACAGAACGGTGCGATCTGAGCATAGTATAGAGGGAACTCACCCCCACGGAAGTGCGATCGTAGCCCTGCGACAAATGCAGGAAATAGGCTCAAATACTCCTCGCGTCTCGCCATGTTGGACTCTCCCTGATACCATATTGCGCCTGCGACCGACACCCCTTTGAGCGGTGCGACCATACCATTATATAGGTAGCAGGGCTTCTGATACGCTGCATTGGGGAGCTTCTCACGATCGAGCACCGAGAGGTCGGTGATCCCCACACTCTCCAACACCTCGCGGCTCATCCAGGTCTCGATAGTCGACGCACCGCGATTGACCGAGACTAGCCCAATGGGAATGTCGAGACTCTCCTGCAGCACCTTGCCGAAGAAGTAACCCGTAGCGCTGAAATCTCGCACCGCCTCGGGTGTGTTGAGCTGCCACGCCCCCTCTGCGCGCTCTTGCGGACGACGCTGTGGGTTGAACTCTGCTGTGAATAGGCGGATTGACTGCGATGGGTTGGCGCGAGAGATCACGGCAGCAGCACCCTCTACGTGTTGGTGTTTAAGGTAGTTGCACGCTATCCTCAGATCACCCGAGCCGAAGCCACTCATAGGCATCTGCATATTCGACTGCCCCATTAGTAGCCACACGTCACCTAGTAGTATGTTGCTGAGTGTCAGGCGGTCGCCATCGTCGAAGGTCATTGTATGCGGTGTTCCGTCGCTCTCGGGTGTGGGAATCTCAACACTCCACTGCCCCTCCACCACTGCCGCGCGATACTTGCTCTTGCCGCTCCACGAGGTTGTCACCGTGACGCTCTCGCCATCCGACTTACCACCCACCAGCAGCTCCGCGTTGCGCTGCAACACCATCCCGTCGCCCCAAATCGAGCCCATCGTAACCTCCGCCCGCAGGCTCTGTGCAGCAAACAGCGCGAGGGCTGCCACCACAAAATAAGATCTTCTCATAGTTTTTAATCGTTTTAGATAAGCAAATATAGTCATTATATCACAAAAAAACGCCACACTCAATAAATTTATGTACATTTGCACCATAATCAACAACAGCAGCAGAATGAAGAGAGAAGCAATAGTAGAGATCCGATCGACGACGACGCGCCAACCCCAATATCAACTCTCGGGGCTAGAGGGTCTGAGCATCAACCGCGGCGAGCAGGTCGCAATAGTCGGAGGCAACGGCAGCGGCAAGAGCATCCTCGTCGGCATACTCACGGGCGCACACCCTATGCGCGACGGCGACGGCGTAGTCTACAACTTCGGCGACGACGCCATATCCACCAAGATATTCGACAACGTGAAGTATATCGCCTTTCGCGACTCCACCGCAGCCTCGGGCGGCACCGACGGCTCATACTTCTATCAGCAACGATGGAACTCCACAGCCCTCGACGACTCACCACGCGTCTGCGACGAGCTACCCTCGCCCGAGGGTGAGACACCTCGCATCGCGGAGCTACGATCGCGCCTCTTCGGACTCTTCAACATCGAGAAGATCTTCGACAAGAAGTTGGTGTTGCTCTCTAGTGGCGAGATGCGCAAGTTCCAGATAACCAAGGCACTACTCAATGCGCCACAGCTACTCATCCTCGACAACCCCTTCATCGGTCTCGACGCCGCCACACGCTCGACGCTCCACACACTGATGGGTGATCTCGCGTCGTTGGGTAGCGTGCAGATCGTCGTCGTACTCTCCAAGACCGACGACATACCCCAGTTCATCACACACGTCGTCGAGCTCGACAACCGCACCACGAAGCCAAAGTGCACACTCAGCGAATACTACGCCGCAGCCACCCCCCTACCCTCCACTATCCTACCCGACCACCTACGACAGAGGATCGAGCAGTTGGCGACAACAGGGGTCGAGGGCAGCAGCGAGATGGTGACAGAGCTGCGCAACGTATCTATAAAGTATGGAGAGCGCACAATCCTCAAATCCCTCGACTGGCAGGTTCGGCAGGGTGAGCGATGGGCACTGAGCGGCGAGAACGGAGCAGGTAAGTCGACACTTCTGTCGCTCGTCTGCGCCGACAATCCACAGGGCTACGCCTGCGACATAGCTCTCTTCGGACGCAACCGCGGCACGGGCGAGAGCATCTGGGACATTAAGCGCAACATAGGCTACGTAAGCCCCGAGATGCACCGCGCCTACCTACTCCCCAACCGCGCAATAGAGATCGTGGCGAGCGGACTGCACGACACCATCGGACTCAACCGAAAGATGCAGCCCGAGCAGGCGGAGACCGCCCTATGGTGGATGGAGATATTTGGCGTCGAGAGCCTCGCAGAGCGCATATTCACGCAGCTATCGAGCGGCGAACAGCGTCTCCTACTCCTAGCTCGCGCATTCGTCAAAGACCCCGCACTGCTCATCCTCGACGAACCCCTACACGGACTCGATATGCGAAACCGCCGCCGCGTGACAGAGATCATCGAAGCATTCTCCACACGCCCCAACAAGAGTATGATAATGGTGACACACTACCCCGAGGAGCTCCCTGCGTCGATCACCCACTCACTCCACCTGCGCCGAAACTAACCCCTCTGCGTCAGAGGTTTATGCTACCCCTGATCTCTGCCAGGTCGACAAGTTTGTTGACGATTGCGTAGATGGTCAGACCAGCAGGGCTATGTATCTGGAGCTTCGACGCGATGTTGCGTCGGTGCGAGATGACTGTGTGAATCGAGAGAAATAGTGTGTCGGCGATCTGCTTGTTGGTCATCCCCTTCACGACGCAGACGATTATTTCGCGTTCGCGCTGGCTGAGCCCACAACGCTGCTCATCCTCCTCTTGGGTAGTTGCTTTGCAGACGGCAGCAATCTTTTCGATTATGTCCTCCGCCGAGTCGTAGATTGAGATGCTGCTGTCGAAGTTCTGGAGAGTTGCAGGGTCGAAAAATGCACTCTGCAGCGCCACAATCTTCAACCCCTCCGCCTCCATCTGTGTGCGTAGCTGCGAGGGTGAGACAAGCCCCATCTGCGAGGGGTTGACGATGATTAGGTCGATCGGGGCGTCGTACCTACCTGCGTGAATATCCGAGAGATCAGCGACCTCCACCACCTCAGCACCGATCTGTGCCGAGCGCTGCAGCAGAGTAACCACACCACACCTCACTATTGGCGACGGATCAGATACTACTATGTGTAATCTTTTTACCATAATTAAGTGTGATTTTTAGTTGTTAGCCCCATCTCCTGCCCTCTCGAGCGACTCTATGGCAGGCACCAGCAAGAAGTCCTCGATGAATGTGTGCGATTCGAGGTCGCGCTCGCAGGAGAATATGTCGTAGAGTGTGCTGTTGAGATCGTGCGAACTCTTTGCAGGGTAGTACTTTATGATTATGTTCTTGAACTCCGAGAGCCTCTCCTCGACATTGTCGTGGTTGCGGCTATAGACGCCGATCGAGTAGCCCGCCACAGCCTCGCCCACGATGAGCGATCGGATGTAGGAGAATAGCGTGTTCTCCTCATACATCATATGACGGTTCACCTCCGAGACATACTCGTCGTAGTAGTTTGCGATCACAATGGCGACGTCGTCACTCTGCCCAATCGACGCAATGAGTTTCTCGCGGATCGAGGGGAGTCTATAGTCGAGGAAGTAGCTGTGTGAGTTGTGCAAATAGTCGATCACGGCACGAAGCGAAACCCGCGAGTAGTCGATCTCTACGCTACGTTTGTTGGTCGATATGAGGATGTTGACCACAGCGAGGAATGTGTATGTGTCGACACCACTCCTCTCGCACACCTGCTCGATCGTATCGTCGCCGAAGCCAAGGTCGATGCCGAAGCGGCTCATAACGAGCAGCATCGGGTAGTTGTCGCATATCAGTTCGCTCATTGAGTCGGATGGGTTGTAACGCCCCACTTTATATTGAATCATACTTATATATATATTAGCGTATATTGTGATATTGGCAAAGATATGTTTTTTTTATGAGAGTGCCTAATTCCGCTATAGCAACAACTAGGTAAATGTGAGAAAAAAATAACATTTTAGTAATATGTTGTAGTGAAAAAGTTACTAAATTTGCGCAGAGACAAACAAAACACGACAAGATGAGAAGATTGATAGTAGCCCTCATAGCGACAGCAATGGTCGCGTGCGGCAGCAACAGCAACAACAGCAACAACAGCAACGGCAGCAACAACAACAGCAGAGCCACATCCGCCAAATACATATTCTACTTCATAGGCGACGGAATGGCAGCCCCTCAGATCCGTCTGGGCGAGGCAGCTCTCACCTCCGAGGAGTTCCGCACCAACTACGCCACACAGGTTGGCGCAGAGAGTCGCTCACCCGAGCTCCACCTGAGCTCGCTGACGACGACAGGACTCGCCACCTCCAACGCCCTCGACCGCTATATAACCGACTCAGCAGCAGCAGGTACAGCCCTCGCCACAGGCAGCAAGACCGACGTGGGGATAATAGCGCAGAGCCCCGACGGCACACCCCTCACAACGATGGCAGAGATGGCGAAGCAGCGCGGTATGAGGGTCGGCGTAGTATCGAGCGTCAGCATCGACCACGCCACACCAGCCTGCTTCTATTCCCACGCGACAAGCCGCAACCTCTATAGCAGCATCTCCGACCAGCTCCTCACCTCGGGCTTCGACTACTTCGGTGGCGGCTCGGTCAAGTGGAGTAGCCGCGCGACAAACGAGGGGTGCGACAAAGCCACAGCCTACGCCACATACCGCGCACGAGCCGAGCAGCAGGGCTTCAGATATGCCACCACACGCGCCGAGCTGGATGCCGCAGAGAGCGGCTCACCCCTCATCGCCACACTCGATATGTTGGCAAACGAGCAGTACTCGGGCGACGGCTCAGCACTACCCTACACGATCGACCTCACCAAACAAAGCAGCCCCGACAACCGCATAACCCTCGCCGACTTCACACGCAAGGGGATCGAGCTCCTCACCTGCGACGAGGGGTTCTTCCTGATGGTCGAGGGGGGTAAGATCGACTGGGCTTGCCACGCCAACGACGCCGCCACTGCCGCCTACGAGGTTGTAGCATTCGACGACGCCATAGGTGAGGCGCTCCGCTTCGCCGCACTCCACCCCGACCAGACGCTGATAGTCGTCACAGGCGACCACGACTGCGGAGGTCTGGCACTCGGATTTGCCGGTATGAAGTATGAGTCGTCGTTCGAGCAGCTCGCACAGTCACGCAGCTCCTACCTCGAATTTACGGCAGCGACCAAGGCTCTCATAGCCGATGGTGGTGGCTTCGGCAGCGCCCTACAACTCGCATCTAATATGCTGGGACTCAACGACCTCACGCCCTACGAGAGAGGTATGATGCGCGAGGCGTTCGAGAAGAGTGCACGCCGCCGCGAGATCGACGACAGCGACAGATACAACGCCTCGTATGGCGGCTACGACCCCTTTACAATCACCTGCACACAACTCGTCAACAACAAGTCGGGTATCGACTTCGCGAGCTACAGCCACACGGCACTCCCCGTGATGGTCTTTGCGCAGGGTGTCAACGAGGAGCTCTTCGGAGGCTACTACGACAACACCGACATAGCCAAGAAGATAATGCAGGCAGCAGACCTAAGGTAATGCAACGCAGAGAGTTATACTTCATCCTAGTAGTCGCCGTAGCCACCCTAGCGCTCTACCTTCTCCCCACAGGTTTCGAGAATCGCGAGGCTCTGCGCGACATTGCCTACGCCAAGAGCGAGGTTGTCGCGGCAGACGACAGCGACCTCACCTCCATCTCGATCGTTACGATGGGTACACAGCTCGTCGAGCTCCGTCTGCTCTCGGGTTCACACAAGGGAGAGGTGGTCGAGGCGCGCAACGAACTGCTGGGCGACACACGGCGCGACAAGATCTTCGCGGTGGGCGACAGAGTGTTGTGCAGGATGCGAGTCGGAAGCGACGGAGCAGTAGTCGACAGCGTCGCGGAGGAGTTCTATCGTGCCGATCTCTCGCTCCTACTTCTGGTCGGCTTCGTGGTGTTGCTTATTGTTGTCGCGGGGAGGACAGGTGCCAAGTCGGCACTGTCGTTTCTCTTCACAGCTCTCGCCTTTGCCAAGCTTCTGCTGCCAGGGGTTCTGCGCGGCTACTCGCCACTACTGCTCTCGGTGGGTGTTGTGTTTGCTACGACGAGCGTCATAACGCTACTTGTGGGGGGTGTCACGCGTCGCGGATTTGTAGCCCTCGCAGGGGCGATGATCGGTGTCGCGACTACTGCAGCGATGGCGCTTCTGTTTGGTTCGCTCTTCCACATCCCCTCGACAGTTATGGAGTACTCCGAGACTCTCCTCTATGCTGGTTTCGTCGACCTCAACCTCTCCGAGATCTTCATCTCCTGCATCTTCATCTCCTCGGCAGGAGCCGTGATGGATGTAGCGATGGATATTGCCGCCGCCCAAGATGAGATTGTCGATCGCGCACCCAACCTGAGTTGTGGCGAGCTGATCCGATCGGGTCTCAACATAGCCTCGCCCGTTGTGGGGAGTATGACCACCACCCTACTCTTCGCCTACTCGGGGAGCTATATGTTTGCCTTTATGCTATTTATGTCGCAGGGAGCGCCCTTGGAGAGCATCGTCAACCGCGGTTTCGTCGCCGCAGAGATCCTCCACACTATGGTGGGCAGCTTCGGACTTGTTCTGGTTGCACCGATCACCGCCATCGTCGGAGGTGTCGTCTACAGAGCTCGCGTCTGAGTGCGCCTAGTCGCACGATCCATCGCCTCGCGGAACGCCTCGCGGTAGTTGAGACCGATGGGCAGATAGTCGATGTCGGAGATGAAGGCTCGACCACGCTCGTAGCTACTGATCGCGCCGATGTTGACGATGTATGATCTGTGTATTCGGACGAAGTGCGACGACGGCAACTCCACCTCCATATTTTTGAGCCTGTAGAGTGTCGTGAGCGAACGTCCGTTGGCAAGGTGCAGACGGATATACTCCCCCTCGCTCTCGAGGTAGACGATCTCGCTGAGTCGGATTGGCACCTGTCGATACTCCGACTTAATGGTTATCTGCCCCTCGTCGGATGGCTCTATCTCCTCCGCTGCCGCCACCGTCTCGACCCCATCGTCCGATGGATCTATGCCCTCCTCGTTCTGCCCCTTTGCGCCACTGCGCAGGGTGTAGAGTGAGTATGCGCGCTCCACAGAGTGTGCGAAGTCGGCATATGCGAGGGGTTTCATAAGGTAGTCGACGGCATCGAGCCTAAATCCATCTAGCGCAAACTCGGCGTGTGCAGTGGTGAATATCACCATCGGCGGCAGAGCTGTCGTCGCGTGGAGCGAGTTGATGAACTCTACGCCCGACTCGCCAGGCATATTTATGTCGCAGAGAATTAGCTCCACCTCCTCGTCGAAGTAGTCGATAAACTTACGCGCCCCCTCTGCGTTGCGAAACTCACCGATGAGCTGGAGCCTCTCGTTACGCTCCACATAGCTCTTCACCTGTCGTAGCGCCAGCGGCTCGTCGTCTACAATTATTGTCCGTATCATCTTCGTATTGGGATTGTTAGCTTCACACTATATTTGTCGGTATGGGCACGAGTGTCGAGTTGGAAGTTGTCGTCGTAGAGGAGCTCCAACCTGCGCCGTACATTCTCAAGACCTATGCCCGAGCCGCTGCGACCTCTCCCCCGATCGGCTAGCGAGTTCACCACACGACACACCACACGATCCTCGCCATCAAACTCCACATCGAGGTGTATGTAACACCCCTCACCCTGCCCCACGCCGTGTTTGAAGGCGTTCTCGACAAATACGATGAAGAGCAGCGGCGGAATCGAGACCCACGCAGGGATACTCTCGGGATAGGTCGTACGCACCTCCACACCCCCGTCGTAGCGGATCTCCATCAGCTTAATGTAGTTGGTCAGAAACTGCAGATCCTGCCGCAGCGAGATCGACTCGCACCCCGACTCGTAGAGCACATATCGCATCATCTTCGAGAGCTCAATCACCGTGCTCTTAGCCGACTCTGCGTCGATGTCGATCAGGGCGTGGATGTTGTTGAGCGTATTCATAAAGAAGTGTGGATTGATCTGATACTTCAGATAGTCCATCTCGACCTGCATATTCTGCTGCTTGAGCTCCCCCATCGCCTGCTCGTCTCGCATCGACTTGTAGACAAGTTTTATCGCCGAGTTAGCGACAATCATCGAGGCTGCGAGGAGCGAGTTCCAGTATCGGTTGAGATTGGTGAACGACATATTCACCCCATCGCCAGGTCGCCCCCAACTAATCATAGAGAGGTCGATCTGCGGCAACAGATACTCCTGCGCATAGTCGACGAGCGTAAATATCGTAAAGACAAGAGCCGTCACCACAACAACATAGGTGGCGTAGCTCCGACTAATGAGCAACAACGGCGCGAGCCTCGCATTGTTGATAAGGAAGATCAGGAAGTAGGGAGCGACCTTCGACCACGCCGAGATAACATCTATCGGATAGAGCTGTTGCAGCGTCGTCGTCATCACCGCATTCAACATCGGCACCAAGATTATCGCCGTCCACAACAAACCGTAGAGCAAATTCTCGCTCATACGCATCTTGTTTATCGACAGCCGCCTCATCGCCATTTCACTCCTATACGTTTGTGTGTATCGACACTACGCCTCCGCCCACTACTTCAGTGTCGTCAGCAACGACTTGTTGTAGAGGTATCGTTTGATGCTTCGTTTCGGAGTCTTTTCGAACTCCGTGGGGTAGATCGTCACCGACGCCACCTTCTCGTAGTTTGCCACCATCGAGTTTAGTTCGTGTAGATTGTTCTCGATGATCCCCTGTAGCGACGACTCCTCGACACCCTCGACCCTCGCCAACTCATAGTCGGGCACAACGAGAGCCACCAGGCGTCCGTCATCCTCGATAACGAGCGACTCACTCACCATATATAGGTTGTTGAGCTTCTCCTCGATCTGCTCTGGGTAGATGTTCTGACCGCTGGCGCTGAGGATCATAGTCTTGCAACGCCCCTTGATGTAGAGCGTCTTGTCGGGATCCATCACACCCATATCGCCCGTATGCAACCACCCCTCGCTGTCGAACACAGCCTCGGTGTCGGTCGGGTTCTTATAGTAGCCCATCATAACGTGCTCACCCTTGACCAATATCTCGCCCGCCACCCTCTGCGGATCTGCTGAGTCGATCTTCACCTCTAGGAATGGCTCCAACACCTGCCCACACGAGCTAGGCTTGAACCTCTCAGGACCTGTGAAGCTGATGAGCGGAGCGCACTCCGTCATTCCGTAGCCTATGGTAATGGGGAATCCGATCTTCATTAGGAAGGTTTCCGTCTCCTGATTCATCGGCGCACCGCCCACAATGAAGGCTGTCACCTCGCCACCGAACGCATCCATCAGTTTGTTCTTTATGACCGAACCGATCGCCGTGTTGACGAACGGAATCTTCATCGCAATGCTCATCGGACCCTGCTCCAACATCGGCTGCACCTGTTTGCGATATATCTTTTCGAGGATCAGCGGCACACAGTTGACCACCGTAGGACGCACGATCTTCATCGCCTCAAGCAGAATCTTGGGCGACGGAATCCTACCCAACAGCGTTATGTGACCACCCACTGCGAGCTGCGTCAAGAAGTCGAACGCACAGCCATAGGCGTGAGCCAGCGGCAGGAACGACAACACGCGCCCTCCCCTGAAGAAGTATGGTTCGCCACTATCAGCGTTGCGATAGTTCGACGCGATGAGGACGTTGCCCGTGAGGTTGTTGATCGTGAGGATAACACCCTTCGAGCTACCCGTTGTGCCCGACGTGTAGTTGAGCAGACAGACGCTGTCGTTGGGGACCTCGGGGTACTTTATGTCGTTGATCGAGAATCCCTGTGGATATGCAGCGCGGTAGTTTGACTTTATGTTCTTCTGAAACTGCGTCATCTCGTCGCCCACCTTCTCGTAGATTACGTGGAAGTCGCTGAGCGAGAATGCCGCCTCGACAGTTGGGATCTGGTCGCCATCCATCAAGTCCCAGAAGTTGTCGCCGAGGAACAGAAGTCGGCTCTCCGAGTGGTTGATGATACGCACAATGTCGTTAGCGTTGAAGTCCTGCAGAATGGGGACTATGACAGCGCCATAGGTGAGTGTAGCGATGTAGGAGATGCACCAACGTGGGTTGTTGCGACCGACCAGAGCGATCTTGTCTCCCTTCTCTATACCGACAAGGTCGAACACGAGGTGTATCTTCGCGATCTCCTTTGCCAACTCATAGTATGAGAAACTCTCCTCCTTGAAGTAGTCGCTCAGGGCTGTCATCTCGCGATTGCTGCGGAAGCTCTCCTCGTATATTTTGATTAGATTCTCTTGTAACATAGTATCGTTATAGTTTAATTATTTTATACTCTCCTTATCTGTCTCTGCCTCAGTCTCAGCCTCAGCACGTCGTTTCGCCTCGTCGCGCAGTCGTTGTGCTCTGAATACAAATATCTTCGACTCTGTCCCCTCCCTCAGACGGGTTATGTTGGCGCGGTGCGTATAGATCAGCAGCACCGCCACAACGCAGGCAAAGACGATGAACGGCACCGACTGGTTCGCCGTGGGCGACAGCACCGTAAAGATCGGCAAGCACACCCCCGCCACCATCGACGACAACGACACATAGTGGCTAAAGAATAGCACCACAAACCACACAGCAAAGCAGTAGAGCATAATCGGTGGGTAGATACCCGTGATCGCCCCCACCAAAGTAGCCACACCCTTGCCGCCCTTGAAACCTGCGAATATCGGAAGGATATGACCTGCGACAGCTGCAAATACCGCCACAATACGGATGTTGATGATCCACTCCTCGGTGATTGCGGCGTCGTACTTGACGATGCCGATGAGCGACACTGCGACGAAGCCCTTCATAAAGTCGAGCAAAAAGACAGGCAGCGCAGCACGCTTACCCAACACACGCAACACATTGGTCGATCCTGCATTACGACTTCCGTGTTCGCGGATGTCGATTCCATAATATCGTTTGCCAACCATCACGGCACTCGGGATAGATCCGAGCAAGTAGGCGACAAGCAAAAGTAGCGCTATGACGTAGTATGTAATAACCATTATCTCCTAATTTTGGTACAAAGATAACAAAAAAAATGGAATTTAGCACAAAACCGATCAGAATATTATCACCTGGGTGTTGTGTATTCCCCAGAATAGTTGTACCTTTGCTCTCGCTAAGGGGCGATTCTGCCGCGTAAATTCCGCGTGTGCCGAGATCTCCCTTTTTTGTATGTCACATCACGAGAATAAGAAATATATTTTGGATCTAAGCAACACAAATACACTACGCCCGCTAGTTGGCTCAGGACGCCACATCTTCGTCGAGACCTACGGCTGCCAGATGAATGTGGGCGACTCAGAGATTGTCGTCTCGCTAATGCAGCAGGAGGGGTATCTCTACACCTCCGACATCAGCAAGGCTGACGTCATATTGATAAACACCTGCTCCATCCGCGACAACGCCGAGCAACGTATATGGGGTCGTCTGCGCGAGATGCAGCACCTGCGCAAGGGTCGTCGAGGGTTGGTGATCGGTGTTATCGGCTGTATGGCGGAGAGGCTCAAAGAGTCGCTACTGACGAGCAAGTACCCTGTCGACATTGTCGCAGGGCCCGACGCCTACAGGTCGCTCCCTACCCTACTGCGCGACGCGGAGCTCGGACACAGTGGGGTCAACACAATCCTCTCTGTCGAGGAGACCTACGCCGAGATCCAACCCGTGAGGCTCGACAAGGCTGGTGTCAGCGCATTTGTCGCCATAATGAGGGGGTGCAACAACTTCTGCTCCTACTGCGTCGTCCCCTACACACGAGGACGCGAACGAAGCCGCGACGTACAGAGCATACTTGAGGAGGTGCAGACACTCTTCAACAACGGCTACCGCGAGGTGACGCTGCTGGGTCAGAACGTCAACTCCTACAGCTGCGAGGGCATCAACTTCCCACGCCTCATCGCCTCTGTTGCCCAAATATCGCCACTGCTACGAGTTAGGTTCGCCACCTCACACCCCAAGGATATGAGCGACGAGCTACTCGAGACGATGGCTGCACACCCCAACATCTGCCGCGCAATTCACCTCCCTGCACAGTCGGGGTCGAGCGATATGTTGAAGCGAATGAACCGCGGCTACACGCGCGAGTGGTATCTAGATAGGATCGCCGCCATCCGCCGCTACCTACCCGACTGCGCCATCACCACCGACATCATCGCAGGCTTCTCGGGCGAGAGCGAGGAGGAGCACCGCGCGACAATATCGCTTATGAAGGAGGTGGGCTACGAGTTCGCCTATATGTTCAAATACTCGGAGCGCGAGGGCACATACGCGTCGCAGCACCTCGCCGACGACATAGCGGAGGAGACCAAGACGGCACGCCTCACCGAAATCATATCGTTGCAGACAGAGCTATCGGCAGCGAGCAACCGCCGCGACGAGGGTCGCGAGTTCGAGGTGTTGGTCGAGGGTGAGTCGAAGCGCAGCAGCGAGCAGATGTTTGGTCGCACGTCGCAGAATAAGGTTGCCGTGTTCGACCGAGGCGACGCACGCATCGGCGAGTATGTGAGAGTTAGAGTATCGAAGTCGTCGTCGGCAACACTGATCGGCGAGATAGTGAAGTAATATAGTAAATAATAAATAAGATTAAGCATATGTTTTTTGATGAATTAGACCTGGACTACGACGTTCTCGACGCTATCGAGGAGATGGGATTTCGAGAGATGACCCCCGTCCAGGAGCAGACGATACCCGTGATTTTGAGGGGCAACGATCTGATCGGTTGCGCACAAACAGGCACAGGTAAGACTGCAGCCTTTGCGCTGCCTCTGCTGAGCCTGCTGATGGACGGCAAGGCGGATGGTAAGTATGAGGAGGGGAAGATCAAGTCGATCATAATGGTTCCCACACGCGAGCTAGCGATGCAGATCGACACACAGTTTCAGGGCTTTTCCTACTATATGAATCTCTCGACGACAGTGGTCTATGGCGGTGGCGACGGCAAGACGTGGGATGTGCAGCGCCGCGGACTCGACGGTGGTGCCGACGTTGTAGTGGCTACACCAGGGCGTCTGTTGGCACACCTGGAGGGTGGACAGATCGACCTCTCGGGCGTGAAGCACTTCATCCTCGACGAGGCGGACAGAATGTTGGATATGGGATTCTTCGACGACATAATGAAGGTTGTGCAGCGCCTCCCCAAGGAGCGCCAGACGATCCTCTTCTCGGCAACTCTCCCCCCCAAGATCCGCAAGTTCGCCGACCAGATCCTCAGCAACCCCACGGAGATAAGTATCGCCATATCGAAGCCAGCAGAGTCGATCGACCAGGGTATCTATATGCTCTACGAGTCGCAGAAGATGGGTCTGATAAAGAGTCTGTTCGATGGCGAGACGAGCGAGAAGGCTATCATATTCTCGTCGTCGAAGCTGAAGGTGAAGGATCTCGCCTACCAGTTTAAGCGAATGAAGCTCAACGTCGGGGCGATGCACTCCGACCTCGACCAGGCGAAACGCGAGGAGGTTATGTTGGAGTTCAAGAGCGGCAAGATCAACATATTGGTCGCAACCGACATCGTCGCGCGCGGAATCGACATCGACGACATAGGCATCGTAATCAACTACGACGTGCCCCACGACCCCGAGGACTACATCCACCGCATAGGACGCACAGGACGTGCGAGCGCCACAGGTCGCGCAATGACATTCGTGAGCGAGAAGGAGCAGGGTAAGTTCCGCCGCATCGAGGAGTTCTTGGAGCGCGAGATAAAGCGTCTGGAGCTACCGAGCGAGCTAGGCGACGCACCAGCCTACAACCCCACTGCCAACAACGACAGAGGTGGCAGAGGCGGCAGAGGCGACAAGAGAGGCGGACGCAGCAGCAACAGCAAGGGCGGCAAAGGCGGCAACAAGGGCGGCAACAGAAAGAGCACAGCCACCCCAACAGAGTCACCAGCGCCCTCAACAGCTGCAGCACCCACCGACACCACCGCAGCCCCACAACAGAAGCGCAGCAAACACCACCGCAAACCCAAACCAAAGGTCAAAGTAGAGTCCGACTCGAACAACTCAGCCTCGTAAGCTACACTGGGCAATAATAGAGAATAAGGTGTAACGTGCTGAAAGCTTACTTTCATAACACGTTACACCTTATTCTTATATATAGCAGTCCCCTATATATTCTCCTTCAGTGGTTCGAAGTATGCTTGGCGGTGTTTGCAGGCTGGGCAGAGGTCTGGGGGTGTAGTACCCTCCTCTGTGACATATCCGCAGTTGCGGCACTGCCACTGTGTGGGGTTCTCGCGAGTGAAGAAGTCGCCGTCGTTGAATCGTTTCAGCAGCGTTAGGTATCGTTTCTCGTGCTGCATCTCGACGAGTGCAATTTGGCGGAACGACTCTGCTATGTCGAGAAATCCCTCGCTCTCGGCTGTCGCAGCCGCCTCACGATAGATTATGTCCCACTCCTCATACTCGCCTGCGGCTGCGGCTGCGAGGTTCTCGGGGGTGGAGGCGATGATGCCTGCAGGGAACGATGCTGTTATGGTTAGCTCACCCCCCTCGAGGTATTTGAAGAATACCTTTGCGTGCTCCTTCTCCTGCTCTGCCGTCTCGAGGAATATTGCGGCTACCTGCTCAAACCCATCTTTCTTAGCCTTGCTGGCGAAGAATGTGTAACGATTGCGCGCCTGACTCTCGCCTGCAAACGCCTTGAGGAGATTCTGCTCCGTGAGTGTACCTTTGATAGTTTTCATATTTGGTTTCTGTTTTGAAGTGTTTGAACTTAATGTAAAGGTAGTCAATAATTCCGAAATCGCAAATTAATATTTGGCTATGTAGAGGGCAAACACACGAAAAAAGCAGGGGACTGCGCTTACGCTGCGCGGATTGAGCACAGTCCCCGATCTCTTCGTCCGCTTACCCTCTGTGGGCTACATTCAGCGCGCTACTCTTTGGTGCTGTTACTCTTCTGATACTCCTTTGGCAGCACGCCGTAGTAGTTCTTGAACGACCGCGCGAAGTAGGAGTGATTGGAGAATCCGACCATAAACATAACCTCCGATATGTTGAGTTTGCTCTCTCTCAGCAACTGCCCAGCGCGTTTGAGTCGTATGCCGCGGATGAACTCGCTCACGCTCTCGCCAGCGACACTCTTTATGCGGCGATAGAGCGACGCAGGACTTGTGGAGAGCCTACTGCTGAGCTCCGCGACGTTGAAGTTTGGGTTGTCTATCTCGCGTTCGATTATCTCGACTAGTTCGTTGATGAATCGTTCGTCGCTGCTGGCAACCTCCATTGTGGTGGGGGTAGAGAGGTGTTGGAGTCGTATGCGCTTCTCCATAAGCTCGCGCTGTCCGATTAGGTTGCTCACGCGCGCCAGGAGATAGTCCATATCGAAGGGCTTCGCTACGTAGCCACTAGCACCGACATTCACCCCCTCCTTTTTGCTGTCGAGGTCGCTCTTGGCGGTGAGTAGCAGGATGGGGATATTGCTACAACGCAGGTCGCTCTTGACCCTCTTGCAGAGCTCCAGACCATCCATATGAGGCATCATCACATCCGACAGTATCAGGTCGGGCAGATGCTGTATCGCCATCTGCAGCCCCTCGACGCCATCGCGAGCCATCAGCGTTGTGTAGTGCTGCGAGAGCGCATTGTCTATGTACTCCCTCATATCGTGATTGTCCTCGACAATTAGGACAACGGGCAGGTCAATCTCAGGATCTACCACCTCCTCCTGCGTCATCTCCTCCTGCTGCGACTGCGCCACCTCCTCCTGCACCTCCTGCGATGTCTGCTCAGCGGCTGTTGTCTCGACGCCTAGTTTGGATCTGTCGAGGGGGAGGGTGAAGGTGAAGGTAGAGCCTCTGCCTAGCTCGCTCTCGACCTGGATTGTCCCGTTGTGCATATCGACATACTCCTTTACGAGCGAGAGCCCTATGCCCGATCCGCTCTGGTCGGAGTGGTTGTTGGTGTTGAGTGTGTTGAAGCGTTCGAATAGATATGGTTGATAGTCGGGGTGAATACCGCAACCTGTGTCGCTGATCGAGACGACAATGTAGCCGTCGTCGCTCAGAGCCAGCGCGAGGTCGATCTTACCCCCCTCGTCGGTGAACTTTATGGCGTTGGAGAGGAGGTTGAATATTATCTTGTCAACCTTGTCGCTGTCGAACCACATATACTTGGAGCCGATGGTGGACGAGAAGTCGAGGAATAGATTGTCGCGCACAGCCTCGTCGTTGAATAGCGTGACGATGCGAGAGCAGAACTCCACGATGTCGTAGTACTGTATGTCGAGACTCACCGCCCTCTTCTCGATACGTCGGAAGTCGAGGATCTGGTTGACTAGCCTCTTGAGTCGGTCGATGTTGCGCTTCGAGAGCTGTAGGTTGCGTCGGTTGCGGTCGCTGATGTCGGGGTCACGCAACATATCGTCGATCGGACCACTGATGAGTGTCAGCGGCGTCTTTAGCTCGTGCGATATGTTGGTAAAGAAGCGCGACTTAACCTCCACAAGCTGCTCGCTACGTTCACGCTCTAGTCGCTGATTCTCGCGCTCCTGCTTCACGCGCTCGCGCCGAATGAGCCCACCCTTGAAGTAGAGCAACGAGACGACTATCACGACCAACAGTATAATGAGATAGATCACAATTGCGGTACTCGAACGATAGAGCGGAGGGTTGATAATGATGCTCAACACCTTCTCGACACCTGCATACTCACCATATTTGTTGGGCGCAAGTATCCGCAGTTTGTAGTGCCCAGGAGTGAGGTAGTTGAGGGTTATCTCGCCTACGCCTCGCGGTGTCCTGAGCCACTTGTTGCTACTCCCCTCCAACATATACTCGTATCGTACGCTCTGCATCGTGCCATACTGGAGCGATGAGATGCCGAGAGAGATCACATTCTCGTCGTAGTTGAGTTCGATCTGCTCCACACAGTCGATGTCTCTGTCGATCAGTTGTCGCTTGCCCACCAATGTGTTGGGCGTCACGATCTGGTTGTTGATGGATAGGTATGTGAGGCGTGGTTGCGGATTCTCGACTATGGGGATGAGGAAGTCGTCGATGTTGAGCGATGTGAAGTTCTCGTTGCCGAACACAACTATCTCGCTGCCCTCCAACTTCTTGACGTTGAGCACAACCTCGACTCCTAGATCCACGTTGGGTATGTTTATCAACCTGCCGCTCTTGAGGATGTAGAGCAGATTGTCGGCAACAAAGATGTGCAGACTCTCCGAGAGACTCTCCACGTCGCTAATATCGTGATCCTCCGACCCCTCGACGAGGCTATATGTGCCGCTCTCCGAGTTGAGGCAATACGCCCCACTGTCGGTCGCCACACATACCGTGTCGTCGTAGCCGATCGTGAGCGCCTTGATCGTGAGCAGCTCGCCACTCTCGGGGTGTGATGCATCGAACACAAACTGCTCGAACTGACCCGTTGTGCCGTTGAGTTTGTCGAGTCCATTGATGTGTGCAGCCCAGAGATTGGAGTGCGAGTCGAACTCGATGTTGAAGATTGTGTCGGAGCTGATTGAGTGTTGATCCCCTGCGTCGTTGCGGAAGTTTGCCGTCTTAATTCCACCACTCTCGTCTCTCGATATTTGGTAGATGCCGCTGCGGTGGACGTTGCAGCAGACAGTGCCCTCGTTGCTTTGGCGTATATTATATATATAGTTGTTGGCGAAGTGCGACTGCTCCCCCCTTGTCGCGATGTAGCTCTTGATCTCGCCCGTCCGCTCGTTGAGCAGGTTGAGCCCTCCGGCAGAGGCGATCCAGACCCAGCCGTCGTTGGTGCAGAGTATGTCGTTGACCTTGCTGTGGAGGATCTGTGGCGGCGCAATAGTCTCGTATCGTCTATTTCGGCAGTCGTAGTGTATCACCCCCTGGTTTGTCGCCAACCACATATCCCCACGCTTGTCGAGCGAAATGTTGTTGGCGTTGACACCTCCTCGGAGGGGTGGCATCGTGTAGTTTATGCGGTTGCGTCCCTTGGCAGCAGGGGTGTTGTAGATTAGGTCGACTCCGCTATCTGTGGCGAACCAGATGTTGCCGCGGCTGTCGTGGAATATGTCCCAGATGATGTTGTCGCTGATGGAGCGGAAGTTGTAGTAGTCGCAGAAGTAGCTCTCGATGGAGTTCTCCTCGTAGTTGTAGATGTCGAGTCCGAAATCTGTACCACACCAGACGTTGCTGCTCTCCACATATATGGTCTTGATAATGTTGCTGCTGAGTTTGTTGCCTGTGTTTTTGCTCGATAGTGTTGTGTATGAGAGGTCGGCAGTGTCGAAGATACAGAGCCCTTGCTCTGTTCCTATAGCGAGTCGTTGTTTATCTTTTCCGAGCCACTCGATGTCGAGGATCAGGTTGTTGCCCACTACAGCGCCTCTGGTCGGTAGGTCGAGTTGTATTCGTTTAATTGCTCTGCGCTCGCGGTCGATCAGGTTGAGTCCATCGTATGTACCGACCCACAGAGCCCCCTTGTCGTCGGCGAGTATGGAGCGCACGATGTTGTTGCTCAGCGTAGAGTCGAACCCCTCGACTCTGTTATATTTTTCGACTAGCTCACCCTCCATCGAGTAGATGAATAGCCCCGACTGCGAACCGACTGCGGCGTCGCCCGATGGCAACATTTCGATTGTCGTGCAGGGTATATTTCGAGTCTGTTTGAGGAGCTCGATCTTGTTGTCGTAAGAGTCGAATATGCAAAGACCAAGGTTGGTCGCACACCATATCCTGTTGAGTTGGTCGACCTCAACATCTTCGATCGACAACTTGCTCAGCGGCACACCCAAGTCGGTGTTTATCTCGATGGGCGTGGCGACGTATCCGTCGTAGCGGTGTAGCCCAGTGTGAGTTCCGATATAGATGAAGCCGTGATTATCTTCGCAGATAGCCTTCGCCTTGATGTAGAGATCTGTCGACTGGAAGTTTACGTGTCGAAAATCAATCTCTGTCGCCGCTCGTGTCGCAACTGTTGCGCATAGAGCGAGGATAAAAAGTATAAGTCGTCGCATATTTATCTCCTGTTAGTGTGGTTGGTCTACTGCAAATTTAACACAAAACAATCAAACAATAGAATTTTAAGCGAGAAAAAATAACACATATTCAACATAAACAGAGACAAATACCACAAAGAGAGCAGACGGGCGAGAAAAAGATCACCACAACAGCACAACGACACTACAAAAACACTACCTTTGTCGCAGGAGAAACAGACAACAAACAGACAAACATCAAAAGAGACAGATACTATGGAGTACCTATATGAACTACTAAACATCCTCAACGCGATGTCGCCCTATCTACTGCTCGGCTTCTTGATAGCGGGGATTCTACACGCCTACATACCCAAAACTGCATTCAGCAAATACCTCTCAGGACGAGGTTTCAAGTCGGTCTTTCTGTCGGCTCTCTTTGGAGTGCCGCTTCCGCTCTGTTCGTGCGGAGTGATCCCGACAGCTATGTCGCTCAAGAGGGAGGGGGCATCGGATGGTGCCACCGTATCGTTTCTGATCGCAACGCCACAGACGGGTATTGACTCGATCTTGGCTACATACGGAATCTTCGGACTCCCCTTTGCCATCGTCCGCCCCATCGTAGCCTTCGTTGTAGCGCTCTTTGGTGGCACTCTCGTCAACCGACTCTCCGACGAGAGTAGTCGCACCGCCGCTCACTCGCCATCGTCCGACAACGCCACCGCAACTACGGAGCGACCAAAGATTGTCGAGGCGTTGAAGTATGGTTTCGTCGATATGTTGCAGGATCTGGGGGGATGGCTCACCGTGGGTCTGATGATCGCCGCCGCCATCACAGCCTTTGTACCGTCGAGCATATTCGAGGTATTGGAGAGCCACTACCTCCTCAATATATTGGTTGTTCTACTGCTGTCGATACCTATGTATATATGCTCCACAGGCTCCATTCCCATCGCCCTATCGCTGCTGATGAAGGCACG
>JBCQTK010000035.1:0-22857 GCA_047178665.1 Rikenellaceae bacterium | reverse complement strand
TCTCTCTTTTTTTGACATAAAAAATTACCTTAATTGAAACACGTTTCAATTAAGGTAATCAATCTTTTTGTATATCAATGTGTTACAGCAATTTTGCCAACTATTTTTGACCACATTGCCCAAAAAGAGTAAGGCTAAGAGCGGTATCGACCTGACGTTACCCACTGAGACTCAGTGGGAGTGGGCGGCACGTGCAGCTAGCGACGACGCCTTTTGGTTTGGCGCTCTAGATGCCGACTATGGCGACTACGAGAATTTGGCAGATGCGTCGATCCGAAATATGGCGACAAAGGGTGGACCTGCGCACTGGAGAATGAAAGATAATGATCCATATCTCGATAGCTACAACCACCCGAATACTCCGCTTGCCGAGAGAGTTCCGTCGCTACGTCGAATGGCGAAGAGCCCTCGTTTCTCACCCTTCGCACTATCCTCGTCGAGCATCGTGTGTTCGATGCTGAGGGTGTCGCCAAGACGCGACTCGCTCGCAAAGTGTAGGTCGACTCGCGACGAGGCGATGTGTCTGCGTAGCTCTATGGGTTGGGCTGCTAGCATCAACTCCACATATCGCAGGGTGTTGACGTGGCGATTGAAATCTATATCTGCGCTATCTACGCAGTGCTCGAAGTCGATGGTGGGGCAATTCGATTCGGGCAGACGTCGCACGACAGAGAGCGTGGTGGGGCGATCGCTGACGAACTGAGAGTAGTTGAGCTCGGATTCGATGAGGTTGACGGCGTGGCGGCTCTCGAGATCTATCATCGCCCACTGTGTCGAGGCTACACCTATCTGCTCACCCGATCGGCTGCGGAGTATGAACTCTCGCGTCGACGCAATGCGGCTGCAGCTGCTTATCCACGTCTCGATCACGATCTCCTCACCTCGTTGGGGTGCGCGGTCGACAACCATCGAGTAGCGCAGCAGAACCCACGACAGCCCCATAGCGTTGAGTCGATCTATGCCGCATCCCAATCTGTTTGCATCGACGCCAGCAGCCTCCAGCACACGCGAAATTATCGTCGCAGTGGTCGGGATCTCCTCGTCGCAACCCACTTTGTCCTCACAGACGACCCAATCCATCGTCTGATCGTGCGGTGCGCAGGGCAGCGAGGGTAGAAGTTGGTGGGGAAGACATATACTTATATTATATGCAGCATATCCCTGGCGAGAGAGGTAGCGGTCATAGTAGCCTGCGCCACGTCCAAGACGGCTGCCCTCTGCGCAGAACGCTACGCCTGGTACGATCGTGAGGTCGATCGCTGAGGGTTCGATCGGTGTGTCGCCCGTGGGCTCGTCGATCCCAAACGCACCTCGTTGCATCTGTTGTGCGTCGTAGGGGTAGAACTCCATCGTCGACGCCGAGGTGATGCGTGGCACAACGATCTGACGACCTAGCGAACCCCACCGCTCGATAGTCGCTCGTGTAGGCACTTCGTCGGGCAGAGCGCAATAGAGAGCTATCGTGCGCGAGATGGCAAATATAGAGCTCTGTTCTATCCTCGCGAATAGGCGTTGTGCCGCTGCCTCACGCTGCTCCTTGGTGTGGTGTGATGATGTTTTCCGCATCAAATGGCGGATTTGCTCCTTAGTCATAGAATTTATTGTGTTTGAATGGAATTTTATCGTAAAAATTTATTGTTATTTTGCGCACAATGATTACCTTTGCTGCAAATGTAAACAATTTTAATAATTTCTTAAAATCAAAATCGAAAAAAATTATGAGCTGTTTCTTAATTAATTCCTCGGTTGGCAAGAAATTGGTTATGAGTATATCGGGCACTATGCTGGTACTCTTTATCCTTTTTCATATGTCTATGAACTTGACGGCACTTTTCAGTGGAGAGGCTTACGACGCGATCTGTGCATTTCTAGGGGCAAACTGGTATGCGTTGGTTGCTACTGCGGGGTTGGCAGCAGGTGTTGTGGTTCACATCGCCTATGCGCTTATCCTCACCGTCAACAACTACGCTGCGCGTGGTAACGTGCGCTACTCAATCACCACTCAGGAGAAGGGGGTAGCGTGGTCGTCGAAGAATATGCTCGTTTTGGGCTATGTCATCGTCGTAGGTTTGGCTCTTCACCTCTTCAACTTCTGGGCTAAGATGCAGCTGCAGGAGCTGTTGGGCAACCACCACGTGGAGCTCTCGAATGGTATGGTGATCGACCCAACACAGGGTGCGGCTCTCATCAAGTACACGTTCTCGTGCCCTTGCTATGTTGTTGCATACCTCGTATGGTTTGTTGCACTTTGGTTCCACCTCACACACGGCGTGTGGTCTATGTTTCAGAGCGTCGGATTTGCAAACGACACGTGGTATCCACGCCTCAAGTGCATCGCAAACGTGGTCGCTACACTCATCTTCTTGGGCTTCGCTGCTGTCGTAGTTGTAACTTATGTGCAGTCGCTTATGGGCTGCTCGGCTTGCTGCTAATTCACATCACAAACGTAGAACAAAAACAAAATTACCAATATGGCTTTAAATTTAGTTTCTAAGATCCCAGCAGGTGAGCTCTCTAAGAAGTGGAGCAATCACAAGGAGGCAATCAAGGTTGTTAGCCCTGCTAATAAGCGTAAGCTAGATATTATCGTAATCGGAACAGGTCTTGGTGGTGCATCGGCTGCCGCTTCGCTCGGCGAGTTGGGCTACAACGTCAAGATCTTCTGTATCTCAGACTCTCCACGTCGTGCGCACTCGATCGCTGCACAGGGAGGTATCAACGCTGCGAAGAACTATCGTAACGATAACGACTCAATATATCGTCTATTCTACGACACAATCAAGGGCGGTGACTACCGCGCTCGCGAGGCTAACGTATATCGTTTGGCTGAGGTGTCGAACCTAATCATCGACCAGTGCGTCGCGCAGGGTGTGCCTTTTGCGCGTGAGTACGGTGGACTTCTCGACAACCGTTCGTTCGGTGGTGCGCAGGTGTCACGTACGTTCTACGCTCGCGGACAGACTGGTCAGCAGCTCCTTCTCGGTGCATACTCTGTGCTCAACAAGGAGATCGCCGCAGGAACAGTTAAGAGCTACCCACGTCACGAGATGCTTGACATCGTTGTCGAGGAGGGTGAGGCTCGTGGTATCATCGCACGTGACTTGGTGACGGGCGAGATCGAGCGCTACGGTGCTCACGCAGTTGTAATGGCTACAGGAGGTTACGGTAACGTATTCTTCTTGTCGACAAATGCGATGAACTCGAATGGATCGGCAGCATTCCAGTGCTACCGTAAGGGTGCGGCAATGGCGAACCCTTGCTTCACACAGATCCACCCAACTTGTATCCCAGTAAACGGAGACCAGCAGTCGAAGCTTACGTTGATGTCGGAGTCGTTGCGTAACGACGGACGTATCTGGGTACCAAAGAATATTAAGGATGTAGAGGCTCTACGTGCAGGTACATTGAAGCCTTCGCAGATCGCGGAGGAGAATCGTGACTACTACTTGGAGCGTCGCTACCCAGCCTTCGGAAACCTCGTTCCTCGCGACGTCGCATCGCGCGCAGCTAAGGAGCGTTGTGACGCAGGATATGGCGTCAACAAAACAGGTTTGGCAGTATTCCTCGACTTCAAGACTGCTATCGAGCGCTTGGGCGAGAATGTAATCAAACTACGCTACGGTAACTTGTTCGATATGTATGAGGAGATCACAGATACAAACCCATACAAGGAGCCAATGATGATCTTCCCTGCCGTTCACTACACAATGGGTGGTACGTGGGTCGACTACAACTTGATGACTTCAATCCCGGGATTGTACTCTATCGGTGAGGCTAACTTCTCAGACCACGGTGCCAACCGTCTCGGTGCATCGGCTTTGATGCAGGGTCTTGCGGATGGTTACTTCGTCTTGCCATACACAATTGGTGACTTCCTAGCGAAGAAGATCCAGGCACCTAAGGTGTCGACAGCGACACCAGCGTTCGACGAGGCTGAGGCAGCTGTTGTAGCCAAGATCGACAAGCTTATGTCGTTGAAGGGTACGCAGACTGTCGACGATATTCACAAGAAGTTGGGTCACATTATGTGGGAGAATGTCGGAATGGCTCGTACAAAGGAGTCGTCTGAGAAGGCTATTAAGGAGATTCAGTCTCTTCGCAAGGAGTTCTGGGCAGACGTTAAGGTCGCAGGCGACAAGATGGGCTTCAACCAGGATCTTGAGAAGGCTCTTCGCCTTGTCGACAACCTTGAGCTCGGTGAGTTGATG
Source organism: Rikenellaceae bacterium (assembly GCA_047178665.1). Classification (GTDB taxonomy): domain Bacteria; phylum Bacteroidota; class Bacteroidia; order Bacteroidales; family Rikenellaceae; genus Alistipes. The sequence continues at coordinate 18,649 of JBCQTK010000035.1, read as the reverse complement.
GCGCGCGACGCACTCAACCGTGAGGAGTCGTGTGGAGGTCACTTCCGCACAGAGTTCCAGACCGAGGAGGGTGAGGCACTTCGCGACGACGAGAACTTCGTATATGCAGCTGTTTGGGAGTATATGGGCGAGGATACTGCGCCAGTGCTCCACAAGGAGATGCTCGACTATGAGTTTGTTAAGCCTGCGCAGCGAAACTACAAAGACTAAATGTGTGTTTGAATTGAGGGCGAATTTTGGTACTTCCCTCCGCTTTTGAATGCTCACGTACCAAAGTACGCTCCGCTTCAAAATGCTCGCGAAGCACCAAACTTCACACCTCAATTCAAACCCACGCCAATTAGGTGTATTGTAAAATTAAAAATTCTTTCAGACGATGAATTTCATAATAAAAGTATGGCGTCAAAACGACGCTAAATCAGCAGGTAAGTTTGTAGAGTACCCAATTAGCAATATCTCGGCAGACACCTCATTCCTCGAGATGTTGGACATCCTCAACAACGAGTTGAACCACAAGGGCGAGGAGCCTATCGCATTTGATCACGACTGCCGTGAGGGTATCTGCGGTATGTGTTCACTCCACATCGAGGGTCACGCACACGGACCAGAGACTGGCGTAACAACTTGTCAGATCTATATGCGTAAGTTCAAAGATGGTCAGACTATCACGGTTGAGCCTTGGCGCTCGGCAGCCTTCCCTGTTATCAAGGATTTGGTTGTTAACCGTTATGCCTACGACGAGATCCTCCAGGCGGGTGGTTACGTCTCTGTACGTACAAACTCGGTTGTCGACGCTAACGCTATTCCTATCTCGCAGGCTGACGCCGAGGAGAGTATGGATGCCGCAGCTTGCGTTGGTTGCGCAGCGTGTGCAGCGACCTGCAAGAATGGTTCTGCTATGTTGTTCGTGTCGGCTCGTGTGAGCTCGTTGGCTAAGTTGCCACAGGGTCAGGTCGAGGGTGCGCGTCGTGCAAAGGCGATGGTCGCAAAGATGGATGAGTTGGGATTTGGTAACTGCACAAACACGGGAGCGTGTGAGGCAGAGTGCCCTAAGAAGATCTCGATCTCTCACATCGCTCGTTTGAACCGCGAGTTCTTGTCGGCAAAGTTCCAGGAGTAAGTTTCGGACTTATATAATGTTGAAGAGAGCTGCCTTTTGGGGTGGCTCTCTTTTTGATGGTGTTTAATTGCAAAGAGTCTACGATATGGATTTTCAGAGAGTTACCTCAGTCGGTTCGCCCCACTTCGCGAGGTGTTGGCAGATCTACAACGATAGTTTCCCACGCGAGGAGCGGCGGGAGCTGGCGCAGCAGTGTGCAGTGCTTGCGGAGGATAGGTATCGGTTTGTCGCCGTCGTCGACGGTGGGGAGTGCCTCGGGCTGTTGTGTTATTGGCTCTTTGGTGCGGATATGCTTTTTGTGGAGCACGTTGCAACCGACTCCGCCCTTCGTGGTAGGGGTGTCGGTGCGGCGGTGATGGAGTATGTTAAGTCGTGGGGTGTTGACGTGATCTTGGAGATCGAGCCCGTCGTTGACGAGCTGTCGGGTCGTCGCAGAGCCTTCTACGAGCGCCTTGGGTTTGTGAAGAACGATGTGGCGCATCGTCAGCCGCCGTTTCGTGAGGGCGACGATTGGTTGCCGCTGCATATTATGAGCCACCCTGCCCCATTCACTGCAGAGAGGTATGAGTTCTTCCGCACCTCGCAGATCGAGGTTCAGGGGGCACATTTAGTTGTGTAGAGATAAAGAGAGGGGCGACCACAGTGTGTCACCCCTCTCTATTTCATTAGGTCATTACATTTCGAGATCGACGTCGAAGCTCTCGACCCACGGCAGACCGCACTCGCCGAGGCGCGCCATAAATGGGTCGGGATCGAAGTCCTCGACGTTGTAGACTCCTGCGCCGCGCCACAATCCGCGTGCGAACATCTCGGCACCCAACGCTGCTGGTACGCCTGTTGTGTAGCTCACCGCCTGAGTTCCTGTCTCTTCGAATGCCGCTTCGTGGTCGCAGTTGTTGTAGACGTAGTAGCTCAGCTCCTTACCATCTTTGATACCCTTGATGCGGCAGCCGATAGATGTCTGCCCTGTGTAGTTCTCGCCGAGCGACTTTGGATCGGGCAACACCGCCTTGAGGAACTGGATGGGGACGATCTCGACACCATTGTAGATGATTGGGTCGATGCGAGCCATTCCGATGTTCTGAATCACGCGTAGGTGTGTGAGATACTCCTGCCCAAATGTCATCCAGAAGCGTGCACGTTTCAGCGTAGGGAAGTTCTTGACGAGCGACTCCAACTCCTCGTGGTAGATGACGTATGACTCTCGCTCGCCGATGCCAGGGTAGTTGAGTCCTTTGTGGATCTCGTGTGGCTCTGTCTCGACCCACTCGCCTCCTTCGTAGTAGCGCCCCTTTTGTGTCACCTCGCGGATGTTGATCTCGGGGTTGAAGTTGGTGGCGAACGCCATTCCGTGGTTGCCGGCGTTGCAGTCGACGATGTCGAGGTAGTGCAACTCGTCGAAGTGGTGTTTGGCGGCGTAGGCGGTGAAGATAGAGGTTACGCCAGGGTCAAATCCGCACCCCAGGATAGCTGTGAGACCAGCCTCCTTGAAACGATCCTGATACGCCCACTGCCACGAATACTCAAACTTTGCCTCATCCTTTGGCTCGTAGTTGGCTGTGTCGAGGTAGTTGACGCCACACTCCAGGCAGGCATCCATTATGGTGAGATCCTGATAGGGTAGTGCTACGTTGACTACTAGGTCGGGCGTGCAGCTGCGCATCAAACTGCACAACTCCTCTACGCTGTCGGCGTCGACTTGCGCTGTCTTGACGCGGTCGTTACCTACTCGCTCGGCAATGGCGTCGCACTTCGATTTTGTGCGGCTCGCGAGTGTCACCTCGCTAAATATTGGGTTCGCGGCGATCTTCTGCACCACTACTGTTCCGACGCCACCTGCGCCGATGATTAGTACTTTACACATCTCTTCTTATCTGTTTTTAACTATTATCTCTGCTCTTAATCTAACTCTCGACCTCTGCGTTATGCAGAATCTGCGTTGCAAAACTATACAAAAAAAATGAAATATCCTACAACTTATCCATCTCGTCGAATGTACGTTGCATCAAGCACTTGCCGATCTTCAGATACGACCAGTCGCTCGGCGTAAGTAGTCCCCCCTTGGTGTATGTCACCTCGCTGTCGATGGGGACGAATGTTATACCTGCGACGTTGTTGGTTATGTCGTAGGTCATAGATCCACCGCTCTTTACTATGCCGAAGCCGTTGTTGTAGGTGTAGTAGGCATATTGTGGGCGTGCGCTGTTTCTGTCGAACACATCGCGGCTGAAGATAAACTCGCGACGATCTATCCCCATCTGCGACAACACTGTGGCAACTATGTCGCACTGCGACACTGCACCGCTTAGCTTGCTCTCGAAGTATGGGGCGTCGAGCGGTATTTCGATAGCTCCTCCTCCGAACACTAGCGGTATGTGGTGGCGTGTGGGCGAGTCGTAACTTATTGATCGTGGGTAGTTTGTGGCGTGGTCGGCGACAACTATTAGCAGCAGATTGTCCCAGGCGTCGCTCTCGCGTAGGCGGTCGTAGAGTCTGCCTAGCTCGGTGTCGGTGTAGTGCATTGCGTCGAGTATCGGTTCTGCGAAACCTGCTTTGTGTGGTGTGTCGAATGGTTCGTGGCTGCTGAGTGTGAGTAGTGTCGTGACGAATGGTTGGTCGTCGGACGACATCGCTATTATGTCGTCGGCGAAGCGCTCCATCATTATTGCGTCGCTCCATCCCCATCGCTGAGCCCTCTCAGTCGTCGACTCGATGCTCTCGGTGTCGACGATGTTCTGCCACCCCGTAGATTTGAGGTATTGGTGCATATTCATATAGTCGCTGTTGCCGCCGTAGTAGAAGCTCGATCTGTACCCTTCGCGCCCCAAAGCAGAGGCTATCGAGGGGAGTTGCGCGCTCTTGTCAGGGGTGTTGAGTATGGAGCTGCGAGGCTGCGACACGAAGCCGCTCAGGATCGATACCAGCCCTTTGTCGGTGCGTGTGCCCGATGCTATGGCGTTGTCGAACGAGATCCCCTCCGCGGCAATTCTCCGTAGGTTTGGCATCACCGCAGTGGTGTCGCAGCTGCCGTCAATGGGGGCGTCGAGATCCATTATTGTGCGTGAGAAGCTCTCGCAGATGACGATTGCTATGTTGGGCTGTTGGCTCTTTAGTATCGGCGTTGGTTCGCTCACTATGTTGCCTCTGAAGTCGCCAAAGAGCAGCTGGGGCTCGTCGTCGTTGTCGAATAGTCTATATTGAGCGCTGTTGTTGCGGTCGCTATATGTCCAGGCGAGCGAGTAGAGCGGGTTTGTGGCGATCTGATTTGCCAGAAGTGTCGAGGAGAAGTGTGAGGCGCTTATCGAACCGATAGAGGTGCTGCCGACCGAGATCGTTGCTAGCGCTACAACCCATATCCAGCGCGGTTTTGAGTTGCTGTTCTCTACCTCCTCAACCTCTGTTGTGGAGCGCCAAAATAGCCATACTGAGGGTATGAGAGCTGCAAAAAATAGTAGTGCACCCACCGCAATGTCGGCAACTGACACACTCGCAGCAGCCTCGGTTGGCGACGCGAGATAGGGGAGGATTGTGGCGTCGAGGCGATAGCCCCAGTAGCCGAATAGGTTGGCGTCGACAGTGGTTACTGCAGCGACAACGAGGGCTACTGCAGCTAGATAGACCCTCACTATGCGGCGCAGTGGGTCGGTCGTGATGGAGTTGGCGATGGCTCCGTTGCCCACCATCGTAGCGGCTGCGATACAGATAATGGGTAGTGAGACCCACCCTGCGATGGGTATATCTTGTATAAATCCGTGCGCGGCGCTGTTTAGTATGCGGACGATACCTAGCTCCGCAGTGCGCGATAGGTATGTGAGGACGAATAGTAATCTGCATAGCTGCAGAGCGATAAGTGTCGATAGATAGATTTTGACGATGGTTTTGATACTCTTGTTCATAGTTGGTTTTATGGATATTTATTTGAGACAAAGGTAGTGATAATTTGGGAAAGTCGTAAAAAAATGATTACATTTGCAGCAACCAGAGGGCTGAAATTTATAAAAAAAGAGACAAATGTCACAAAAAGAGCTATTTAATTTAGCGGCTGAGAGTAGCCGCAAAGAGTATATATCGGGTGAGATATTCCCCGACATAAAAGTTGGTATGAGGTCGTTGGCGTTGCAGACGGGCGAGGATATGTTGCTCTACGACACGACTGGAATCTATGCTGATGCGAGCTACACACACTCTATCGAGGCTGGTTTGCCACCTCTGCGCGAGTCGTGGATAGCGGAGCGCGAAGCGTCGGAGGGTCAATTTCGTACACAGCTGTGGTATGCTCGTCAGGGTATTATCACGCGCGAGATGGAGTATGTGGCGATCCGCGAGTCGCAGGGTGCAAAGACCTCGATAACAGCGGAGTTCGTTCGCCAAGCGGTCGCTGAGGGACGTGCGATTATCCCGTCGAACCGCAACCACGCAGAGTGTGAACCTATGATTATTGGGCGCGATTTCTTCGTGAAGATAAACGCAAACATTGGCAATTCGGCTCTCGGCTCGTCGATCGAGGATGAGGTGGAGAAGTCGTTGTGGGCAGTTCGTTGGGGTGCCGACACAGTTATGGATCTCTCGACAGGTGAGAATATAAAGGCTACGCGCGAGGCGATTCTGCGCAATACGCCAGTGCCAATCGGTACAGTTCCGCTCTATCAGACGCTAGAGAAGGCTGGCGGCAAAGTGGAGAACCTCTCGTGGGAGCTCTTTCGCGAGACTCTAATCGAGCAGTGTGAGCAGGGTGTCGACTACTTCACCATCCACGCAGGACTCTTGCGCGAGCACGTGCCGCACGCTACGGGGCGCGTCACAGGAATAGTGTCGCGCGGAGGTTCGATTATGGCTAAGTGGATGACCATCAACGATGCTGAGAACTTCCTCTACACCCACTTCGAGGATATATGTATAATCCTCAAGGAGTACGACGCCGCATTCTCGTTGGGCGACGGTCTGCGCCCCGGCTCTCTTGCCGACGCAAATGACGAGGCTCAGTTTGGCGAGCTACGCGCACTAGGGTCGCTCGTTAAGTTGGCGTGGAAGCACGATGTGCAGGTTATCATCGAGGGTCCAGGACACGTTCCGATGCATAAGATAAAGGAGAATATGGAGCTCCAGGAGGAGTGTTGCCACGGCGCACCTTTCTACACGCTCGGACCTCTCGTGAGCGACTGCGGCGCAGGATACGACCACATAACCTCTGCCATCGGTGGGGCTATGATAGCGTGGTATGGCACAGCTATGTTGTGCTATGTAACCACCAAGGAGCACCTCTCGTTGCCCAACAGAGACGATGTCAAGGAGGGTGTCATAACATACAAGATCGCCGCTCACGCAGCCGACATAGCGAAGGGACACCCTGCCGCTCCGCTGCGAGACCTGGAGATGAGCCGTGCGCGCTACTCGTTCCGCTGGCGCGATCAGTTTAACCTTAGCTACGACCCTGCAAGGGCTCGTAAGTTCCACGCCGAGATGATCAAGGAGGAGGGTGCCGACAATGAGTATTGCTCAATGTGCGGTCCAGACTTCTGCGCAATGAGAATCACGCGATCTATCACAAAGAGCGAGTAGGCAACTTCGCAGACAACAGAGACCAAAAATCAATCACTAACCTAAAACTAATAAAATTATGACATTCAAAAAATTTGCATTCATCCCCGTCATTGTCGGTGTGTTGGCACTTTTCATTCAGGTTGTAGATCAGCTGCTCGCCCCAAGTGTTTTGCCTGTGGGCAACAGTGGCTTTGGCTGGATTGCGTTCCAGTCGTGGGCGCTCTACTTCCTCGCAGGCTGCAGCGTGCAGGGTGGAATAAAGGTGTTGTTGAGCTACATCGCAGGTATCGCAGGCTCGATCCTCATTATGGTGTGGGGTGGAGCTATGCCGGCGTTGGGATTCTTCGCTTTCCCGATCGCCGTGGGTAGTGTCACCTGCGCAATCTGCTTCTTGGAGCGCACGACGTGGCTCTCGATGGTGCCTGCGTCGTTTATCGGTGCTGGCGCGTTCTTTGGCTTTATGACATACGTGCCAGGTGCTACATTTGGTGCAGCGGCGGCAACGGAGCTTATATACTGCGTCGCAGGACTAATCTTCGGATATGTAGCGGTTAAGTTGCGTGTAGCCTACGAGGGTGCTGTGTCTGAGGGAGAGGCTGAGCAGAAGTAGCCCCCAAAGAGATATAAGTAACTGCCCCCACAAGGTCGATGTTCGGCTCTTGTGGGGGCTTTTTGTGTGGAGTCTCGAAGGGTGCTTGTGCGAAAAAAGTGATTTAAAAATATGAAATACCAATTATTTTTACTACTTTTGGGTATACCCAAAAACTACAAACCACAATGAGTAAAAATAGACACCTATGCGATGCTGATCTAAAGTATCTCAAACTGCTATCCAAACGATTCCCCAACATTATGGATGCTAGTGCCGAGATCATAAATCTTGAGGCGATCATCAACCTACCCAAGGGAACAGAATACTTCTTCACAGACCTCCACGGCGAGCACGAGGCGTTCGGTCACGTGCTGCGTAACGCCTCGGGTGTAATACGCGAAAAGGTAGAGGCGATATTTGGCAACTCAATTCGCGAGAGCGACAAGAAAGATCTCTGCACACTAATATACTACCCTGAGCAGAAGATCGAACTAGTCAAGATAACCGAGACGCAGATCGACGATTGGTACAGGATGGCGCTAAACCAGATAGTGGCGATCCTGAGGACTGTCTCGGCGAAGTACACTCGCTCGAAGGTGCGAAAGTGTCTACCACCCGACTTCGCCTATATCATCGAGGAGCTGCTCTACGAGTCGAATAACACATCGGGTGCAAACGAATACTTCCGCACCATCATCACCAGCATCATCACCGTCGGCAGCGCCGATAGATTCATCATATCTATGTGTAAGCTGATCCAGCGACTAACCATCGACCACCTCCACATAGTCGGCGACGTCTACGACCGTGGTGCTGGAGCTCACATTATAATGGATCAACTCAGCGCATTCCACAACATCGACATTCAGTGGGGAAATCACGACATAGTCTGGATGGGGGCGGCAGCAGGAAATCTCGCTAGCATAGCCAACGTCATTCGAGTCTCGATAAGATATGCAAACCTCGAAGTGCTGGAGGATGGATATGGTATAAACCTGCTCCCTCTGGCGACCTTCGCGATGGATGTATATGGCAACGACCCCTGCATTCAATTTATACCCAAGATAAACCAGTCGCTGCCGTTTCCTGCAAAGACAATAAAGCTCCTGTCGCAGATGCACAAGGCGATCTCGATAATTCAGTTCAAGCTTGAGGGGCAGATAAAGAGACGTCGACCAGAGTTCGGTATGAGCGACTACAACGTCCTCGATATGGTCGATTACCAAAGGTGGTGCTTCAAGCTCGACGGCGTAGATTATCCGCTCAACGACACGAACTTCCCGACGATAGACCCTGCAGATCCCTGCGCACTCAGCGTTGAAGAGCAGGAGCTTATCGACAAACTGAAACTCTCGTTCACAAATAGCGAGAAGCTCGACAAACACATCAGATGTCTCTATACCAAGGGGAGTATGTATCTGGCTATCAACAATAATCTGCTATTTCACGCATCTATCCCAATGAACGAAGATGGATCGCTCAAAGAGATCTGTGTCGGCGACGACCATATGTACAGCGGAAAGAAACTGCTCGACAAGATCGACCGCGTGGTGCGACGTGCATACTTCGGACATCAGAGCGATTACAAGAGTAGCTTCGCGCTAGACTATATATGGTACCTCTGGTGTGGCAAAGACTCTCCGCTCTACGGCAAAGATAAGATGACTACGTTCGAACGCTACTTTGTCGACGACAAACAGACCCACCAGGAGACAAAGGGGGCGTACTACTCGATGATCGACAACTACGACGTCTGTTGCTACATATTGCGTGAATTTGGGCTCAATCCCGACATCTCGCACATCATAAATGGTCACATCCCCGTCAAACTGAAGAGTGGCGAGAGCCCCATTAAGGCGGATGGTAAGTTGCTCGTTATAGATGGTGGATTCTCTAAGGCGTATCAGTCCGAGACGGGTATCGCTGGCTACACGCTGATCTCCAACTCGCAGGGTTTGAAGCTTGTGCACCACGAGCCATTTGTCTCGACTCAGAAGGCGATTGAGGAGGGTATCGACATTCAGTCTACAACCTTTATCGTAGAGTCGAAAATCAACCGTATCAAGGTTAAGGATACCAATATTGGCGCCGACCTATGCCGACAGATTGAGGATCTGCGAGCGCTCCTTGCGGCGTACAGATCGGGCGAGCTGAAGGTGATAAATAGGTTCTAATCGGCTTGATTAGATATAGAAAGAATTAGGGCAGGTTAGTAATAACCTGCCCTAATTAACTGCAATGTAAACGATGATTACTGAAGAACCTTAACGTTGATTGCCTGCTCACCCTTGTTGCCTGTTGTGAGTTCGAACTCTACTTCCTGCTTCTCAACGAGTGATTTGAAACCATCTGATTCGATACCTGAAAAGTGTACGAAATACTCTTTGCCATCTTCGCTGGCGATGAATCCGTAGCCCTTCTTGCTATCGAACCATTTTACTGAACCTGTCATAAATAATTAATTGTTAATTGATAATTGTTATCACAAAGTAAGTCAAAAAGTATTGATTTCCAAAATTTTCAGCCATTTTTTTTATAGCATTTCTATTATAATTTTTCCAATCGCCCTCTGAGGCTCTCTAACGCAGTTTTGACCTTAGTTCTGTTACTCGATTAACAGCTTCATTTAGCCTTTTTTCGCTGATTTTCCCACTATTTACTCCGCTCTTGATTACCTCTATGAATTCGCCAGCGATGTCACTACTGTTGCTAAAACGGCTAAAAACGAAGAGATCGACCCCCGCATTGAGCCCCATAATCACCGCCTCGGCGAAACCATATTCGTCGGTGATTGCGCGCATCTGCATATCGTCCGACACGACGACACCTCTCCATCCGAGCTCATCGCGCAGTAGCGAGTCGATCGCCAACTTCGAGAGCGACGCAGGTAAGTTAGCGTCAATTTTGTCGTTGTAGAGGTGGCTCACCATAACCATATCGCACGCCCCTGCCTCGATCAAATCTCGATAGGGGATAAGTTCTCGCTCCTCCCACGTCTGGCTTATGTCGGTCAGCCCTAAGTGGCTGTCGGCGCTGGCGCTGCCGTGACCCGGGAAGTGCTTCAGTGAGGTTAAAACTCCCCTCTTGCGGTGCTCGTCTACATAGATCTTTGCTAGCTCCGTCACACGGCTCTCCTCGTCGCCAAACGAGCGATCAACCCTCCCGATAGCGGGGCTATCTGGATTGATGTCGAGATCGACACAGGGCGTGAAATTTAGGTTCACTCCGATCGACGCAACCTCCGATGCTATCATCGACGCCACCACATTCGCGAATTTTTTGTTCTCTGTCGTTGCTACCTCCTTCTGCGACGGCATATCTATAAAGCCATATTTGCTCTTTAGCCTATTGACCTTGCCACCCTCCTGGTCGATTGATACAATCAACGGATATTCGTCGCTGCATCGCGCCTGCATATCGCTCACGAACTTCGTTAGCTGTGCGCGCGACTCACCCTCGGGGGCGATGTTGTTCTCGAAGAGGATCACTCCCGAGACTCCTCTCTCCTCGATGTCGCGGATGATTGGGTTCTCCTCCGTAAGCTCGTTGCCGATGACACCCACGACGAGCAACTTTGCAGCCCTCTCCTCGATAGTTGTCTCTTGTGCGCCGCAGCTCGTGAGTAGCAGTAGCAGCAGTAGGGTAGTGTACGATCGTAGCATACTATTTTTTCTCTTGTTTTGAACGTGTTATAACCACTGCGATCGAGAGCAATACGCCCAGCACGATCGACAGAAGCGCCGCAAAGAGCACTTGGAAGTCCGACGGCAGCAGGAACGTAATGGTGTGGGCTGGGAGCCAGAACAACGGAATAGTGCGCTTAAAGACAAAGCCCCACTGTGTTGACCAGTCGAGTTTCGCGAGTGACTCACGCATATTGATTGGACGCAGTAGGCAGCAGACAGATCCTCCGTTCTCGACGATGTGGGCATCTGTCACCTTGTGAAGTGTCATAAACACGGGGGCGAAGAGTGAGTTCATCATCAACGAGATCGAGAATGCGCCAAGCAGCTTTAGTGCCGTGAACTCTCCACCCATAGCTGCGCGAACACCCTCCACGCCAAACGACTCAACCATAGCAGGTGCGCCGTTGGCGAATGTCTTCATAGCGATGGCGATCCACACTCCGTAGAGACCCCACAATATCGCGCGTGGGGCGATGCCAAACTCGGGAAAGGTGAATTTGCCCGACTTAATCTTTAGACCTATCATCTCGCCTAGAGTCGACAGAATCGCAAATTTTAGAAATGCTAGTAGGTATGGGTGTGCTGCGTTCAGTTCGTTGTATAGCTCCATTTTAATTTGTGTTTTAGGTTAGGTTGTGACTAGTTTTAAGTTGTTGACTACCATATCTTTGTAGGGTTGTTGATCTCTATGTCGACAATCTTGCCGCCCTCCATCACAGGCTCGTAGGTGGGGTTGACGAAGCCATTGTAGGGCTCTATGCCTAGGGCGTTGTAGCGATCGAGTATCTGCGAGTGTAGCTTCTGGTCGATCTTGACGCTATACCTCTCCACCAATGCCGCTGCAGCCGCCTGGTCGCCCTCGCTCTTGATGCGTTGGATCTCGCACAGTAGCTCACCGATCATCTCTCGTAGCCTCTCTGTGCTCTTCACCTTGATGTAGAGTTTGCCGCCCTTCTCGACCATCTCAACCACACCTTCGCCGCGCTCCAGCAACCACTCCGATATGAGTTTGCGGTTGCGCATATGTGTCTGCTCGACGTCGTCGCCTAACTTGATGCGTGCTAGTTGTGTCAGCGCACCGTTGGTTATGTACTTCGTGTATTGTGCCATCGCAGCATCGGTCGAGGGGAGTAGACCCAACTCAACCAACTTGGGATCAGCCATATAGTAGAGACCAAATAGATCTGCCCTACACTCCTCGATAACCGACGAGTAGCTTCCCAATGCCGTCTGCGACACACCCTCTGCCAAGCGTCCAGAACCGTGACCGAGGCACTCGTGCAGGTCGGTGTGGAGCGAGTCTGAGATCTCGCCATACTTCGCGATCAACGTCAGGATCTTCTTGTCAACGTAGAACTCCTCGTTGAAGCCGCTACCCTTCGACGCCTCAGCGTAGGCGTGGGTGATGTTGTCGATCGTCACCGACTTTGAGCCGTAGTCGCGGCGTATCCACTCCGCGTTGGGTAGGTTGATCCCTATAGGGGTAGAGGGGTAGCAGTCGCCACCCAACATTGCGGCAGTTATAACCTTAGCAGAGACACCCTTCACCACAGGTTTGCGGTAGGCTGGGTTGATCGGTGAGTGATCCTCAAACCACTGCGCATTTGCAGCGATGATCTCCGTGCGACGGCTAGCCTCCTCGTTGCGGAAGTTAACCATACCCTCCCAGGCGCCCTTGCGTCCTAGCGGATCGCCATAGACCTCGATGAAGCCGTTGATGAAGTCGACACGCGAGTCGTTGTCGCTGACCCACGCGATGCTATATTTGTCGAACGTGGCGAGATCTCCCGTGCGGTAGTATTCCACCAACAACTCGATGATCTCCCTCTGCGTCGGGTTCGCAACTGTCGCAGCCATCTCCAACCAATATGCGATCTGCTCGATCTGCTCCGTGTAGAGCCCTCCGACCTTGTAGACCCTCTCGTAGACAACTCCGTCATCACCCTTGGTGAGTTGCGAGTTGAGACCTATCGAGATCTCCGAGTCGACCATAGCCGCAAGATCGCCATAGAACTTCTCGACCTCCTGCTGAGTCACTCCATCGTAGTAGTTGCACGCCGAGTTGGTGACTATGTCGAGCCCTGCCTGGCGTGTTATCCTATATTTATATAGCTCCTCGTCGAAGATCACGGGGATCATCTCCTCCTTGATCTGGGCGGCTCTCTCGCCACTCTCGACGCTATCGACAACCTGCGAGAAGTAATCCGACGTGAAGTCGGGTAGGAACTTTGCACCCGAGTAGTGGTGGTGTATTCCGTTCGAGAACCATACTCGTTTGGCGTATCGCTCCAGCGCCTGCCACTCCTCGCACGTGCGATCTCCCGCATAGTTTGCGACAGCGCTCTGGAGTATGTCGCGGATCTCTAGGTTGTATTTGAAGTTCTGATCGTAGATTATATCCTGCCCCGCTGCAGCTGCCTGCGCAAGGTAGTATATGTAGATCTTCTCGTCGAGGGGTAGTGCCGCAAATCCTGGCACCTCGTAGCGGAGCACGCGGATGTCGTCAAAGCTATCTAGCACCCAGGGCTGCTCGTTCATCTTTTTCATCATCTTTTTATTAGTTACACTCGTTGCTGCAGATGCATTATCTGTCGACGCCGTAAATATAGTGCCAACGCAGGTTAGTGTAGCTGCAAATTTTACTATATTATTCATAGTAGACTAGTTATATGCCGCTATGAACTGGATAAATAGGATCAAGATAACCATCGCAATCGGATAGACCGTCGCGTAGGCAACACTCGGAATGTTGCTGTCTGCCATAGAGTCGGCTGCAGCCAAACCTGGCGTACTTGTCATACCTCCAGTGATAGTACCTAGCAGGTCGAGCAGGCTCACCTTGAACACTCCGTAGCCCACCAACACCGCTATAATCATAGGTATCATAGTGAGCGCAGCACCAACGCCGAACAACAACATTCCGCTATCCTGGAACGTAGAGACCAAGTTGCGTCCTGCCGACGTACCAACCTCCGCCAAGAAGAGCAACAGACCCAACTGACGAAGAAGCTGATTGGCTGGTCCCGACATCGACCATAGGATAGGTCCTGTCTTACCGATGGCGCTCAACACCAACGCCGACATCAAGATTCCACCCGTCAGACCTGGCGAGAACGAGAATCCGGGGAATGATATGTTGAGTTTGCCGAAGAGGACGCCGAGCACAATACCCATCGCGATAGGGAAGAAGTCGGTGTCGGAGAGACGCTTCTCGTCGTTGCCGAAGAGACGAGCCATATTTGCCAACGCGCTACGCTCACCCACGCACATCAACTTATCACCAAACTTGAGCTCCAAGTCGGGCGACGGAGAGATCACGATACCGCTTCGTCGAACGCGTGTAACTGTACAGCCAAAGCTGCGCTGAAGGTGTAGGTCGCCCAGCTTCTTGTTGACCATACTCTGCTTTGTAATGAGCAGAGACTGAACGACTTGCGTGTTGGTGAGTGGAAGTTCACCCTCCTCTCGCTCTGCTCCAATGAGGACTCCAAGTCGGGTCAGTGCGTCGTCGCTACCAACCGCCTGTACGTAGTCGTTCTCCTCGAGCGGCATATCCGACTTTGGCATCAATATGTCGTTTCCGTGACGCACTCTCGATACGATTGCGCCCGTCGTAGATCGTACGCGCAGGTCGATCAGCGTCTTGCCAAATGCAGCCTTGTTGGATACTCTGAAGATGCAGGTTTTGAGGTCGGGGTATGCTCCGCGACGCTCCTTCTCCAACCTGTTAGCCTCGGCCTGCAGATCGACGCGGAGGATTTTGGGGAGTAGTTTGACGAAGAGTATCACGCCGATCACACCAAATGGATAGGCGATACCGTAGGCGATAGAGGCTGACGACGACCCTGTGCTGTCGATCGCAACAGCCAAACCTGGCGTACTGGTCAGCGCACCTGCCATCAGACCCACGATGCTCGCGGTGTCGATGTCGAAGAGATACTTCGCACCTAGCGCAGTGATTGCTGCCGACGTGATGATTAGCATCGTGATGATAATCAGAGTCTTGCCCTTGCTCCTGAACGAGTCGAAGAATCCAGGTCCTGCCTGGATACCTATAGTAAATATAAAGAGCACAAGACCGAAGTTGCCGAGCTCCTTTGGTATGATCACGCCGAAGTGACCAAATAGGAGGGCGATGAAGATCACGGCAGAGACATCGAGCGAGAGCCCCTTGATTTGGATTCGTCCTAAGATAAATCCGAGCGCTACTATCAAGAATAGCGAGAAGTAGGAGTAGTTGAGTAATTCTATTATCATTGCTTTGAGGGTTAAAATATTAACTGCTTTGTTCCTAATGTTTATCGTGCGTTTTGACGCTCCAAAGATAGAATAAAATAAGAGATTTTGAACTATTTACGATAAAAAAAGCTAAAAAAACAGCTCCTCTCGCGATTTTTAATTTTGCAGCAGGGCGGTCGAAGATGCAAATTTAGCAGCTCGGTGGCGATATATTCGAGGTTAGTAGTTAAAATTAGAGTTTGTGGCGCAGTTTTTTTACTAAAATTTTCACATTCTCATATATTGTTTCTAACTTTGTCGCGCAGTATAGAACAGAATATATAGAATATTGTATGAAGATTATAGATAACGTTGCGCAGTTGCGCTCGGAGATTGATCGCCTAAGGTCTGTCGGTCGACTTGCGTCTGAGGCTGGCGAGGCCTCGGTCGTTGGTTTTGTGCCGACTATGGGGGCTCTCCACGAGGGTCACTTGACTCTCGTAAGGTCTGCGCGTGCTACGAGCGACGTCGTTGTGGTGTCGATATTCGTCAACCCAACGCAGTTCAACGACCCGAAGGATCTTGAGAAGTATCCGCGAACACTCGAGGCGGATTGCAAACTCCTCGAGAGCGTAGGTGCCGACGTCGTGTTTGCGCCGACAATAGAGCAGATCTATCCCGAGCCTGACACCCGTAAGTTTGAGTTCGGATCGGTCGAGGCGACGATGGAGGGTGCTTCGCGCCCAGGTCACTTCAATGGTGTGGCGCAGGTTGTGAGCCGACTATTCGAGATAGTGCAGCCCACCAAGAGCCTCTTCGGCGAGAAGGACTTTCAGCAGGTGGCGATCATCAAGTCGATGGTCGAGCAGCTGTCCATAGAGGTCGAGATCGAGGTTGTACCGATCGTGAGAGAGGCGGACGGATTGGCGCTCTCGTCGCGCAACGTACTGCTTACGCAGGAGTGTCGTGAGGCTGCTCCAGCGATATATGCAGCACTCAGGGCTGCGCAGGGTCTATTTCAGAGTATGAGCCCTGCGGAGCTCGCGGCTGAGGTGACGAGATTGGTTGAGCTGAGCGGTGTGCTCAAAGTTATCTACTTCGAGGCGGTCGATGCGACGACGATGTTGAGCGTCGATAGTTGGAGTGAGAGTGAGAGTATTCAGGGTTGTATAGCTGTTCAGGCGGGCAGTGTGCGACTTATTGACAACATAAAATTGAAATAGTTTTCGAGATGAAAATGATGATTGAAGTACTAAAGTCGAAGATTCACAGAGTGAGTGTAACGCAGGCGAACCTAAACTATGTAGGTAGCATCACCATCGACGAGGATCTGCTAGACGCAGCAAACCTAATCGAGGGGGAGAAGGTCGCCATCGTCAACAACAACAATGGTGAGCGATTTGAGACCT
Source organism: Rikenellaceae bacterium (assembly GCA_047178665.1). Lineage (GTDB taxonomy): Bacteria > Bacteroidota > Bacteroidia > Bacteroidales > Rikenellaceae > Alistipes. Next base: position 2,083 of record JBCQTK010000035.1, on the reverse strand, counting down.
ATATTATAAAGGGGGAGCGAGGAACAGGTTGCATCTGTCTCAATGGCGCTGCAGCACGCAGGGCGCAGATCGGTGATGTTATCATCATAATCTCATACGCACAGCTCGAGTTTGAGGATGCGAAGAGCTTCCGTCCGTGGGTTATATTCCCCGACACGGAGACAAACAAGATCATTCGATAATGGATCTAGCCCTCTCGCTGGTGGCGATCACATTTGCCGCGCTGGGGATAGTGGGGGCTGTTGTGCCGGGTCTGCCTGGTGCACTCCTTAGTTTTGGGGCGCTGCTTGTCGCCTACTTCTGCTCTATGCCACCTGTCACGGTGGCTGAGTTGTTTATCTACCTAGCCATCTCTTTGGTTGTCACGGTCGCAGATCTCTATCTTCCGATCTACTTCACGCGTCGATTTGGCGGTTCGCGCAGCGGTGTGGTGGGGTCGACCGTGGGGATGGTCGTCGGCTTCTTTGCTTTTCCGCCCCTGGGCTTCGTGATCTGTCCCTATGTGGGGGCTGTGCTGGGTGAGTTGCTCAACGACAGGAACGACGTGGAGCGTGCGTTTAAGGTTGGTGGCGGCGTCTTTGTGTCGTTTCTCTGCGGCACAGGTGTCAAGTTCTTCTATGCGCTGTGGGTTGCGGCGCTGCTGATGACCCACATTCTGCCTGCCGCATTGAGTGGCGTGAGATCTTTTGTTGACTCGTTTTAATTTTAATTCCATATAAGATATGTTGAAAAATATTGAGTGCATCGTATTCGACATCGGAGGGGTCTTGGTCGACCTCAATTTGGAGCGCTGCATATCGCAGTTCAAGACGCTCGGTTTTGCCGATGCCGAGAGGTTGGTTAGCTGCTACCACCCTGCCGATTTCTTCGGTGCGTTGGAGCGAGGTGAGCTCTCGGTGGGGGAGTTCTGTGACAAGATCCGCGAGGTGTCGGGGTTGGATAGTCTGAGTGACGACTCCATCTGCTGCGCCTACTGCTCGTTGCTAGAGTCGATACCGCGCCAGAAGTTGCAGATGTTGGAGTCGTTGCGCGGTCGAGGATTTCGCCTCTTCGCCCTGTCGAACATCAACCCTGTTATGATCTCGATGATACGCGGCTTCTTCGAGGCTGATGGTCGTTCTGCCGACTTCTACTTTGAGGAGATGTTCCTGTCGTTCGAGATGGGGGTGATGAAGCCCTCGCGCGAGATATATGAGCGTGTAGTCGCTGCGACAGGTGTTGAGCCCTCGCGTATTCTCTTCGTTGACGATGGAGTAAAGAACGTGGAGGCGGCGCGTGAGCTAGGGTTTCAGGTCTACTTAGCCTCCGCAAAAGAGGATTTTTCACATATTTTCGAATAAAATTGAAAATAGTTGCTCTAAAATTTGCATAGTAAATAAAAACCCCTTATATTTGCACTCGTTAAAACACAACAACAGCCCGCTAGGCGCTAGTTAGAGTAGTAATTAGGGTGTTAGTTAGGGTGTCAAGTGTTGAAACAACGGGGTGTAGCGCAGTCCGGTTAGCGTATCTGCTTTGGGAGCAGAGGGTCCCAGGTTCGAATCCTGGTACCCCGACAAAGAAAAGAGGTTGATAATCATTAGATTATCAACCTCTTTTCTTTTATCCCCCCCCCCCAAAAAAAAAGGGGGGGGCATACGCAAAACCTGTGTTTCTTTTGTTAAATTCACAAGGCTGAATTGACCAATAGTTATCTAAATTGCGTGAAAACAGGTGTGTTTATTAAAAAATATACCAAAATATTTGCATCGTATGGTTTTTATTTCATATATTTGCCGACGGAAAGCGGGGGTTGGATTTTACTAAACTATTTTGAATTTGGTATGGCAATAGAGTTTTTTCAAATATTTCAATGTGTGGTTTGGCGTCGTCCACCAAGGGGCTAGTGATGTGTTCAGCACACTCAGCCGACTCAACATCCTACCTGCTAATTATCGATCAGAAATCACAACAATTCTTTTATCGCTGAATTCAACCTGCAAATGCAACTGAATTCATAGTTAATATTTGTTTAAATTTTTCATTTGGTGTGAGGTATCCGAGCCTTTTACGAGGTCGATTATTTAGCTTATTTTCAATCCAT
>JBCQTK010000034.1:0-23079 GCA_047178665.1 Rikenellaceae bacterium | reverse complement strand
ATCGTAAAACCTATTTCTGTCAAGTTGCTCCCCAGCAGAGCTTGATTCCTCTTCAGCTTTACTCTGCAAAAATACGATAATTTTCACTGCGAAAACCAACTATTTTTGACCACATTACTCATATATAGATCAGTGATCACGAACGGCACACACCCTGCCCCCTCTATCCGCGTCGCCGAGGCTTCGAAAATTGTGGAGAACGCACAGCGAGATGTCAACATAGCCTTCGTCAACGAGATCGCCAAGATCTGCGGAGCGATGGGCATCGACACACTCGATGTATTGGAGGCTGCATCGACCGCACAATTGTCGACGGACGCCTGTAGACATAATGAGGAGGGGACGAGTTTTATTGATCGCCCACCCCACACAACTTAGAGTATATAATATAAGATAGACATAGATATAGACACACAAAGGGCGCTCAAAATTGAGCGCCCTTTGTATTAAGTTCTAAAGGTCTTAGATTTAACCGCTACAAACCACCTATAACAATGCGGTTGAGCTCCCCACCTAGAACTTAATGCAGTATCAGTAAAAACTACTTCTTTCCCTCGAAGAAATCCTTGATCTCGTCGTTGAGAACTACTGCCTCCTTAAATACGTATGAACCAGTCTTGTCAGACTTTACCATCTTAATGCACTTTGTGTGCTGCTTTCCTGTACCCGTTTTGAGGGTCGCAACTACTTTCTTTGCCATTTGTTCGCTTGATTACCTTTTAATTACTTGACCGCGTAAATACTACTTGATCTCGCGATGAACTGTTACCTTCTTCAAATATGGGTTGTACTTCTTACGCTCCATACGATCTGGGGTGTTCTTCTTGTTCTTTGTAGTGATGTAACGAGACATACCCGCAACTCCACTCTCTCTCTGCTCGGTGCACTCGAGGATCACCTGAACTCTGTTTCCTTTCTTAGCCATCTTCTAGAATCTCTCTTTTAGTAAACCTTCTTTGGAGCTACAGCCTCGCGCAATGCTAGGGCTAGTCCCTTTTTGTTGATTGTCTTCATTCCGGCAGCCGACACCTTCAAGGTGATCCAGCGACCCTCTTCCTCTGACCAGAAACGCTTCGTCTTTAGATTTGGACTAAACGTACGCTTGGTCTTGTGGTGAGAGTGCGAAACATTGTTTCCCACCATAACCACTTTTCCTGTGATTTCGCAAACTTTCATCTACTCTTTCTTGGTTAATTTAATAATTAATTTCGCCCCTACACTCGTAGAGGAGTGCAAATATAGTCATTTTTTTTGAGGTGACAACGATATTCACCTTTTTTTTTCGAAAATAGACTTTTTTTAGAGAGCTTCGAGTAGCAACTGCAGTGCACGGCTCGTAGCGCTCTCGATAACCTCTGCGCGATGATCTCCACACACAACGAGCGTCGCGACTGTCGATTCGGGCGTTGCGACAGCGAACCACACTGTGCCGACAGGCTTCTGCGCCGACCCACCTGTAGGACCTGCGACTCCTGTTGTGGCTACTCCGTAGGTTGTGTCAAACACACGACGTGCGCCCTCCGCCATCTGTCGCGCAACCTGCTCGCTGACAGCTCCATAGCGATCAATATCCGACCCGTCGACACCCAATATCGAGACCTTCACCTCGTTGCTATAAGCCACTACCCCACCATTGAAGTAGCTCGACGACCCCGCGACACCGACAATTCGTGCCGCGACACTACCGCCCGTGCAGCTCTCCGCCGCAGCCATCGTCTCACCCCTCGACACGAGGATCTCGCCTATCTCCTGCTCAATGCTCATAATATATATAGTAAATGTGTGTATGCTCTGCAGCACCTAGCTCTCCGTAAACTCACCACCCTGCAGATCCCTATCCTGGCGCTCCGAGGTGGTTAGACCCCGACAGATTCTACCTACAACTGGCAGACCATCGTAGACGAAGCTTGAATAGATCTGCACCAGGCTCGCCCCAGCGTCCAACATAGCCTGTGCGTCGGCTGCACTAGCCACTCCGCCCACACCAATTATGGGATATGCGCCCTCGGTGCGAGTGTGTATGTGTCGCACGACCTCTAGCGCCCTCTCGCGTAGAGGTCGACCCGAGAGGCGACCCCGTCCGATCTTGTCGACAACCGATTTGGAGCTCTGTAGATTCTCGCGGCTCTGTGTACCACTCGATGCAACAATACCATCAAGGGGTGTAGCGACCAACACATCACACACAACGTCGAGCGTTTCGTCGTTGAGATCCGCCACCACCTTCAGCAGTATGGGACGATAGTCGCTCTGTCCCCTGCGGAAGTCGAAGAGGGGTGCCAACACCTCGCTCAACGCCTCCTGTGGCGTAACCTCGCTCTCCTGCAGCAGGTGGCGGAAACTTATATTGACAGTGAAATAATCTACATATTGATATAGGTTGCGGAAACTCTTCAGCAGCTCGCGCCCCTCACCACTCTGAGGCGTATTGTTGTTGCGAGCGATGTTGCAACCGACAACCATCTTCGACTTGCGACGACGCAGCCGCTCAATTGCGTGCAACCATCCACGGCTAGGATGTCCCATTCGGTTGATCAGCGCCCTATCCTCCGCCAGACGAAAGAGGCGCGGTTTTGGATTACCTGCCTGCGGCTCAGGCGTGATCGTACCCACCTCGACGAAGCCAAATCCCACAGACTCCAGCCCCGACAGCAGATCGCCCGAGCGGTCGAACCCTGCAGCCATACCGATCGGGTTATCAAAATGCAGCCCCAACACCTCCCTCTCCAACGAGTGGTGGTCAACCCTATATAACATACGCAAAATAGCCTTGAAAAATGGCACCCTGCATAGCAGCTGCAACGACAACGTCAGCAGCCGATGAAGGTTCTCAACCCCAAGCCACGATATTAAATGCTCTTTAATCATCTAGTTACCTCTATATTCGAACTCTCTACCACACCACCCTTTCTTCACAAATTCGCCCCAAATATACGAACAAATTTGCAATTATCAACTTTTTCTAGCCCCACGATTTTCAAATACCAAATAAAATAGCTACATTTGCAGAGTATAAAAATCAAAAAAGAGAAGATCAAAGAAATTATGGCAAACCTCAGAGTACTAAAGAAAGAGATCGACTACCGCCTCGAAGAGGTGGTATTTGACTGCGATATGGCTATCTGCTACCAGCCAAAGAAGGGTGAGCAGATTTTTGCACTTATGCAGGAGGGTGTGGAGATCCGCAACGCCCTATATGTCAAGGCAAACAACCCAGCAGAGCCCAAGAATGCTAAGCTCGTGCGCAAGCACTACACGGCGCTACGTCTCGAGATGGGCGTAGAGTTCGGTAAAATATTCGACAAGCTCAGCGACCTCGCAGCAGAGTAATCCGCAGCTAGCGACACCAGCTAGCGAGAGACCAAGACTCCCCCACTAGTTACTCACCGATGAGTAACCAGTGGGGGTTTGTCGTAGATACAATATCACACACCTTGTCACAATAGAGGGTAAAAAGAGACGCAGTTTTCTATATTTCGTGCAGCGACCCCGACATACAACTACGCGCACTTGCAACTCCACAATATTATTCGTAACTTTGCGACACACCCCCTCCCTGGATGGGGTGTGAGAGTGAGTATATAGTGGAGTACTATATATATAAAATGAGAAGTAAAAAACTAGGAGAATTATGAAGGTTTTGATATTATGCACAGGCAACAGCTGCCGCAGCCAGATGGCGCACGGGTTTTTGCAGTCGTTCGACAAGTCATTAGAGGTATTTTCGGCAGGCACAGAGGCTAGCGGCAAACTCAACGAGGGGGCTGTAAAGGCGATGGCGGAGGTTGGAATAGATATATCGGGACACAGTTCCGACTCTGTCGCAAAGTACCTAGATGAGTCGTGGGACTATGTGATCACCGTCTGCGGAGGAGCTAACGAAACGTGCCCTGCATTTGTGGGCAAGGTTGCGCACCGCCTCCACATCGGATTCGACGATCCGTCGCACGCAGTTGGCAGCCCCGAGTTTGTGGAGAGCGAGTTTCGCCGTGTGCGCGACGAGATCCGTCGCACATTTCGCCGCCTCTGGGTCGACGAGATGATGGAGGAGCCGAGCTGCGCGTGTGGCGCCAACAACTTCTGCCGCTGCGAATAGTGCGCAAGCGACAAAGGCACAAAAGAAAATTGCCGAGTGTAAGGGATAAAACCTCGAACGCTCGGCAATTTAGTCAGCTTGATCGGGAATGGCTTACTAAACCCAACCTACTGCACTACGGAAATGTAAACAAAACATAAAACAACCTCAAAACGTAGAGTGCGCTCTCTACAGTTACAAAAGTACTACACTTTTACCATCTGCGCAACCACCATAATTAGGTATATTGGTAGCCGATTTTGTCTTATCTATAACAACTTATAGTGAGCAGCCTCCATTTATCGCCTCGACAGCACCAACTTTAGCAAATTTTACATACCTTTGTGTAACTAAAACAGAGTAAAAATGGAACTAAATTTCGTGGGCGTCATCGTCGCTGTAGCAACTTTTCTCATCATCGGACTATTTCACCCGATCGTCATCAAGTCGGAGTACTACTTCGGCGTCAAGTGTTGGTGGGCATTCCTATTTGTTGGAGTTGTGTCGCTAGCTCTGTCGTTGATCATCGAGAACCTCTACGCCTCTATGATCCTTGGGGTCTTAGGCGTAAGCTCGCTATGGTCGATCCTAGAGATCTTCGAACAGAGAGAGAGAGTCGAAAAGGGTTGGTTCCCCCGCAACCCCAACCGACGCGAGTAACCCCGCGAGTTGCAGAAACTCCTTCTCGGATATGATCTTCACACCGAGCTTCTGCGCCTTCTGGAGCTTCGACGCCCCCATCTTCTCCCCTGCCACAAGATAGTCTACGTTGCCCGATATTGCCGACACGTTGCGACCACCGTTGCGCTCTATCAACTCCTTCAGCTCGTCGCGGCTGTACTCTGCGAACTTGCCAGATATGACGAAGCTCAGCCCCTCAAGCGACGATGAGTGTAGCTCCTGCTGCTCGCACGCAAACTGCACACCTGCAACCTGCAACCTGTCGAGGATCGAACGATTCTCCTCGTCGGCGAAGTACTCCTCGATGGATTGGGCGATCTTCTCACCCACCTCCTCACACTCCAGCAGCTCCTCGCGCGTGGCGTTCACCACCCTCTCAAGCGAACCGAAGTGTCGCGCAATATGCTTGGCTGTCGTCTCCCCCACAAACCGAATACCGATGGCGAACAGCACCCTCTCGAACGGCACACTCTGCGAGGTCTCGATACTACGTATGATCTTCTCCGCCGACTTCACCCCCAGACGTGGGAGCGTCGACAACAGACCGACACGCAGGTCGTAGAGGTCGGCAACGCTACTGACCAACCCCCTGTCGAAGAGGAGTTCGATCGTCTCGTCGCCCAAACTATCGATATTCATCGCCTTGCGACGTATGAAGTGTATGATGCGACCCACAATCTGCGGACGGCAGTGGCTCGAGTTGGGGCAGTAGTGTTTCGCCTCGCCCTCGTACTTCACCAACGCTGTCCCACACTCGGGGCAGCACTCTATATATTTGAATGGTTCGCTCGCCGCCTCACGTAGAGTCAGCTCAACCCCCGTTATCTTAGGGATAATCTCGCCCCCCTTCTCGACATATACCATATCGTGCAGACGAATATCGAACGCTGCGATCTGCTCAGCATTGTGCAACGACGCGCGCTTCACGGTTGTCCCTGCCAGCAACACAGCCTCTAGGTTTGCAACGGGCGTAATTGCACCCGTGCGACCCACCTGGAAGTCGACGCTCTCGATACGTGTGAGCGCCTCCTCCGCCTTGAACTTGTAGGCTACAGCCCACTTTGGCGCCTTGGCAGTAAATCCCAGTGTCCGCTGATCTGCATATCTGTTTACCTTAATCACCACACCATCTGTGGCAAACGGGAGAGTGTGACGCGCCTCGTCCCAATACGCTATGAACTCCTCGATCTGCTCGACCGAACAGCAGAGCTTGCGTGAGTCAGAGATCTGAAAACCCCACTCTGCAGCAGACTCCAACGACTCCCAATGCGACTCGAAGCTGAGCTCGCGCCCCACAACCTGATAGAGCATACAGTCCAATCCACGTCTCGCCACAGCTGCCGACGACTGCAGTTTGAGACTACCAGCTGCAGCGTTGCGGACGTTGGCAAATGGGCTCTCGCCCGTCGCCTCACGCTCCTCATTGAGCTCGTCGAACTTTGCGTATGGCAGTAGGATCTCGCCCCGAATCTCGAAGAGGTCGCTCCACCCCTCACCGCGTAGCTGCAGTGGAATTGTGCGAATTGTGCGGATGTTACGAGTCACATCGTCGCCCCTCACGCCGTCGCCACGTGTCACCCCACGCACGAGTGCTCCATCCTCGTAGGTGAGCGATATTGCTGTGCCGTCGAACTTCAGCTCACAGACGAACTCTGTCTCCCCCACCTCCTTGCTCACTCGATCGACAAATGCACGCACCTCCTCGGCAGAGTATGTGTTGGAGAGCGACAACATAGCGAACCTATGCTCCACCGACTCGAAGTCGTTGCTCAGATCGCTACCCACACGCTGCGTTGGCGAGTTGGGATCGGCAAACTCTGGGTGCAGACGTTCTAGCTCCGAGAGCTCGCGTAGCAACTCGTCGAATTGGCGGTCGGTGATCTCGGGCTTTGCGAGAACATAATATTGATAGTTGTAGCGATTTAGCCTCTCTCGAAGGGAGTCGATCTGTCTTTTCATCTATATACACATAAGTATTTCTGTCGTAAAGGTAGATATTTTCACAGAATTTGAGAAATATTCGCACTTTTTTTTACAACTAATTAAATTTTGCTTATACTTGCAGTGTAAAATATGACAATAAGTTAGAAACATAAGAGAAGAGCTACAAAAATGGCAACACCCAAAACACCCAAAAGGAGAGCAGTAACAAGTTTTAACAACCTCACACCAGAGCTACAGGCTATGGTAAAGGAGAAGTACCCACTAGGATTTACAGAGTCAATGATGCGCATCGACAAACCCAATGGAGACTTTTTCTATGCCGTATCGTTTGCCACCGACGAGGTTGATTATTTGGTAAAGATCGATGTAAAGATCGACGACAAGAGCCACGAAGATGACGAAAAGGGCTTCTTCGGCGACGAGATCAAGGATGGCGACGAGCTAGCAGATGTTCAGGATGGCGACGACGACGACGACGACGATATGTAGTTCGTTTGCCGACGAATCACACAGCTATTCCTCGGTACATTAAGGAGGGGTGTTGCCTATGGTGACACCTCTTTTCTTGTCGTGTTACAAAAAAAAATCGAGGTCAGATAGCTATCAACTAAAAAAAAAGTTGTATCTTTGAACGCAAAAACGTTTTTTGCACCTCATAGAAGGATAATATATAATTAACTAGATAATGAAGAGAGTAGATGTAATTCTTGGTTTGCAGTGGGGCGACGAGGGCAAAGGAAAAGTTGTCGACGTACTTACGCCGAACTATAAAGTTGTAGCCCGTTTCCAGGGTGGTCCAAACGCTGGACACACGCTAATTTTCGATGGCGAGAAGTATGTGTTGAGATCAATCCCCTCAGGAATCTTCCAAGGCGACAAGGTCAATATCATTGGAGGCGGCGTAGTGCTCGACCCCGTACTGTTCCAGGAGGAGGCAGAGTCACTCGCCAAGAGCGGACACGACCTCACGAAGAGACTCTACATATCAAAGAAGGCTCACCTCATCCTCCCCACTCACCGCTCGCTCGACGCAGCATACGAGGCGGCAAAGGGTGCGGGCAAGATCGGCACAACAGGCAAGGGTATCGGACCTACATATACAGACAAGATCTCGCGCAATGGTGTGCGTGTGGGCGACATCTTCCTAAACTTCAGCGAGATCTACAACAAGGCTAAGAGCCGCCACGATCAGATCCTGCGTTCACTCAACTACGACTACGACGTCACTGAGCTTGAGGCAAAGTGGTTCAAGGCGATCGAGTATCTGAAGCAGTTCACCATCATCGACTCTGAGCAGACAGTCAACGACCTCATCAACGACGACCAGTCGATCTTGGCGGAGGGTGCACAGGGCACACTGCTCGATGTAGATTTCGGATCGTATCCATTCGTCACATCGTCGAACACTGTCTGTGCAGGAGCCTGCACAGGTCTGGGTGTTGCGCCCAACCGTATCGGCGAGGTGTTCGGTATCTTCAAAGCATACTGCACACGTGTTGGTAGCGGACCATTCCCCACAGAGCTCTTCGACGAGCAGGGCAAGCAGATGCGCGACATAGGACGCGAGTATGGCGCAGTCACAGGACGCGAGCGTCGCTGCGGATGGTTGGATATGGTGGCGTTGAAATATGCTATTATGATCGACGGTGCGACACAGCTCATAATGATGAAGTCAGACGTAATGAACGACTTTGACACAATCAAGATCGCTGTAGCATACGAGATCGACGGCAAGGAGACGACCGTATTCCCCTACACGGTGGAGGGCGAGATCAAACCTATCTACAAGGAGTTCAAGGGTTGGAAGTGCGACATCTGCAACTTGCGCAGCTACGAGGAGTTCCCTCAGGAGTTCAAGGAGTACGTAGAGTTCATCGAGCGCGAGACAGGCGTACCGATCAAGGTGATCTCTGTAGGACCCGACCGCGAGGAGACGATCATCCGATAATCAGCATAACAATTTAGAACTCAGGAGTACAATTTAGAACCAAAAACAGAGACAATGAAGAACTTGAGCGGAGTAGGAGTAGCGATGGTGACTCCCTTCACACCAGAGGGTCGAGTAGACTATACTGCACTATCACGAATGATCGACTACGTAATCGACGGAGGTGTAGACTACATCGTTGCACTCGGCACAACAGCTGAGACACCCACGCTATATTTGCAGGAGAGGGCAGTCATCGCAATGTATATCACCAACCACGTCGCAGGGCGCGTACCTGTTGTTATGGGTGTTGGCGGCAACTCCACTTCGGAGGTGTTAGACCAGCTACGCGAGTTTGATCTACGCGGTGTCGACGCGATATTGAGTGTAACTCCCTACTACAACAAACCGTCGCAGGAGGGTTTGTATCAGCACTTCAAGGTTGTGTCGGAGAACTCGCCAGTGCCGATTATACTATATAATATAGCGGGACGCACGGGTGTGAATATGAGTGTCGAGACGACGCTCCGCATTGCGCGCGACTTCGACAATGTGATAGGAGTAAAGGAGGCATCGGGCAATATTGATCAGATCCAGAGCGTTATAGATAGCAGACCCGAAGGATTTTTGGTGCTAGCAGGCGACGATGGCATAGCTGTTGACATAATGCGTAGAGGCGGCGACGGCGTTATCTCTGTTGCGGCAAATCCTTTCCCCACGAAGTTTATGAGATCCATAAACCTAGCTAAGGAGGGTAAGTATGAGGAGGCTGAGGCACTCTTTGAGGAGATGTCGGAGGCGGTAGATGCACTCTTCGAGGAGGGCAATCCGACAGGCGTCAAGTGCGCACTCAGCACAATGGGACTAATCGAGAATCGTATGCGTCTCCCCCTAGTATCGGGCACAGCGGCGCTGGAGTCTAAGTTTAGGGCGTTGATTGCGAAGTACGATTTGCATTAAAATTTAGAGATGGCAGGAGTATTCAGAGCAGGTGTAGTGAGGTTTATATTGTCGATTGCAGCGATTGCGATTGTGTCAGTTGCGGCAGCACCGCTCAATGCTGCGACCCCTATCGAGGAGGATATAGTGGCGCAGATAAGCAACTCGCAGTCGGAGTACTACTACCCCAACCTAATCCTGCGCTATGAGATGGGCGATCCGACGCTGACGCTCGACGACTATCACTATCTATACTACGGCTTTGCGTACCAGGCGGAGTACAAACCGCTCGCGACCAATCCGCATATGGATAAATTCCTGCTGCTCGCCTCGAACATCGACATTGAGTCGCCCAACGAAGAGGTGCTCAGAGAGATCATCAAGGCTGGCGACGACGCTCTGATCCACGATCCGTTCAACCCTAAGGTGTGGAATATGTTGGCGTACGTCCACGGAGTATTGGGCGACGAGGAGAGGGAGATGGCTGCGGCGCAGAGGGTTGAGATGATCCTTGCGACGATCAGATTGTCGGGCGACGGACTGAAGCAGAAATCACCGCAACACATCATTATGTTCGACCACGCGCTCGATCTGTTGGCTGCGGAGAACATCAACCACCGCGACGCAGTTGTCGTGTCACGAACAGTAGAGTACATACCACTTCTCGTGCCTAAGAGACTAGATGGCGAAAAGATCAAGGGCTTCTACTACGACTTCGGACGCATCTACTGGAACAAACCTGAGGGCGTTAGCTACAAACGCGACAGAACGTGGCAGTTCAACAACCTCCCCCCAAAAGAGTATAAGTAATGAGAGTTTTCTTGAGCATACTCGTATCGCTTACGCTAATTTTCGCCTCCTCTTGCAACAAAGAGGATGGAGTGAAGCCCCTAGGCTGCATAGATGGTTGTGCCGACAGTTCGATGGAGCTGCAGACGACGCTGCACTACTTTATGGGAACAGATCTTAAGTCGTACTACTACACTAACATATCGGATATGGAGTCGGCAGTGGCTGCAGGTGCACTAGGGTGCAACGGCAAGTTCTACTACCTCTTCCCCAGCTCATCGAGCGAGGCGACACTCTACAGGATAGACTATACGTTTGAGGATCAGGTTGATGGCTCGGAGAGTGTTGTGGTTCGGAGCTACACAGATTTCCCCTCGATCGCTGCGGAGTCTCTGCAGATGGTGATAGCGGATGTTGTAGAGGACTCAGGTCACAACAAGCTCTACCCCGACCACAGGATGAATCTAATCATTGGAAGCCACGGAATGGCGTGGGAGTTGGTGGAGGAGCCAACGGCGAGCTATGCAGCCTCTAAGTCGGGTGTGCAGCGCGTGATGACTGCTGCTGAGGAGTCTGAGAGAGGACACCCAGGAGTTGAAAATCAGGCTATTCCGACGAGATATATGGGACTTGCGAGTAAAGTGTCGGAGGGCGCAATCGACATTGAGGATCTGTGCACCGCGATCTCAAATAGTGATGAAAAATTTGGCTATATCATCTTCGACGCCTGCTTTATGTCGTCGATCGAGGTATTCTATAGGCTGCGTAACTGCTGCGACTACATTGTGGCGTCGCCTGCGGAGGTGATGGCTGCAGGTTTCCCATTCGAAACGATCATCCCACATCTGTTCACCGACAATGGACGCGACTTCGACCTGACTGCAGCCTGCGAGGCGTTCTATACATTCTACACCACCTACTCGACTAAATCCGCGACAGTTGCTATGTGCGTAACAAGCGAATTGGAGGCGTTGGCAAGCGTTATTGCGAATATGGAGTTGCGGAGTCTGACGAGCAACGAGATCAAAGGTATTCAGGCGTACGAACGCTACTCATATCACAAATTTTACGATCTGGGCGAGTATATTACGACAGCATCGGATGGCAACACAGAGGCTGCAGCAGCTTTTCAGGCGCAGTTTGACAAGACATTTCCCGAGTCGTGCAGACTCCATACCCCAACGTTTTACAGCAGCGTGAGTGGATCAGGCAGCAACACAATCTCTATCGACTACTACTCTGGCGTCACGACGAGCGAGCCTAGTTCGAATGGCTACTGCTACGGGTGGGAGCTTGAGCCGTGGAGTATTGCGGCAGGTCGCACAGAATAATCGAAAATTATTTGGAAAAATAGATATTTAGCACTATCTTTGTGGATATTAAGCCGCTACCCATTCGGGTGGTAAGAAAATCAGTACCGAAAATATATGCAAAATCTAGAGGCGTTGGAGACGAAGAGTCTTGCCGAACTAAAGACCATAGCTAAGGCTGTGGGTGTGCGAAATGTAAATATTCGCAAAAACGAGTTGTTGAACAAGATCGTCGAGGCATCGAACGCCCCTACCACAAGCGAGCCGCAAGTGGCTGAGGCAGCTAAGCCTAAGCGTGGACGCAAGCCCAAAAGCACTAAGAAAGAGGATGTTGCGCAACTAACAGAGGCAAAGAGCGAACCAACGGCAGAGGAGTCACAGCCAGTGCAGACGAACAAACGAAGTCGTCGACCACGTATGGCACAGGCACAGCAGGAGATCTCATTCGAGGGCGAGTTAGAGTCAAAGTCGAGCGATAACATAGGCGAAGAGGTGAAATCGGAGGAGGTGAAATCTGAAGAGCCAAAGTCGGAGGAGGCTAAATCGGAGGAGTCGAAGTCGGAGGATAACAGAGCCTCAGAGGAGACAAGTCGCGAGCCACAACACCAGAAGCAACAGCAATCTAAGCAGCAGAAGGGACGATTCAAAAATCAGCAGAACCAGCAGAATCAGAACCAAAATCAGAATCAGCAGAACCAGGCTGCCGCCACCATTATCACGAAGGATGACTTCAAGGGCGAGGTCGAGGGCGAGGGTGTGTTGGAGGTAATGAGCGACGGCTACGGCTTCTTGCGTTCATCGGACTACAACTATCTCAACTCTCCCGACGACATATACGTATCGCCGAACCAAATCAAGAACTTCGCGCTCAAAGCAGGCGACACTGTGAGAGGAACTATCCGTCCACCACGCGAGGGCGAGAAGTACTTCCCACTAATCAAGGTAGAGGAGATCAACGGTCTCGAGCCCAACTACATCCGCGACCGCGTGCAGTTCGAATATATGACGCCACTCTTCCCGAGCGAGAAGTTCAGACTCACAGGAGGTGTTCACAACAGCTTATCTAACAGAATTATAGATCTATTTTCGCCCATCGGCAAGGGTCAGCGAGCCCTGATCGTCGCACAGCCCAAGACGGGAAAGACGATGTTGCTACAGTCGATCGCCAACGCGATTGCCGACAACCACCCTGAGGCGTATATGATAGTGCTGCTAATCGACGAGCGCCCCGAGGAGGTGACGGAGATGGCGCGCAACGTAAAGGCGGAGGTTGTAGCATCTACATTCGACGAGCAGGCATCACGCCACGTGAAGGTTGCTGAGATGGTGCTGGATAAGGCGAAGAGGATGGTTGAGTGCGGACACGACGTAGTGATCTTCCTTGACTCGATCACACGCCTCGCACGCGCCTACAACTCGGTGCAGCCAGCATCGGGCAAGGTGCTCTCGGGAGGTGTCGACGCCAACGCTCTCCACAAGCCCAAACGATTCTTCGGTGCTGCGCGCAACACAGAGGAGAAGGGGTCGCTCACGATAATTGCCACAGCACTCATCGACACAGGATCGAAGATGGATGAGGTTATCTTCGAGGAGTTCAAAGGTACGGGTAATATGGAGCTACAGCTAGATCGTCGCCTCGCCAACAAGAGGGTCTACCCCGCTGTCGACGTCATATCGTCGGGCACACGCAGGGAGGATCTGCTACTTCCAAAGGAGGTGCTAAGCAGGACGTGGATCTTGAGGAAGTATCTATCGGATATGACAACTGTCGAGGCGATGGAGTTCCTACAGAAGCAGATGAACCTTACGGAGGACAACAAAGAGTTCCTGGCTACGATGAATCAGTAGCAGAGAGGATAAAAATAGGGAGGGGACTGAGTAGGTTCCCTCCTCTCATATAATATATAGAGAGTACGATACGTTTCAAAAATATGAAAAGAATACTAACACTCATCCTCTGCATAGTCGCAGCGCAGTCGTTTGCGGCAGAGCAGACTACAGCTACGATCGCCAACGATCCAGCACTGCGCCGCGGCAAACTCCCCAACGAACTTACCTACTACATCCGCCACAACGCCAAACCCAAGGGACAGGCTGATTTCTACATAGTTAGCGACGTCGGGGCAATCCAGGAGTCTGACGACCAGCAGGGGCTCGCCCACTTCATCGAACATATGGCATTCAACGGCACACGCGACCTGCCAGGCAAGATGGCGATCGACTATCTGGAGAGTATCGGCGTCAAGTTTGGCGCCAATCTCAACGCCTACACTAGCTGGGACAACACGGTCTATATGATGAAAGATCTGCCGACGGCGAGGGAGTCTGCGGTCGACACAGCTCTGCTGATTCTCCAGAACTGGGCAGCCTTCATAGAGCCCCACAAGGAGGAGATCGACAAGGAGCGAGGTGTCATCAAGGAGGAGCTCCGCACACGCGACGGCGCTGCGTGGCGCTCGACTATGACTCTGATAGAGGCACTTGGGCGCGACACTAAGTATGAGGAGCGCAATCTGATCGGCACACTTGAGGGGCTAGATTCGTTCGAGGCGGAGTCGCTGACGAGCTTCTACCACACGTGGTACCGACCCGAGCATCAAGCGATCATTATCGTTGGCGACATAGAGGTCGACCACGTGGAGGAGAGGGTGAAGGAGCTCTTCGGCGAGATCCCATCATCGCCTGCCGACGCACCGCAGAAGGATGTGATCTACACTGTCGACAACAGCGAACCGATCATCGAGATCTTCACCGACCCCGAGCAGACATACACCGAGATACAATATATTATGAAGCGCCGCGCAAGGGAGAAGTCGGAGAACGCAACGATCACAACAGAGCGCGAAATCCTCACCGAGAACCTCATCTCTCTGATGCAGCAGGAGCGTCTGAATGAGGTTGCGAAGATGGTCGACTCACCCATCCTCAGAGGCTATATGTATTTTGGCGGGATCGGCATCATCCCTACGCTCACGACGACATCATACTATGTCTACTGCGACGAAGATGAGAGCGAGGCGGCACTACAAGAGATAGTTACGCAGATGGAGCGTGTACGCCGCTACGGCTTCGGCAATAGTGAGCTGCTGCGTGCAAAGCAGAATATGTTGAGTGGAATCGAACGCAGCTACGCAAATCGCGACGACCAGAAGAACAACTCGTACGTGACACGATACATCGACAACTTCCGCTTTGGCGTGGCTATACCGAGCGCCGAAGAGGAGTACCTGATTGACAATAGGCTACTAGAAGATATTACGCTCGACGAGATCAACGCCGCAATAGAGGCGCTATATCCCACAGACAACCAGGTGGTTATGTTGTCCATACCACAGAAAGAGACTCTCACGCCCCCCACAGAGGAGCGCATAGCAGAGATAATCGAGACGACACTATCGTCGGAGATCGAGCCACTCAAGAGAGAGGAGCAGATCCGCGAACTGATCTCTGACGACACGACACTTGAGGGGTCGGAGATTGTCGCCGAGAGCTACAACTCGGAGTATGACACGACGGAGTGGATACTCTCGAATGGTGTCACTGTCGTTGTAAAACCCACTAGCTACAAGGCAGACGAAGTGATTATGCAAGGTGTATCGAGGGGCGGCAGATCGCTACTACCCGACTCGCTCTACCAAGTTGGAGGCTTTGTGTCGAGGGTTCTATCACAGTCGGGTGTTGGCGAGTTCTCCGACATTGAGCTAGATCGTGCCCTCGCAGGCAAGATCGCCTACGTCACAACAAACATCAGCGACTACACACAGAGCATCGGCGGCAGCTGCTCGCCCAACGACATCGAGACAATGATGGAGCTACTCTACCTCCGCTTCTGCACTCCCCGCTACAGCGAGGATGACTTCGAGGTTGTGCGACGATACTACCGCGCAATACTCAAAAACCAGGAGAGCAACCCCGACTACCTACACTACAAACGCTACAACGAGGTCGCCTTCGACAACCACCTCCGCAGCCGCCAGCTCACCGAAGAGGTGCTAGACAGCTTCAGCCTAGAGCAGATAGAGAGTGTGCAGGAGAGGCTATTCTCCGATGCCGACAACTTCACATTCTACATCGTAGGGTCGGTGGAGCTTGAGAGCCTAAAACCACTAGTAGAGAAGTACATAGGATCGCTACCCACCACTGCAGATGACAAGAAGATGGAGTACATCGACGATAAAATACGCTACGCAAATGGTCGCATACGCGAGGAGATCACGGTGCCAATGGAGCAGCCGAAAGTGAGCGTTGCTACACTCCTATCGGGCAGTAGTCTAAAGTATGAACTACGCAACATTGTGACAGGCAAGTTCTTCGAATCGGCACTCAACGACCTACTGCTCAACACCGTACGCGAGGAGATGGGGGGTACATACGGCGCAAGAGGTTCACTCTCGATCAACAAAACACCCTACCGCAACTTTACGCTAGAGATCAGCTACGACACCAATGATGAGCTGTTTGACGAGATGCAGAAGTGCGTACTCGAACAGCTCGACATTATCGCCACAGAGGGTGCTACGGAGGCTCAGATGACCAAATGTCGCGAATATCTGCTGAAGAGTTTTGCAAATTCACAGGAGCAGAATGGCAGCTGGATGGGGTGGATCAGCAGACTTAGGGTCGACAAGATCAACTATCTCTCAGACTACGAGGCTGTCGTAAGGAGTATCACCTCAAAAGATGTGCAGAGGATGGCACGCAAGATATTGAGCGAGAAGCGCTGCATTGAGGTTATAATGCACCCATCAAAGTAAAGGGGTGATCTTCGGTCGGTATAGGCTGCGCTTATAGCACTATAAAAAAAGGTGATCGAAAAGCTATTGCAAATACAAAATTAATACCTACCTTTGTGATGTGGGAGGGAGTGGCTTACGAAATTCTGCCTACCACAAACAAGAAATAAATATTACAAACTCATAAAAATTAAGATTATGTTGAAGAAATGGCGTTGTACCGTTTGTGGATATATCCACGAGGGTAATGAGGCACCAGAGAAGTGCCCACTATGTAAAGTACCACAGGAGAAGTTTGTTGAGTGCGAGGAGCAGTCGGAGGGTCTATCGTTCGTTACAGAGCACAAGCTTGGCGACGGCAAGGGATCTAACCCAGAGCTATTGGATGGATTGATGGCACACTTCTCGGGCGAGTGCTCAGAGGTTGGACAGTACCTAGCAATGAGCCGTCAGGCGGATCGCGAGGGCTACCCAGAGATCGCAGAGGCTTTCAAGCGCTACGCTTGGGAGGAGGCAGAGCACGCAGCGAAGTTCGCGGAGTTGTTGGGCGATGTTGTATGGGACACAAAGACAAACCTATTCAAGCGTATGAACGCTGAGTCGGGTGCTTGCGAGGATAAGATGCGTCTAGCTCGTTTGGCTAAGGAGCAGAACCTCGACGCTGTACACGACACAGTACACGAGATGGCGAAGGATGAGGCTCGTCACGGAGCAGGATTCCAGGGTCTTTACAACCGCTACTTCGGTAAGTAGTCGCGTAGAGTCCACAGCTATCGAGATTTTTAATTGATAGTTGATAAGAGTAAAGGAGAAGTTTTTTACAAGGGGGGGTCTGACTAACATTTCGTTAGTCAGACTCCTCTTTTTGTACCATTCACAGACTCAAATATGGAGAGTATAGAGGCCATCCATCGGTAAGCTGAACGCACGATGCTCGCCACCTCGTATATTGTCGACATCTCCTCACGCAGCTGCTTCATCTCGGGTCGCACCTTGCTGCAGTATAAGATAATAGCCACCACACCTGTCGCACCACCGACGATGAGCATCGCCCCAATAAGCGACCCCAGCAGATGCGCCAACCACAAGATTATAGCTATGAGAAGAAGTGTCGACGAGAGCAGCAACAGCGTCACGAAGATGGTGAGATTACCGAGCAGATGGCTACTTAGGCGACTCTCCATTATTGGTTCGATGCATTGCTAGCCTCCTGCTGCGCCGACTCTGCATCCTTGTTGCAGTCGCACCCCATACCCATCATACAGCGACACTTCTTGATGTGCTCGTTAATGTGGGCGAGGTGTTCGAATAGGAGCGACTTTGCATCTCTCTGAAGATCTACACCCGACTTTGGGGCACACATTAGTGCTGCGGCGGCGCCAACTGCCGCACCTCCTACAAATGCTGAGAGGATAACTGCTGTCTTTTTCATAACTTTACTTTTTTTAATAGAATTTAACATTAATTGCGAAGTAAAATTTGCAAAGACCACGCCAAATAACTACCTTTCGGATATGAATATCTCCTTCACCGGTCACCGCCAATACGACAAAGAGCGCTTCGACGAGGCGCTACGTGCAGCAATCTTGGAGTTTGCAGCAGACGAACCCACCCTCTGCTACTCGGGTGTGGCAGTCGGTTTCGACCTCGCTGCTGCAGAGTGTGTCCTCACCCTTCGCGACGAGGGTTTCGCACTGCAGCTCTGCTGTGTCATCCCCTTTGCGGGTCAGGCAGCATCCTTTTCGGCAGAGGATAGGGCGAGGTACGACGCAATTATCAAACAAGCAGACAGCGTCATAATACTCAGCGAAGAGTATCGTGCCGACACATTCCACCGACGCAACGACTACCTTGTGGCGCACGCAGAGGCTATAATCACCTACTACGAGGGTGCAAGTAACCGCGGCAAAATCGGATCTGGCGGCAAGGGTGGAACAGCCTACACACTCCGCCGAGCACGCAACGAGGGGCTCGCTATTAAAAACATCTACCCCTCGCAGCAGCTGACGCTATTCTGCGAGGGGTAGATATATATTGTGTAGAGGCTACAATTCGAGCAGGCGTCCACCAGACTCTACTTACGCTTTGGTGTGATCTTTGGCGCCTGCGGCTCCACTACCTTCACATCCAACCTCTTGAGCGACGACTTAAGAGCCGACTCCGAAGTCTTTGTGTTGTCGTACTTCACAGTGACGCTCTTCGACCTAACGTTGACTGCGACATCCTTCACACCCCTCTGATATGGCAACACCTTCATTATCTTCGCCTCACAAGAGGGGCAATCAATATCTGTCATAAATGTAACACTCTCAATCTTCGACTTACTTGCGTCAGACCTCTTAGTGTCAGACCTCTTCGCCTCGACCGAACCAACAGTGCATAGCATAATTGCTAGCGCAGCAAAAATCCTCAATAAACTCTTCATAACTTTTTATTTTACTATAATTACATATTAACGTAACTACTCGACGTAGAGCACCAAACCCTTGAGATACTCACCCTCGGGGTGATATATGTTGATTGGGTGGTCGCACGGCTGTGTGAGCTGATGGAGTATGCGTACTTTGCGCCCTGCGATAGCTGCCGCAGTGAATATCGACGTTCGGAACATCTCCTTTGAGATCGCCTGCGAGCAAGAGAAGGTGAAGAGTATTCCGCCGCTCTTGATCTGCGACAAAGCCCTAGCATTGAGTCTCTTATAACCCTGCAACGCCTTTGCCGCAACTTTGTGGTGCTTGGCGAACGCTGGTGGATCGAGGATAATCAGGTCATACTTGCTGCCTATATCCTTCAGATACTCCATCGCGTCTACAGCGACCGATGTATGCGCAACACCCTCCCCGAAGTTGAGTTTCATATTCTCGTCAGCTAGCTCCACCGCCCTCTGCGACGAGTCGACCGAGCACACCTCCTTTGCGCCCCCAGCCATAGCGTAGACCGAGAAACCGCCCGTGTAGCAGAACGTGTTGAGGACAGTGCGCCCCTTAGAGTAGAGCCCCACGAGTTCGCGATTGTAGCGTTGGTCGATGAAGAATCCCGTCTTTTGCCCCCTCTCCCAGTTGACACCAAACTTATGACCATTCTCAAGTACGATGTTCGTCTCCAGCGAGTTGTGTCCGCCAAAGAGGTATCCATCTATCGCTCCCGTCTCAGCATTGTATGGCAGTGTCTGCGCGCTCTTGTCGTAGATTGATGTGATACGCTCGCCATATGTTGTGCGAATAGCCTCCGCCACCTGCTGGCGCGAACGATACATACCGACCGAGTGGCACTGCACAACGGCGTGCGATCCATATATATCGACCACCAAACCAGGCAACAGATCCCCCTCGCCGTGAATTAGGCGATAGCAGGTTGTCAATTCGTTGTCGGTGAGTTGCAGCGTCGACCTCACATCGTAGGCGGCAGCAATTCGTCGATTCCACCACTCCTGGTCAATCTCCTCGTGCTCAAATGTAAGCACTCTGACAGCGATCGAACCGACCTGATAGTGCCCCGTAGCGATGAAGTCGCCTGCCTTCGTGTTGAGATCGACAACGTCGCCCTCCAACAGCTCCTCGTCAACTTCGGCTCGTTCAATTGCACCCGAGAATATCCAGGGGTGTCGGCGTAGGAGTGACTCCTCCTTGCCTCGTTTGAGGTATATTTGTGCTCTGCTATCCATATTTAATATATATCTACTTTTTCTGTTCTATAGTTGTTTTTGCCGCCTCGCTGCTCTTGGCTCTGCGGCGGTGGTGGTTGCGGCGGCGATAGTTACGTTTTGCACCCGCCTCACCTGTTCGACTAGCCTCACGCTCCTCTTTTGCTGCAGCCTTTGCGGCCTTTTTGGCGGCAGCTTCGGCAGCTCGTTGTCGCTGCTCCTCGCGTAATATTGCGATCTGCTCGGGCGAGAGCTTCGCCATCTGCTGCAGTCGATTGTATATCTCCGTACACGCCCACGCATCTGTTGCTGCATAGATCTGCTGCTGCTTGGTGAGTGTCGACGCCTCCCAGTTGCTGAGGCGCTGCGCCTTCGAAATTCTGTAGCCCAACACTAGTGCCGACATTTTGCGCAGACTCTTCTCACCCACTCCCCACTCCCATATGTAGCTCTGTAGATCGTAGAATCCGTCGGCATCAATCTGGAATAGTTGGTTTATGGAGCGTATGTCGCCAGCTACGTCGGCGCCGATCTTCAATATGTCGTGACTCTCAAGGATCTTGCGAATCGGATCGAGGAGTGGGATCTTGTGGAGACGAAATAGGTAGCAAGAGGTAGGTGTCGAGAGTTGCAGCAACGAGACCTTGTAGGTTACACCCGCCTTGAACGACGGACGTGTCTCGGTGTCGAATCCTACGATTGCGTAGGACTCAATATCGCGACACGCAGCCTCCACCTGCTCCTCGCTATCGACCACTACAATTTTGCCCTCAAACACAAGTGCCGGCAACGCAGCTGTCAGCTCGTTGCTTATTGTCGATAGTTCTGATTGTTGCTCCATTCCCAAATCCTCTATAATTTCTCTGTAACCTCTATAATTAAAATGCACCCCTTCGTTGGGTCTCCCTATTATTGAGCCTTCAAAGGTACGAAATAAAACGAGAAAACGCCCCTTTTTAATCTAAATAAACATCACTTTAGGTGCAAATAACCTGCTGCATCCACCTCCACAGCCCCCTGCCGACTCAATAAGTCGAGCTCCGCAAGGATAGCACCAGAGGGATATGGCATCGACGAGAGTAGCTCGCGGACGCTGATAGATGGCTGATTCTCCACACCGATAGTTGACAGAATCACCCTCCGCAGCTCGCCACTCTGCTGCTCGCTCTTGTCGTTATTCACGCTGCTGCGACGCCTCTCGATGCAGACATCGCAGACGCCACACTCGGGTGCATCCTCCTCGCCAAAGTGTCGGCAGAGAATCTGCGAACGGCAAATGGTTTCATTCTTGCTATACTCGACCATCCGCGAGAGTCGCTCCTCATAGATCTCTTTGCGATATTTGTAGCTCTCGGGCGATATGAATATATCCTCGACAGAGAGTCGATCCTTGGGGAGATATATCATCGCCGAGTAGTTTGTCGGTGTGTAGCGAATGAGCCGCATTCTCCAGAGCTGCTTCAACATATCGCGCACCTGTAGTAGTTTGTAGCCACTCACCTCACAGATTCTTCGCTCGTCGATCGCCCTAAACTCGGTGAAGACACCGTCGTAGAGACGCAGCAGGGTACGGATAAAGTGGTCGAGATTTTGATGAATCACCCTGACGCGATATAGGTCGTCGCGGTTGACGATAAACATTATACGAGCCGTCTGCTCCATCTCGTCGATTAGGGTTAGATAGCTATTCATCTGCAGTATCTTCACGGCGCTCATAAATGTACCTTGGTAGATACTCTCGTCGCGGCAGAACTTGCGCATATCAAAGTTGTAGCATATGTCGCTACCCTCGCCATAGGCTATCTCTAGCTTACGGCATATCTTGTCGTATATCTCCTTCACCATCTGGAGTGATGGAAACTCACTCTCCAGACTCTTCTCCACGCGCGCCACATCGTTCGACGCCTCTAGCAGTACAGCGTAGCTACGCGCACCATCGCGCCCTGCACGCCCCGACTCCTGATAGTACGCCTCAAGCGAGTCGCAGATGGTGTAGTGGACAACGACTCTCACATCCGCCTTGTCGATACCCATTCCGAAGGCGTTGGTGGCAACAATCACACGATACTCCGACCTAATCCACTCATCCTGTCGCAGCGACCGCTCGGTGTGCGGCAATCCGCCGTGGTAAAATATCGCAGGGCAGCCGTGGCTATTGAGGTACTGTGCGATCTGCTCACACCCCTTGCGTGTGCGTACATAGACTATGGCGGCACCATCGACCTTTGAGAGAATACGTAGCAGCTGCCCATCCTTGTCGTCGGTGCGGCGTATGGCGTAGCTGAGGTTCTTGCGCGTGAAACTACCGCGAATAATCCTGTCGTTGGTGAATCGCAGGTTTAACATTATATCCTTGCACACTAGCTCCGTAGCCGAAGCAGTGAGTGCCAACATCGGGACATTGGGGTGCATACCCCTGACAAGTCCGATCTTGAGGTAGCTTGGGCGAAAGTCATATCCCCACTGCGAGATGCAGTGCGCCTCGTCGATGGCGAATAGCGACACATCCATACGCCTCAGACGCTCCATAAATAGCTGCGACGTAAGACGTTCGGGCGCCACATATAGCATCTTCACATCGCCATACACGCAGTTGTCGAGCGCCACATCTATCTGTCGACGCGAGAGCCCCGAGTGGATCGCCACAGCCGGCACACCCAGATGGCGAAGTCTGTCGACCTGATCCTTCATAAGCGCAATCAGGGGCGTCACAACGACACAGACCCCACGCGACACTAGCGCAGGGATCTGGTAGGTAAGCGACTTGCCGCCACCTGTAGGGAGGAGCGCCAACGTGTCGTTACCAGCTAATACTGAGTCGATTATCTCGCGCTGCATAGGACGAAATTCGCTGTATCCCCAATAGCTATAGAGAGCCTGCTCGGGCGTTGGGAGCGGCTTTTGCACCTTTTTCATACGACAAAGATACAAAAAAAATGTAAGAGTAGGAAATTTGGGGCAACATAGTTGAAAAAGAGTTGGTTTTGAGATTTTGGGTAGGTGGCGTTAGGTCAGGATAGTTCATTGGAACGTCAAGT